>CAZIFU010000133.1:0-4742 GCA_964539075.1 uncultured Verrucomicrobiota bacterium | reverse complement strand
CCTGGAAACGCTCTTCAACACGATCGAAGACGGCGTGCTGGTGGTGGACGAGACCGGGCGGATCCTTTATTTCAACCAGGCCGTCACGCGGCTGCTGGGCTGGCAACCGGAGGCGCAGGAGGGCCAATCCATCAGCCGGATCCTCCCGGACCTGGATTGGAAAAAACTCGCCGCGCTGGACGCCGCCGGCGGCAAACGCATCGCGCGCCATGAATTGGAAGTGACCTACCCGCGGCCGCGCTTTCTGCGGCTCTACGCGGCCCCGCTGGATGGCGAAGCCGCCGGCAGCGCGGGTGTGGCGCTCATCCTCAGCGACGCCACCGAAGCCCGCCAGAAAACCTTCGAAGCCATCGAGAGCGAACGTCTCCAGGCGCTCACTCTGCTGGCGGCCAGCGTGGCGCACGAGGTCGGCAACCCGCTCAACGCGCTGCACATTCACCTGCAACTCATGGAGCGCGAAATTAAAAAGCTGAAAACGTCAGACGACCGATTCCCGCGCGCCGCCCGGCTGGCCGGCCCGCGCTCCCGTTGTAACGCCGCCACACGCTGAGCGCGTCCACGCTGCGCGGCAGATTGGTCACCAACGCCTGAAACCGATACCCCTCTAACTCAAACAACGTCTTGCCGCCGGCCTGCGGCCGTTCGGCCACCCGCTGTCGCACCACGATCAGGCGCCGGCCCGGTCGCTCCAGTTCCGCCTCCTGCACCGACACGCCGTCCACTTGCGTCGGCTGCCAGTGTTCATTCCCATGCCGGCAAAGCGCCTGCACCTTCTGCGTCAACTTCGCCACGAAGATGAACCTCAACCCCAAGTCCGCGCAGGTGTTTTGCACGCTGGCATCGCCGAAACCCGCATCGCCCCGCACCAGGCCCACGCGGATGTGTTTGGGCATCGTCGTGACCGTCTGGCGCAAAAACTCCGCCGCGCCGTTCACACAAGCAGTGTTGCCCGGACGCAGCCGGTAGTTGGCGATCACCTTTGCTTCGGCCAGTCCGGCGATCAGCGGGCGATGACACGGTTTGAGTCCGCGCCGCGTGTAGCCCACGGCCACACCCTCCTGATGCCCGTCCTCGTGCAAGAGCGCCCACGAATCCAAATCCAGCGTGTAACCGGCGCGTTGCGAAGGCAGCCGATAAACCGCCTCCCGATGCAAACCGCTCAAGTCCTGACAACACTTCTGCGTGAACACACTGAAGAACCGGCTCAACGTGGACAGACTGGCCACCGCCTCGAGGCCCAGCACCCCGGCCACGGCGGGATCACTTTGCAACCAGGCCACACGCGAAAGCTTGTCCGCGCCGCAGAGAATGCCCCCGACGTAGCCCAGCCCCACATCCGTCGGATCGTAAGTGTTGGGACTGGTGGGAGCGTGGGGCAAGACCTGGCGCAACTGGTGGCGGAAGCGTTTTTGGTGGAGGAAGTGCGACCAGAGGATCAAGCCGCCGTGGGCAGTGAGACGCTGGTCGGTGAACGAAATCCGGATGGACGAAGTGCGGTCTTTGGTGTCAAGGTTCAGGTGCACCGTTTGGTGCGCCTCCTGTTGAGGCTCGCGAGCTGGATGTTTTTGCATAAACCCAAGCCCGCCAAACGGTGCTTGTTTTTTCAATCTGAATCGTTCCGGCTTAGAACTAAGAACTAAAAACCATCCGATGCCACTGCCTGAACTGATCGAAATCGTGCCGCTGGCCGCGCCGGTGCGCGCCGAAATCACCGTGCCCGGCTCCAAGAGCATCACCAACCGGGAGCTGATCCTGGCGGCGCTGGCCGCGGGGAAGACGTCGCTGCCAGGCGCGCTGTGGAGCGAGGACACGCAGGTGATGGTCGGGTGCCTGCAAAAACTCGGCTTCCCAGTGGACGTGCAGCCGGACCCGGCCGAGTTCTGCAATCGCACCATCACCGTCCAGGGTCTCGGCGGCAAAATCCCGCTCGCCGGCATGGCGGAAAAACCGCTGGAGCTTTTTGTCGGCAACGCCGGAACGGCCGCGCGGTTTCTGGCGGCGCTGGTTTGTCTGGGCAGCGGTGTTTACCGGTTGCAGGGTGTGCCACGGATGCACGAGCGTCCGCAGGCGGCGTTGTTCCAGGCGTTGCGCGAGCTGGGTTATCGCGTGGATTCGCCGAACGACAGACTGCCGGCAGTGGTTCACGGCACGGGGCCGGAGCCGGGCAAATGCAGGGTCAGCATCGGGGAGAGTTCCCAGTTCGCGTCGGCGCTGCTGCTGGGCGCCAAAGCGGGCGGCTGGAAAGTCGAGATCACCGGTGAAAACGCCGAGGAATCTCCTTACGTGGCGATGACGGAAGCATTGATTGCCGCCTTTCCCGGACAGGGCGGCAGTTTCCCCATCGAACCGGATGCGTCCAGCGGCAGTTATTTTTGGGGTGCTCTCGTGGTGTTGGAGCAGATGTTCCCGCTTTCGGGCGCGGTGACGGTGGTGAACTGGCCCAGGTCGGGCTGGCAGGTGGACGAGGCGTTCCCCAAATTCTTCTTTTTGCCGAAGGAGATTTCGCGCCAGCGCGATCTGGGCGACAGCATCATGACGGGCATTGTGCTGGCTCCGCTGGCCGACCGAGCCGTCCGGTTCACCGACCTGGGCCGCCTCCGGGTCCAGGAATGCGAACGTGTCGCGGCCCTGCGGACGGAATTGAGCAAGTGTGGCGCGGATGTTTTGGAGCACGGTGATGCACTGACGGTGTTTCCTTCGGCCCGCAAGCTCCACGGCGCTGAGATTGAAACCTGCAACGACCATCGCCTGGCGATGTGCTTTGCGATTCTGGGATTGAAAGTGCCCGGCATAAAAATCAAAAATCCGGCCTGCGTGAAGAAGACCTTCCCCAACTTTTTCCAGAAACTCGCCGCCCCACCGCCCGGCGGATTGGGCGTGGAGATTCGCGACGGGCGCACGGGGCGCAAGCTGGGTCTGGAGGAGTTGTTCGCGGAATGACGCCGAGTAAAAAGTGGCGCGAGTTACATGCGGGATCCGTGTCAAAGCCTTGTTCAACCCTGTAGCCCACGCAACCAAGTCACGTTTCACCATTTGAGCACGACCACCACCAACCCGACGAATCCGCTGGCGCGCTTGATCCGGCCCATTGTCATCGCCATTGACGGCACCAGCGCCAGCGGCAAGAGCACCAACGCCAGACTGGTGGCCCGGGCGTTGGGCTACGTTTACGTGGACACCGGGGCGATGTACCGCACGCTGGCCTGGTATTGCCTGAAAAAAAAAGTGGACGTCCACGACACCAAAGCGGTGGCCGCGTTGTGCCGCAAATGGAAGACTTCGCTGGAATGCGCCGAAGACCACGTCCGGCTGCTGGTGGACGGCCACCATCCCGCCCGGGAAATCCGCACCGCCGAGACCAGCGCGGCGGTGTCGCACGTGGCGGCCATCCCCAAGGTGCGCGAGTGGATGAAGAAAAAACAACGGGAATGCGTCCGGTTCGGCAACCTGGTGATGGAAGGCCGCGACATCGGCACGAATGTTTTCCCCGAAACGAATTTCAAATTTTACCTCGACGCCTCATTGCAGGAGCGCATCCAGCGTCGGGCCGCCGAGGGCGTGCAGGAAAACCTGGCGGCCCGCGACCAGCGCGACAGCCAGCGCGCCGCCGCGCCCTTGATGGTGGCGCTGGGGGCCAGGGTCATCAACAATTCCAACCTGACCACCCAGGAAACCAGCGGCCTGATCCTCGCGGAGATCGAAAAGCGGCTGGGCGACGGGATGAAGTGAAAAAAGAACGGATCCTTCAGTCAGGGGATGACCGAAGGACCCGGGGAATTTCAGAATTGGTACACAGCAGGATTACGGGGAACATCGTTTCACACCTGTACCCAGCGGAAACGAAATCGTGTGGGCAATCAAAGAACAATGGCGTCATCTTGCCCGAAAATCTGTCGCGTAATCCGTCCTCAGTTAGCCATTGCCGGCCCGCTTTGTCAAGCCTCGGGCCGGGTTTTTTTCTATTTTGTTTTCCGAAGGAATGGTTGAGATTAGCAATCCCGATTCACGACACCGTGCGGCAGCCTTTTGCGGGCGTTGCGCCCCGGCCAACCCGGCGAGCTTCAGCCAAAGCATCAATTTCCCGCTGAACCGCGGCAGCCAGCTTTTTGCGACCGGGCGCGAGGCACAGAAAATAATTCTTAATTATTATTTTAAATTCCTGTTTACAGGAGTGGTTCGCTTGTTAGTATCGCGCCCAACCTTTAAGATGAAAAAAATCGAGGCGATCATAAAACCCTTCAAGCTGGATGATGTAAAGGAAGCGCTCACCAGTGTGGGCATCGAGGGGATGACCATTTCGGAAGTCAAAGGGTTTGGCCGCCAAAAGGGGCATACGGAAATTTATCGCGGCAGCGAATACACGGTGGATTTCCTGCCGAAAATCAAAGTGGAAATTGTGCTGGCGGACAATCAGGTTTCCTCCGCCGTCGAAGCCATCGTCAAAGCGGCCAAAACCGGCAAGATCGGTGATGGAAAGGTTTTTGTGCTCCCCATCGAGAGCGCCACGCGCATTCGCACCCAGGAAACCGGAGATCAGGCCATTTAATTTATCAAGCGCCCTCGCAGCCCGGGGGACTTTTTGTCGGTCAATTCAATTCTTTTCCGCAATCAACAAGCCATGAGCACTCCCAAAAGCGTAATCGAGATGGCCCGCAAACAAGGGGCCAAGATGGTGGACATCAAATTCGTGGATACCTTCGGCACCTGGCAGCATTTCAGCGTGCCGGTCAGCGAACTCTCCG
>CAZIFU010000132.1:0-4816 GCA_964539075.1 uncultured Verrucomicrobiota bacterium | reverse complement strand
CGTGAATTGCGCTCGAACCCATTGCCTCAGTTGATTTCGATCGGCTTCGGACAGATCCACAACGCTGGCAACTTTTGGCATCGACGACGAGTTTGACCAGAATTCTCAATATGTCTAGCTAATTATGAAACACTACACTAGTAGCAGCAACGGGACATGGATCAGCGCATCCGCCGCAGCACCCACCATTTGGTAGGTTAACCGTGCAAGGATAACTATCGCTTCCAACTCCCAGTAGGCCTCGGAGGCAATCGCAATCGCAAGGGGGGTCGGGTGGATTGCCCGGCGGCGTTAGCCCATGCCACCCTGGGTGTGTGATGCCCGTTCCGGGATCAGTCGTGACGTAAAGCCCATCCGCCGAAACCATCGCCGTGCCCTCAATCACAAGCCGTCCGGTGGTATGATCGAAGCTTAGGAAATTTAGCTTCGTTCCCGGCGGCGCATTGAACACATTTGGAAAAGTCATCGGCGCGGGCGTGGAGAAGGTTGAGACGCCCATCGCCTGAACCGTGATGTCAAAGGTGTGCTGGAGCAAACCTGCCGGCAACATGTCGCGCACCAGGTCGGGCGGCACCACGCTGATGCCTATTTGAGCCGAGGACAGCGGCTGCCCGTCCATTCCAACGAGGCTGTTCGATTGAATTTGAACGGTGAGGTATTGCTGCTGGTTCGTCGGAAGATTGTAAGCCGCGTTGGAATTCAGCGTGACCAGCGTCGTGTTGGTTGTGCTGACCGTCTGCAAAACATTGGACGCGATGCGCGGCAGATACATGGCGATTGCCCGAATGGGAACGCCGTTGGCGTCCCGAACCACCACTCCGTTGGTGTCCACGATGTTCATTACCCCGTTGGTGATGCCTGGCAGGAACGTGGTGTCCATGACCATCTCGGGGAAGTAATAACCGGCGGGCGCATTGGTCGCGGTAAGCCCGTCGAGGACCACTTTCACGTCGCCCACTGGCATATTGGTGAGCGTGAAACGCCCGTTGGCGTCGGTGTAGGCCACGTTGTTCTCCATCCCGAGCACATACACTTTCACACCGGCAATGGGCAGGAGGTAGTTAAAGCCGTTGCCGCCAAAGCTGACGTCGTCCGCTGTGCGCGGAATGAGGTCGGGACCGGGATCGACGATGAGACTGCTGACGACGGTGTTGGGGATGCCGACGACGCTCACAGTGCTGAAGTTGAACTTGAACAGGCCGCCGGGCGCGCCGTCGGCGTCGGCGTCGAGAATTTCACCGCTGATCACGGAAATGGCCGAGCCGTCCACGAGCACCTGGATTTGGGAGGCGTTGGGCATGTTCGTTTCGAAAAACAGCCAGGCAAACGTGCCGTCGTTGGCCGGGACGATGTGGGCCGGGAGCTTTTGGCCGGCGAAGGAGGCGTAGAAATTGTTCGAGTTGAGCGTGGCGGGGATGATGGGTTTCGGAAAATAGACGCGCGGCCGCACGGTCACGCCCACTTCGCTGGCGCCCGAGGCCGGCTCGGCAATGAGGGCCTTGGGTTGCGCCGTGATGGGAATGCCAAGGATGGCGTCGGCGAGCATGTCGGCATCGGCCTGATTGATATAGCCGTCGCCGTTGACATCGGCGTAGCCGCGCAGTGGCGGGGCGAGGAGGGCGGAGCCGTTGATGTGGGCGATGAGGCGGACGAGGTCACGCACGGTGAGCTGGCCGTCGCCGTCGAGGTCGCCGGGTTGTAGCGGCAGGGCGTAGGCCGGGCCGAGGGTAAGCAGGAAGACGAAGAACCACAGCCAAGTTGGCCAGACAGACGTTCTCCGGCGCGCAAAGTGCCCTCGGGCGCGCATAGCGGGTTTTCGTTTTCGTTTCTGGGACAGGGCGAAAAGACCTTATTTCAGGCTGGAAGTCAATCAAAAAGCTGAGGATTCTGAACGAAAGGCGAGCATCTCAATTTTCGGTAACGCACCGGGTCATTGGTTTAGCCAGGAAGACGAAAAAGCATAGCCCGGCGATTCAGGGTGTGTTGCCCAAATCGCTTCGAGACGTCCCTCCGAGAAAAAGGAGTTTTGCGACAATTTCTAAATCGTTGGGCTATTGTCGGTCGTCCCAGCGGGACTGGTGGACGCGCGCACAGTCCATGTCCAAAAATTCGGATGCGCCCTGAACGAAGGGCGGCCCAGGTTGCACGCCGCTTCCTTGTCGGGACGGGGTGAATTTGGGTGCACGACTTCGTTCGGCCGAAGGAGAGTGACCACGGATTACACGGATTACACCGATGAGCAGATGCGTATTTATCCGTGCTATCCGTGTCATCCGTGGTCAATATCTGCTCGCTGTTGATCGGGTTGGAGCTCTGCGGATATGAACATCTTGATTGTCGAACCAGCCGGCTGCAGGCAGCGCCGGATTTGCCCGCGGTTTCAGATCGGAGACCATTGGCCCAGCGTGCCTGAGCCGGCGCGTTGGGCAGATTTGCTCGGGTTTGCTAAATTCGTCCAGCGATGAAACCGTTGGCTGATTGCCGGCTCTATACGTTCGTTGATACCGCTTACCTGCGCGGCCGCGACCCGGCGGAAATTGCCCGTCGCCTCTGCGACGGCGGCTCCGACCTCATCCAGCTTCGCGCGAAATCCTCTGCTCCTGACGAAATCCGCCGAATGGCCGAAGCGCTCCTACCCATCACGCAAGCGGCTGGGGTCGGCCTCGTCATCAACGACCATCCCGCCATCGCTTTGCAAGTCGGCGCGCCGTTTTGCCATCTCGGCCAGGAGGATTTTTTCGACGCAGGCCACCAACACGCGGATGAAGTGCGGAACGTGGAAGTGCGGAATGTGGAGTGCGGAATGCGGAATGAACCCGTCCCCGTCCCCGCGTCTCACTCATCACTTAACACTCAACACTCAACACTTCGCCTCGGCCTCAGCACCCATTCGCCCGGGCAAGCCCTTCGCGCGTTACGGGCGGAACCGGACTACCTCGCCGTCGGCCCGGTCTTTGCCACCCCCACCAAACCCACGGCCCGGCCCGTGACGCTGGACTATGTCCGTTGGGCGGCGGCCCACGTGCCCATCCCCTGGTTCGCCATTGGCGGCATCAATCTCCAGAACCTTGACGACGTGCTCGCCGCCGGCGCGCGCCGCGTCTGCGTGGTCTCCGCCATCCTCAACGCGCCCGACATTACGAAGGCTTGTCAGGAAATTGCCCGGCGACTACCTTCCGCCGGGTCAAATTCGTAAATCGTAAATCGTAAATCGTAAATTGCATGAGCGTCCTGATTGTCGGTTCAACCGCCCTGGATTCGATCAAAACGCCGCGCGCCGAAAACCCGCGGCTGCTGGGCGGTTCGGCCAGCCACGCCGGCGTGGCCGCCAGTTTTTTTGCGCCGGTGAAAATCGTCGGCATCGTCGGCGACGATTTTCCGGAGCGCTACCTCAAGCTTTACCGCAAGCACGGCATCAACCTGGACGGCCTGCAGCAGGTCACCGGCAAGACCTTCCATTGGGCCGGGGAATACGAAGTGAACATGAACAACCGCCGCACGCTCCACACCGAGCTGGGCGTGTTTGAAAACTTCAATCCCAACCTGCCCGCCGCGCACCGCGACACCCCGTTCGTGCTCCTGGCCAACATCGCGCCGTCGCTCCAGGCCCACGTGCTCGCCCAGGTGCGGCGCCCGAAATTCGTCATCGCCGACACGATGGACCTCTGGATCAACATTGCGATGGACGATCTGCTGAAACTGCTCAAACGCATTGATGCGCTCGTGCTCAACGACTCCGAAGCGCGCCTGCTCACCGGGGAGGACAACCTGATCGTCGCGTTGAAAAAAATCCATCGGCTGGGGCCCCGCTACGTCATCGTGAAAAAAGGCGAGCACGGCGCGATCCTTTCCTCGCCGCTCGGCATTTTTCTCTCGCCCGCCTATCCGCTGGAAAAGCTGGTGGACCCGACCGGCGCGGGGGATTCCTTCGTGGGCGGACTCATTGGCCACCTGGCCGGCGCGCGCGGCGCGGTGGAGGCGAACCTGCGCCAGGCGATGATCTACGGCAGCGTCGTGGCTTCCTTCTGCTGCGAGGGGTTTGGATTGAACCGGACCACGCAAATCACGCGCGCCGGGATCGAACAGCGCGCCAGGGAGTTGGCGCAATTGATCCGGTTCTGAGAAAATTCTCCGCGATAATGTTCGAGCCCGGTTCTGAAACCCGAAATCCGAAACTCGAAATCCGAAACAAATTTAAATTCCAAATTCCAAATCACCAAAACCACTGCGCGAGCGTTGTTTTGATATTCTCTCATTCGAGCTGTGGATTCGTTTCGGTTTTCGAGCTTCGGATTTCGGATTTCCCGGAAGGGTGACGCCGCCCTTGCACTCCGCCGTCGAACCTGCTACCCATTGAGTCGTTCGCCGTTCTTTGGCGCGGGTGTGGTTCAATGGTAGAACGTGGGCTTCCCAAGCCTGAAACGAGGGTTCGATTCCCTTCACCCGCTCCACTGTCAATCAACAACTTGCACAGTTGTGCAGGAAAAGTGCAGGAAGAATCTCAATTTCTCAAATTCTTTTTTGCGTTTTGTTGCATGATTCTTGAGCCGAAGTTCTGCGCCGTCTGAGATTGAAGGACAGGCAACTATCCCGTGACGACAGGCGGTTCGATTGTTTCCTTCTCATCCAAGCCGACGATTTCAATCGGCTTTGAATTCGTGTGCCACACATACCATAAAAGGGTCAGTTCTTGATAATGGATACAACCGAATTCCGCCAACACCGACTTCAGAGTTTCCCGCCGCTCGCAACCGCCCTCACCACCGCTGGCGATGCCGCCACCAGCTTCGCCTCCTCCTACGCTCGTCCTCCCCTC
>CAZIFU010000131.1:0-31792 GCA_964539075.1 uncultured Verrucomicrobiota bacterium | reverse complement strand
TCGCCAAAGCCGCCGGGTTGAAGGTCAAATCACAATGAGAAGACCCCCCGCCACAGACTTGCGCGAAGTGAACAGGGCGCATCCGCGTAATGCCCCCGTTTGGAGTTCCACCTTCAGGCGGCCCGGGGCATCCTCACGCTTGGCGGCGTTGCGCACGACGCTGGTATTCTGAAGGTCGTCCGGTATGATTCGACGGTCGTGAGAACATTTGCCGCCATTTCTTCAGCCCTGCTTGCCGCTGCCCTGCTGACCGGCTGCCACAAGTCCACAAGTTCCTCCCCCTTCACGCTCACCATCTATTGCGCCGCAAACCTCAAGAAACCCGTCGAGGCCGCCGCCGCGGAGTTCCAGCGCGAGTTCGGCACTGAAGTGCAGATTCAATTCGGCGGCTCGGGCACGCTCATCAGCCAGCTCCGCACCGCCCGGCGCGGCGATCTCTACCTCGCCGCCGACGACGGCTCCATGAACGACGCGCGGAAATTCGAGCTGGTCCGTGAAACGATTCCCGTCGCACGGCAGCATCCCGTCATCGCCGTGCGCGCCGGCAATCCGAAAAACATCCGCGCCATCGCCGATCTGCTCCGCGACGACGTGAAGGTGGCGCTGGCCAATCCCGAGGCCGCCAGCATCGGGCGCGTCGCGCGCGCCACGCTGACCAACGTCTGGCCGCAACTCGCCGCGCACGCCGCCGTGATGAAATTTACGGTGACTGAAATCGCCTCCGACCTTTCGCTCGGCGCGGTGGACGCCGCCATCGTTTACGACTCGACCGTGCCTCAATTCAAAGGGCTGGAGAAAGTCGAAGTGCCGGAGTTCGCGGGCCGCGACGAGACGGCGGTCATCGGCGTGCTGGGGTTTTGCCAGCAGCCTGCGGCAGCGCTGAAGTTTGCGCGCTACCTCGCCGCGCCGGAGAAGGGCGGCGTGATTTTCAAGGCGACCGGTTTCACGCCCGCCGGCGGCGACAAGTGGGCCGCGAAGCCGGAAATGATTCTCTACAGCGGCGGCTTGAACCGGATTGCCATCGAGAAACTGCTCCGGCAATTCGCCGACCGCGAGGGCGTGACGCTGACGACCGTGTTCAACGGCTGCGGCATCCTCTGCGCCTCGATGAAGGCGATGACCAATGCCAGCAACCCGAAGTTTCCCGACGCCTACTACGCCTGCGACCTGTGCTTCGTGCCGCCGGTCGCGGAGCAATTCCCCGAGGCGGTGATCCTCACCGAGACGGACATCGGCATCGTGGTGAAAAAAGGCAATCCGCGCGACGTGCGCACGCCCGCCGATCTCGCCCAACCCGGTCTGCGCGTCGGTTTGTGCAACGCGGAACAATCCACGCTCGGCTACATGACGCGCGGCATGTTCAAGGCCTCGGCGCTCTGGGATTCGATCCGCAAAAACGTCGTCGTCGAAGTGCCCACCGCGGATTTCCTCATCAACCAGATGCGCGCCGGCGGGCTGGACGCGGCGGTCGTCTATCGCGTCAACGTGCAACCGCAGGCGGAGCACCTGGAGTTCATCCCCATTCAGCACGCGGGCGCCAAAGCAGTGCAGCCTTTCGCCGTGCGCGCCGGGTCGCCGAACCGGCAGCTGGCGCAACGGCTGTTGAATTTTCTCAAGGCCAACCGCGGCGATTTCGAGCAGGCCGGTTTCCTGTGGCGCGGCGACGAAGCGCCGCTCCAGAGCAAGGAAATCGTGGTGCCGGAGTGGCTCAAAGAAAAATGAAATCCGAAATCCGAAGCTCTCCCGCTTGGCGGGACGAAACAAATCCAAAAGCTCGAATGAGCAAAACGGCCTCCGCGTTTGTTGCATTCTTTGAATTCACAAAGTTTGAATTTGTTTCGAGCTTCGGATTTCGATTTTCGAATTTCCCCTTCATGTGAGCGCCCACCGTGCATCGCCGTTCTGGCTGGCGCTGTCCGTGGTCACGGGCTTCTACCTTTTTTTTCTCCTCGCCATGCTCGGCGCGACCGCCAGCTACAGCACGCCGGGACATTTGCTGCACGCGCTCGATTCGCGGGAGATTCGTTACTCGGTCGGACTGAGCCTGGTCACGTGCACGGCGTCGGCGCTGTTGTCGCTGCTGGTCGCGGTGCCCGTCGGCTACCTGCTGGCGCGCGGACGCTTTCGCGGCAAGCCGCTGCTCGATGCCGCGCTCGACATCCCCATCGTGCTGCCGCCGATGGTCGTGGGCTTGTGTTTGCTGATTTTGTTTCAGACGCGGTTCGGCCATCTGGTCGAGCGCGTGGTGCCCTTCACCTACACGGTCGCGGGGGTCGTGCTGGCGCAATTCGTCATCGGCGCGGCGTTCGCCGTGCGCACGATGCGCGGGACGTTCGATCATCTATCGTCACGGCCCGAAGACGTGGCAATGACGTTGGGTTGCTCGCGCGGGCGCGCGGTGTGGCTGGTGACGCTGCCGGCGGCGCGGCGCGGGATGTTCGCCGCGTTCAGCATCGCGTGGGCGCGGAGCCTCGGCGAGTTCGGCCCGATCCTCGTCTTCGCCGGCGCGACGCGGCTGAAGACCGAGGTGTTGCCGACCTCGGTCTGGCTGGAGTTGAGCGTCGGCAACCTCGAAGCCGCCGTGGCGGTGAGCATCGTAATGGTCGCGCTCGCGATGATCGTGCTGGTGGCGGTGAGGTTGGCGGGGGAACGATTGTGAAGGAAATAATCAGTCATCAGTTGACAGTGATCAGTCAGACCCGGTGTGCATTTTCGGGAACTGATTGCTGCACACCGATTACTGATTACTGGCCGCATTCAGCATGATTCGCTTTGACAACATCGTGTGGCACGCGGGCGCCTTCCGCCTGGAAGGGGTCAGCTTCACCATTCCGGCGCAGCGCTACGCGGTGCTCATGGGCCGGACGGGTTGCGGCAAAACGACGTTGCTGGAAATCCTCTGCGGATTGCGTCCGACCGCCTCGGGTCGCGTGTGGATTGGCGGCCGCGACGTGACGGACGAACCGCCCGGCGCGCGGGGCATCGGCTACGTGCCGCAGGACGGCGCGCTGTTTCCCACGATGAGGGTCCGCGAGCAAATCGGCTTCGCGCTGCGGTTGCGCCATCGGCCCGCGGCGGAAATCGGGCAGCGCGTGAAGGAACTCGCCGGGCAACTCGGCGTCACGCACCTGCTCGACCGCCGGCCGCAACACCTTTCCGGCGGCGAACGCCAGCGCGTCGCGTTGGGCCGCGCGCTGGCGGCCAAACCGGGCGTGCTGCTGCTGGATGAACCGCTCTCCGCGCTCGATGAAGAGATGCGCGACGATCTGGCCGCGCTGCTCCGGCGCATCCAGCGCGAGCACGGCCTGACCGCGTTGCACATCACGCACAGCCGGGCCGAGGCCGCGCAGCTTGCCGACGTGCTCTTTCGCCTTGAGGGCGGGCGTGTCGAAGAGTTTGGAGTTCAGGCTTTAGCCCATCCCGGCGACGAGGCAACATCAAAACGATGAAGAACAAGCCGCCGCGGGGACAAGCTGAAGCTTGGACTCCAAACTTGACCGCCGAAGAACGCGCCATTTACGAGTGGCAGATGTGGGTGCCCGGCGTGGGCGAGGAAGGCCAGCGCAAACTCAAGGCCGCGTCGGTGCTCGTTTCGCGCGTCGGCGGTCTCGGCGGCATGGTGGCCTGCCAACTGGCCGCCGCAGGGGTGGGCCAGCTCGTGCTCGCCATGGGCGGTGTGGTGAAACCGAGCGACCTCAACCGTCAGCTTCTGCAAACCCACGACCGCCTGGGCAAGCCGCGCATGGATTCCATCGTCCGCCGCCTGCGCGAATTGAACCCACGCCTGGACATCGTCCCCGTCGGCGAAAATGTCTCTGACGCGAACGCCGCGAAGCTCGTCGCGCAAGCCGGCGTGGTCGTGGACGCCGCGCCTTTGTTCGAAGAACGGTTTGCCCTGAATCGCGCCGCCGTGGCCGCGCGCAAGCCGATGGTCGAATGCGCGGTGTATGCGCTGGAGGCGCACGTCACGACGATCCTGCCGGGGCGCACGCCGTGCCTGGAATGTTTCGTCCCGGAGAAACCGCCGCACTGGAAACGCGAATTTCCGGTCATTGGCGCGGTGTCGGGCGCGGCCGGCTGTCTGGGCGCGGTCGAAGTGATCAAATTGCTGACCGGCCTGGGCGAGCCGCTGGCCGGCGTGTTGCTGGTGATGGACCTGCGAACGATGCAGTTCCGCCGGCTCAAGACCGCGCGGCGCAAAGATTGTCCGGTCTGTGGTCAAACTCCTCCCTCTCCCGGCTAAAAAATGCGCATGCAGATTCCGGTTTCATTTTCGCTGGTTCAAATCCAACACCCGAATCAGGGACGGCGCGTGGCGATGGTGCAAGACGAAGAGCTGCGTTTGATTGATTCGTACCGGTCCGTCTATGACCTGGCCAACGCCGCGCTGGCGAACAGGCAACCGCTGGCGAAAATGGTTTCCGCGGGTTTGTCCGCCCGGAGGCTGGATTACGACTCCATCTACCGGGGTGAATCCGACTGGCGGCTGCTGCCGGCTTTCGACCATCCCGACGAACCGGCGCGCTGCCTGGTCACTGGAACGGGATTGACCCACAAGGCGAGCGCCCAAAACCGCCAGGCCATGCACGCCGGCGGCAAGAAGAAAGCCGTTGTGACCGACAGCCTGCGAATGTTTCAGTGGGGCCTGGCCGGCGGCCGGCCGGCGCCGGGAAAAATCGGCGTGGCGCCGGAATGGTTTTACAAGGGCTGCGGCACGATATTGCGGGCGCACAACGAACCGCTGGAAGTTCCACCCTTCGCTGACGACGGCGGCGAGGAGGCGGAGGTGGCCGGCGTCTACGTCATTGATGCCTCGGGCGCGCCGCGCCGCGTGGGTCTCGTGGCCGCCAATGAATTCTCAGACCACGTCCTGGAAAGGAAAAATTATCTCTACCTCGCGCCGTCGAAACTGCGGACGTGCGCCCTCGGGCCGGAACTCATCGTCAACGCGAGGTTCGACAACGTGCGCGGCACCGTGCGCATCGAGCGGAAAGGCAGGGCGGTCTGGAGGAAGCAAATTCTGACCGGCGAGACGAACATGTCGCACACGGTGGCCAACCTCGAACACCATCACTTCAAATTTCCCGCCCATCGCCGGCGCGGCGACGCACACGTCCATTTCTTGGGCGCGGACGCATTCAGCTTCGGCGAAGGCGTCGCGCTGGCGGACGGCGACGTGATGCACATCGAGCTGGACGGGTTTGGCCGGCCGTTGCGCAACCCGATCAAGTTTCATCGTTCCTCGCCGCGGTTCGTCAAGGTAAAGGTGCTTTGACCGGGAGACATCAACCTGCCGCATCCGAGCGACAGGAGCGCGGGCGGCCCGCCCGCGAGTTTCTCCATGCCTCGGGATCACGCGGGCGGGCCGCCCGCGCTCCTGCTGGCAAGTTCATGGTGAGAGGCTCAATGTGCTTGCCAGGCTGGCCGGGTTGAATTGAACTCGTGCGCGACATGCCCGGACCTCTTTAATGAAAGGACCCCATGCCGGCCCAGGTCAATCTAAACCCCGCCGACCTCGCAATCTTCACGGCGTACATGGTGCTGACAGTGGCCCTCGGATTTTGGGTGGCGCGGCGGAGTGAAAAAACCTCCAAGGCTTACTTCCTGGGCAACAAAACGATTCCGTGGTTCGTGGTCGGCTCGTCCATGGTGGCGACCGACATCAGCAGCGAGCATTTCATCTCGAACGTGGGCGGCGCCTACAAGCACGGCATCGTGCTGGCGGCGGGGGACTGGAACGCCTGGATCATCTACAGCCTGCTGATCCTGATTTTCCTGCCCTATTACGTGCGCACGGGTCTGTACACGATGCCCGAATTCCTGGAACGCCGTTACAACTCCGCCTGCCGCTATGTTTTTGCGGTGGTGTCCATCATCGGCTACGTCGCGGCGATCAATGCCGGCGCGCTTTACGCCGGCGGCCTGATGCTGGAAAGTTTTTTTGGCGTGCCGGTGGTCCCGTCCATTGTCTTCTTCGCCGTGACCACGGGCCTTTACACGATCTACGGCGGGTTGAAGTCGGCGGCTTGGACCGATTTCATGCAGATGATTGTGCTGTTGTTCGCGGGCGTGCTGGTGCCGGTGCTGGCGTTGCAACACGCGGGAAACATTTCCGAGTTCATCCGCGGGCACAACGAACATTTCCAGATGTTCAAGCCGCCCACGCACA
Organism: uncultured Verrucomicrobiota bacterium; assembly: GCA_964539075.1. Classification (GTDB taxonomy): domain Bacteria; phylum Verrucomicrobiota; class Verrucomicrobiia; order Limisphaerales; family CAZIFU01; genus CAZIFU01. Next base: position 25,623 of record CAZIFU010000131.1, on the reverse strand, counting down.
AGCCGTTTCCCTTCACCGGTCTGTTCACCGGTTTTCTGACGGTGGGCCTGTGGTATAGCTGCACGAGCCAGCACATGGTCCAGCGCGTCCTGGGAGCCAAAGACGAATGGCACGCGCGCGTGGGCGTCGTCTGCGCGGGCTTTCTGCACATCATCATGCCGTTCTTCTTCATCGTGCCGGGCATTGTCGCGTTCAAAATGTTTCCGAATCTCGAACACCCGGACCAGGCGTATCTGGTGCTGGTGAAGGAACTGATTCCCACCGGCCTCAAGGGGCTTTTGCTCGCCGGCATGGCCGCGGCGTTGATGTCCACGGTGTCCACCGTGCTCAACTCGGCTTCAACGCTCATCACGATTGACCTCTATAAAAAACTGGTGAACCCGGACGTGAGCGAGGAGCGGCAGGTGCGTTTCGGCCGCTGGAGCGGCGTGGTCGTGCTGGCCGCGAGCATCTGGATCGCAATTGAATACACCCGGACGACCACGCCGCTGTTCGAGAAGGTGCAAAACGTGTTCTTTTACATCGCCCCGCCGTTTGCCGTGGTGTTCACGCTGGGAATTTTGTGGCGGCGGGCGAACGCGACGGGCGCCGTGGCGACCATTGTCTCGGGTTTTATTTTCACCTGGCTGCTGGAAAACGTTCTGTTCCCCCACGTTCCGTTCCTCAGCGCCTACAACACCTACAACCATCGGGCGCTTGGCGCGTGGATTTTCTGCATGGCCATCATGACCAGCGTCTCGCTGCTGACCACGCCGCCATCAAGGGAAAAAACCGAAGGCATCATCTGGAACAAATCCTGTCTGTCGCTGCCGGAAGCCGAGCGGCGCCGTTATCGCGGTTGGAAGGATTGGCGCATCTGGTGGCTGTTGTTCGTGGGGATCGTGTTGGCGATTTACGGATTTTTCCTTTGGTTTCGCATCCAGCATCCGTGGTGAATTGTGGCAGCCGACGTGAGGAGGCTCAAACTGAAAACGAGTTGAAAGTGGGCAGGTGAGAAAGCGGGAAAGTGAGAAACGTCAGCCGCAGCGCGCTTTCTCACCCGCCCGCTTTCTCACTTTCCCACCTGCGAAAAGATTAGAGCCTCCTCACGTCGGCTGCTACGATTCGCCTTGGAAAGACTCGCGTGAACTCTGAAAGCACATTCTTGCTGGCAGGCACCGGCCGCCGTTGCATCAATCCGCCGCCCGGCATCGCGCACGGCGGCTGGGGCGCGCAGCAGCACGAGCAGGCCGCAGGCATTGACCTGGACCTGTGGGTCACGGCGCTTGCGCTCGCGGACCACTCCACGACCGCGCTGATCCTCGACGTTGACATTCAAATCCTCACCAACGAGCGCGCCGACCAGATTCGCGCCGCCGTGAGCCAGGCGACCGGCCTGCCCGCCCATAATATCCGGGCGTCCGCCACGCACACCCACTCCGGGCCGGTCCCTTACAAAAGCTGGATTGAGAAAGGCTACGAGCTGGTTGGGCCGTGGTTCGACAACCTCAGCCGCTGGTCCGCCGAAGCGGCGTGTGAAGCACGGGCAAATTTGCAGCCGGTAAAAATGCGCGCCGGTCGCGGCGAATGCCGCATCAACATCAATCGCCGCGCCGCCACGCCGGACGGCGGGCGTTTTCTCGGGACGAACCGCGACGGCCCCTGCGACCCCGAAGTGCTGGTCGTCAAACTCGACGCGCTCGACGGCCAGACGGTTGCGACGCTGGTCAACTACGCCTGTCACCCCACGATCATGGGACCGGCAAACCGGCTCATCACGCCCGATTATCCCGGCGCGATGAAGCGCGTCGTCGAGGCGGCCGTCGGCGGCAAATGTTTGTTCCTCCTCGGCGCGGCCGGCGACCAGGGGCCGGTGCAAGGATTTCAAGCCGACGTGAAAGTGTATCGCCAGCTCGGCGCGGTACTGGGCCACGAAGCCGCAAAAATCGCCCTCGGTCTGGATTGCCTTCCGACGGGCGAACAACTTTGTGAGATCATCCCCTCCGGCGCGCCGCTGGGCAGGTATGAATCGGAGTTCAAAACGCACCCGGGCCTGCCGCTTCAAGTTGCGGACCACGACATCCCGCTCCCCTTGCGCGCCGGCCTCCCGGAAAAAAAAGTCGCCGCGGAACAACTTCAACTCTGGAAGGAAAAATTGCGGGGCGCGCGGGCCGACGGAGACGCGGTGGCGGTCACCGAGGCCATTTACCAGGCCCGGCGCGCCGACATCCAACTGCGCCTGGCCGAGGATTTCGGCGGGCGCCCCGACGCCGGCGTGCGAACTCACTTCATTTGCTTCGGAGACGTGGCCCTCGTCGGCTGCAACGTGGAACCGTTCTGCGAAATCGGACTGGCCCTCAAGCGCCAGTCGCCGTTCCCTGTTACGCTCGTTTCAGGTTACACCAACGGACGCAGGGCGTACCTGGCCTCGGCCGGCGAGTGGACGAAAGGCGGATACGAAGTAGAAAACTCCCCCTTTGACCAGGGCGCGGCGGAAGTGTTGCAGCGGGAAATCATCAAGACGCTGCTCAGCCTGCGCAACGCTTCCACCACGGCCCCGGCCGGCCTGGAACGCACATGAAGATCACGCGCATCGAAACCATTCCGATCCGGGTCCCGATCAAACCCGAACTGGCGATCCGCAGCGGGCGCGGCGGCGCGCACACGGTCTCGCCGTTTCTGCTGGTCAAGGTGCACACGGACGAAGGTCTCACCGGCGTGGGCGAAGTCTCCTGCACGCCGCGCTGGAGCGGGGAAGACCAGGTCACCGCCGCGCACCTGATTCGCGCTTATCTTGAGCCGTTGCTGGTCGGCGAAAATCCAACTGAGGTTGAGAATCTCACGCAAAGATTTCGACTCGCGTTCGCCGGCAATTTTTTCACGAAGGCCGGCGTTGAAATGGCGCTATGGGACATCGCGGGCAAAGCGGCGGGCAAGCCGGTGTATCAGTTGCTCGGCGGCAAAATGCGTGAGTTCGTGCCGACGAAATGGTCGGTCTCAGGCGTCGAGCCGGACAAGGCTGCGGAGATCGCAAGAGGGGCAGTCGAGCAAGGGTTCGAAGCGATGAAGGTCAAGGTCGGCCTCGACCCGGACCAGGACGTGGCGCGTCTGAAGGCAGTGCGCGAAGCCGTCGGCCCGGCCATCAAACTCGGCGTGGACGCGAACGGCGGCTGGTCGGTGGACGCGGCGGTGAAAACCATTGAGCGCCTGTGCGAGTCCGGCATCTGCTTCGCCGAGCAGCCCGTTGCGCCGGAAGACGTAACGCACATGGCGGAGGTGCGGAAAAAAATCCGCGTGCCGGTGATCGCCGACGAGAGCGTTTACACGTTACAGGATGCGATGACGCTGGCGCGGCTGGGGGCAGCGGACGTTTTTTCGATTTACGTGGGCAAAGCCGGGGGCATCGGTCCGGCACGAAAGATTGCGGCATTCGCGGAATCAGCCGGCCTGAAGTGCACGGTGGGCAGCAATCTGGAACTGGGCGTCGGCAGCGCGGCGATGATTCAACTGGCGCTCGCCACGCGCGGCATCGCCGCGGAGGAATTTCCGTGCGACATCATCGGGCCGTTTTTTTACGAGAACGACATCGTGCGAGAGCCATTGATCATTCAACCCGGCGAGGCGCGCGCGAATGATAAACCCGGCCTGGGGGTTGAACTGGATGAGGAGAAGGTCAAGCGATACCGGGTCGGCTGAATTTGCGATTTACGAATTACGATTGACGCGCCATTCCCCAGTTGGGTCGTAAATCGTTAATCGCAAATCACTCAACCCGCTCGATGCGCAACGCCTGCGGCCCTTCCCAGCGCGCCCGGCGACATTCCTTCGCGAAGTTCACCCAGTCGTATTTCCAGTCGCCGGGGATGCGCGCGAAAAGACTGCCATGCGTCGGCACGCCCTCGTGTTGTCGCAGGACCACGCCGCGTCCATAGACGACGCAGACCTCGGCCACCGGCTTGCGCGCGCCGATTGCGCCGCTGCCAGGGTCATGGAAGAAAAGGATTTCGCCGGGCAACGGCAAATGCACGAGGTTTTCCGGCGGCAGCGGGCGGGGCTTGTCGAGCAGGGCGAACACTTCGGCGCCGGAATACATGGCGTGGACGGCTTTGCTTTCGAGCGGAAGGATTTTCCAAATGTGACGGCAGACGTTCGGTGCTTCGTCGTCGAGCATTTCGGCGAGCACGGACTCGCCGGTGTTTGGAAAAGCCAGCCGAATCTGGCGTCTTTTTGGTTTCATAATCACACGGCCGTCCAGCCGCCATCCACCGGCAGCACAGCGCCCGTAATGTAAGAGGATTCATCCGACGCCAGGAACAGAGCGGCACATGCGACCTCGCGCGGCTGACCGATGCGGCCGAGCAATGTTTTGCCGACCTGTCGTGCGTGAAATTCGCTGCCGGGCTTCGGTGAAATACGCGTGTGAATCGCGCCGGGACAAATCACGTTGCAGCGGATGTTGTGCGGACCATAATCGCAAGCCACACTGCGGGTGAAACCCACGAGCGCGGCCTTGATGCTGGTGTAGGCCGCAGAGTTCCGCGCGCCGACCATTCCCTGAACGGAACTGATGTTGAGGATCACCCCGCCCTTCTGGCGCACCATGAAAGGCAGCACGGCGCGCGTGAAATGTTGGGTGCCCATGAGCGAGACGGAAAAGTTTTTTTGCCATTCCTCGTCCGCGGCGCGGACGGCGGCGTGACCCTGGCCGAGCCAGGCGGCGTTGTTGCACAGGATATCAACGCGGCCGTTTTTCTTCGCTGCGAGTTGGACCGCGCGGGCGGTCTGCCGGGCGGAAGCAACATCGGCGCGAATGAACACGGTGTCCCCGCCGGCTTTCCGGATCGCCCGCGCGGCTTGCCCGCCGGCTTTCGCATCAATGTCCACGAGGAACACCGAGGCGCCTTCCGCGGCGAATATTTCGCAAATGGCCCGGCCGATGCCGTGCGCGCCACCGGTGACGATGGCGACTTTGCCTTTCAGTCGTGGCATGACTCAGATGAAAGCCGTTCTTCCCGGAATAAAAAAGAAAAATGGAGCCTTGTTCCGGTCACAGGGGCATCGGGCGGGGTTTTGATTTCAGGGCCGCCTGCTGGTTCGCCAGCGGCTGGCCGCGTCGGCTGAGGCGCGCCCGCGTGATGGTCGTACGGCCCAGGTTGGCCACGTAAAGCTCGTCAAAACCGGCGCCGCCGAACGCCATGTTCGTCGGGCTGCCGAGCAACAGACCGTGGCGGTCCCAGGCGAACAATGTTTTTTCGCGCGACGGACTGATCCGATGGATTTCATCCGAGGCGTAGCAGCAGACATAAAGATTGCCTTCCGCATCCAGGGTGAGGCCGTCAGGAAAACGGCCGCACCCGGCGGCGTAAAGCTCCGGCGGGCCGAGCGCGCCCCCGGCGCGGATTTCAAACCGGAAAACCGAGTCCGTGTCACTCTCGACGAGGAAAAGAAACTTTTCGTCTGCGCCCAGGGCCAGCCCGTTGGCGTAACCCAAGGGGCCGGCGAGCATCTCCCCGCGCCCGCCCGGCGAAAAGCGCAGCAGGCAGCCGTTGCCCTTTTTCCACTGGCCGGAATCGGTGACGTAATAATTTCCGGCGGAATCAAACAAGCCGTAATTGGGGCAGATGAGTTTCCGGGCGGCGACCTGGCTGGCGAACACGGAGAACTCACCGTTGGGCTGCACGCGCACGATACCCAGGGCCGGATTGCAGACGAAGAGTTCGTCGGCAGGAGACAACGCCAGGCCGCCGCAAAATCCGCCCAGGCCGGCCACCTGTTGCGCCTGGCCCGCGGGCGAGATGCGATAGATCTGCCCGGCTTCGCCGCCGGCCCAAAGGTCGCCCCGGCGATCGAATGCCAGGCCTTCCGGGTGGTCGAGGCCGCCGCAAAAAATTTCAAAGGCTTCGATGGGAAGCTCAGGAGTCATCAGGCTGGAGGCCGCCTGTGCGGCAAAGCCAAAAGTTGCTGGTGGTTGTCTTTCAAAACGGAACGGCGCATTGATGAACGCAAAGGGTCCGGGTGACAAACCTATTTTTCGTCCAACACTTTCGCGGAAGCTTTTGCGTTGCAAAGCGCGCTTTGAAATTCCATTTTCGGCGCGGCGTTTCGGCGGGCGGACACCATTCTAATTTTATGTCTGAACATCGCATCGGCATCATTGGCGGCAGCGGCCTTTATCACATCGAAGGGTTCACCCGGCAAAAATGGGTGGAGGTCAAAACGCCCTTCGGCGCGCCTTCGGATGAGTTTCTGACCGGCGAACTGGCCGGGCGGGCGGTGGTATTTCTGCCGCGCCATGGCCGGGGCCATCGCCTTCTGCCGACCGAACTGAACCATCGCGCGAACCTCTGGGCGATGAAACAGCTCGGCGTCGCCTGGATCATCAGCGTCAGCGCGGTCGGCTCGTTGCAGGCGAAATACCGGCCGTGCGACATCGTGCTCCCGGACCAGTTTCTCGACCGCACCAAGCAATCCACGGCGCACACCTTTTTCGGGCGCGGCATCGTGGCGCACATCGCGTTTGCCGACCCGATCTGCGAGGAACTGCGGCAGTTGATTTTGAAAGCCGGGAGGGACGAGTTACACGAGTCCCAAACATCCCGGGCGAAATCAGTTGGGGGCTCGCGTAGCTCGTCCCTCCGAAAGATCAGAATTCACGACGGCGGCACTTACGTGAACATGGAAGGCCCGGCGTTCAGCACGCGCGCGGAGTCGCTGACGAATCACCGGCTGGGCTACGACGTGATCGGCATGACGAACCTCGGCGAGGCCAAATGCGCCCGCGAAGCCGAGATCGCTTACGCGAACATGGCGATGATCACCGACTACGATTGCTGGAAGGGGGACGAGGCGCACGTGACCGTTGAGATGGTCCTCGAGAACCTGCACCAGAACGCCGCCGCGGCCCAGCGCATCATCCGCCGCGTGCTCCCGCAAATTCCGGCGGAGCCGGACTGGCCGTGTCATGACGCGCTGCGCAACGCGATCATGACCGACAAGAAGCTCTGGCCTGCGAAGCTAAAAAAAGAACTGGAGCCGATCCTGAAGAAATATTTTTGAACGTTCGGAGTTCAGGCTTTGGAGGCTGTGTGAAAAATACCCCAACGCCGCATCCTTCTCGTTCTCGTCCCCGTCCTCGTCCTCGAAAACCCTTGAGAAATCGAGGACGAGGACGAGAGCGAGGACGAGGACAAACCGTCACGAAGGGTTTTTCACACAGCCTCTTTAGCCTGCGCGCCGCTGACAGGCTGAAGCCTGGACTCCAAACTTATTGCACCAGGACGCGGTAGAACCGGGGCGTGCCGAGGTTCAGCGGCGCCGTTCCGCCAGTTTGCGTGCCGTCATCAATCCATTGCGCGAGGTCCGCCTGCGGGAACGTCAGGAGGGGCGAATTGACCTGCATCCAACTGGCCATGTCGCTGGTGAACTGAATACGGTAGGTCTTGCCGGCCAAGTAAGTGAACTGGACCGCGAAAGAGTTGCTGCCCATCACTCCCGCGGACATCACCCGGAAGACGCTGTGCTCATCGAGCGGGTCGGTCCCGGCGACATACTCGCCGTAATTGCTCAACCCGTCGCCGTCCTTGTCGCCGAAGCGGTCGTTCGGGCCGGTCCCGTTGGGCAGCGGTGTCTGGCCGAAGTATTTCAGCGCCCAGGCGTCGGCGATGCCATCGGCGTCGTTGTCCTTGTAGAGAAATTCGCTCGCGACCAGGTTGTTCGCAGAGTAATTGACTTTGAAGGAGCCGAGGTTGTCGGTCGTGGTGAGCCGGGAGCCGTTGCTGGCGTTTTCAAAGGTGCCTGTGCGCGAGGCAAACTCAATGAGTGTCCAGGTCAGGTTGGTGGGCGGCAGGAAGCTGTTCAGCAGGGAGAGCTGCAAGGCGCCAAAGAAGTCCACGTTGCCGCCGACCGAGACGAAATCATATTCGTTGGTTTGCAGCAGGCCACCGATTTCAAAACTCATGCTGGCCAGGGACTGGAGGCTGAGGTTGTTGTCAATGCGCAGGGCGCCGGCGGAATTGCCGGGCTTGAGCGCGCCTTCGAATATCGTCACCGAGCCGGCGATGTGGCCCGAACCGCCGAGCGTGGCGCCCGCGTTGACGGTGACGTCGCCGGCGCCGGTACCGGAGCCGGTGGAGTTGTTGACCAGCAGCGTGCCGGCGTTGACGGCGGTGGGGCCGGTGTAGATGTTGTCGGCGGTCAGATTCACAATGCCTTCGCCGGATTTGGTCACACTGAGGCCGCCGCCGGTCGTCTCGCTGATGACGCCGTTGAAACTGACCCGGCCGCCGGCTGCCGCGGTCAGGTTGACGGGGTCAAGCAGCGTGATGGGGCCGTTAAAGGTGGAAACGTGCGCCGAGTCGCCGCCGATGGTTTTGGTTCCGGGGACGGAAGGGTCCACGAGCACACCCTGCGGCACCGTGTAGGGGCCGGCTGTGTACACACCGGAGTCGCCGGTGAGCAACACCTGGGCAGTGAAGATGCCCAGCGGGCTGGTTCCGTTGACCGCGTCGGCGCCCACCCGGACGGAACCGTCGGCGATTTGGGTGGAACCGTTATAGGTGTTGGCCCCGGAGAGCGTCAACGAACCACTTCCCGACTTGTTGAGGTTGAGGTTGCCCCGGATGGTGCCCGAAAACACGGAAGGGTCCGGACTGTAAACCACCAGAGTGCGGTTGGTGTTGACGCTGTTGGTGATCCTGCCGTTGCCGTTCAAGCCCGAAACGGTCTGGTCGAAATTATTCAGGTCGAAGATGGCGGCGTCGTTCACGTTCAAGATCGTGGTGGTGGGCAGTCCGTCGGTGACGCCCAGCCGCAAAGTTCCTTCGTTGACAAACGTCTGTCCGGACCAGGAGTTCAGCCCGCCCAGCACCACTGTGTCCGGGCCGATTTTGCTCAAGGAGCGCGAGCCGCCGAAGTCCACGATGGAAGCGTTGTTGGAGAAAATGGTGCCGCTCTTACCAACGTCCACGCCACTCTGGCCGATCTTCGAGTCGGCGCCCAACTGAATGGTCACGCCGGAAGTGATCAGGATGTTGTTGATGGTCCTTGCATCATCGACGTAATTGTAGGCCTCGATGGAACCGCCGTTCAGACGAATGTTTTTGCTGGTCAGATTGGTCAAGCTCACCGCCACCTGGAGGTTCACGTTGGGCGGCAGGATGTAGGTTTCGGGAAAATTTGCGTTAACGAACCGGCTCAACGCGCCCTGCCAGCGCTCGGCCGAGCCGGCTTTTTGATTGACCGTCGCGGTGGGGAGGAATTGGATTGTGCCGGCCAGAATTTCCAGCACGGCGTTGCTGGCGATGTTGACGGTCGAGGCGGCGTCGCCCACCGCGCCGTTGTGGCTGAGAGCGAGCGTGCCACCGTTGACGTTGATGACGCCGCCGGTAAACGTCGCGCTGTTGTCGGTGCGCAGGCCCAGGATGCCATTGCCGAACTTGGTCAGCGTGCGGCTGCCACCCACCAGCCCGCCGGCAAAGTCCAGGCGGTTGGAGCCGCCGGTGTTGTTGTCGGCGCCGCCGGTGTTGCGCACATTGAAGGAGGCGTCGGCATTGAGCGTCACCGGGCCGCCGACGCGCAAGAGCGAGCGGGACTGGTCCACATCAAACCGGAGCGCCGAACCGAGCGGGCCGCTGGAAAAGGAATTCATGTCCAGGCCCAGCGGGGCGATGGTTTGGGTATTGCCCGCCTGGTTGCCGAGGTTGGCGGTGATGACGTTGGCGTCGAGGCTGACGATCTTGCCGGAGGCATAAGTGATGTTGGTGCCGACGGAAGTGAAGTTGAGGGAGACGCCGCCGTTCAAGTTGACGACGTTGGCGGGGTCCGTGAGGCCGAGCGCGGTGTTGACACCGTTCAGGCCGGGGTTGGGGCCGGAGACGGTCACGACGCCGCGATTGATGTTCCAGCCATTGGCGTAGGTGGTTTGATTGGAGGCGAGATTCAGCGTGCCTTCGCCAAACTTGGTGAGGCCGCTGGCGGTCAGCGACCCATAATTGGTGAGGGTGTTGATGACGTAGAGCAGTCCCTCGATCGGGCCGGAACCATTGTCAAAAACCAGGTTGGCGAAATTGCCATGATTGTTGACCGACAGCAGGCCGCCGCTTTGAAGGGTGATCGTGTCCGTGCTCGACGTGTTGGTGATCGTTCCGGTCGTCCGCAGGGCGTAAACCGTCGGGCTGCCCAACAACATCGTCGGGCCGGCATCCACGATATCCGTGTCCAGGGCGCCATTGAGGTCAGCGGAAGTGTAAGACGCGTTGACGACGCCCAGGGTTCCGTCGTAAGTGACGAAGTGGTGGTCTGTGGCATTGACGATGTAAGGAGCCATCATCTGGTTGGAGAGCGTCGGCGGCGTGGCGACCATGAGGCGGTTGAGAATGCCGAAATCACCAAAGCCCGGCCCGGCGGCGTTGGTGGCGTGGTTGAGTTGCAAGGTGCCGGGGCCGGACCGATTGAGGCTGTTCACCGTCAAGGTCGCCGTGGCGTTGTTGCTAATGCTGCCGGTGAGGTTCAACTGGCTGCCCCACCCAAAGGTGACATCCCCGATGGTCTCCGTCACGGCGGTGCTCGCGGCGTTGCGCCCGTTCAAGATGAGCCGCGAACCGTTCAAGGTCAGAGCGGCAGCGTCCCCGAAACGGTTGGCGTTGAAGGCCGAACTGTTGTCCAACTGCAAGGTGCTGTCGGGATGGAGCAGCAGCGCGTTGGCATTGGCCAGTCCGGTGGCATCGGCCAACGATCCGGCGACATTGGTGACGCTTAAAGTGTCATAAACCCGGACCAGCCCGCTGCCCAGCGGAGTGTCGGCACCGCCCGCGGTGATGGCCAGATTGCCGGCGTTGACGACCGTGCCGCCGCTGAAACTGTTGCTGCCACCAAGGGTCAACGTGCCGGGCTGGACGCTGCCGATGGCACCGGCGTAGGGATTGGGATTGACGCTCAGGCTGTGCGCGCCGGTCAACTGATTGGCGCCGTTGAGCAGCAGATTGCCGCCGCCACCGCCGAGCTTGTATTCCGCGGCGAAGGGCGTGACGGGCTTCAAGTTCGTGGTCGAAAAACCTTCCGAGACGCCAATCCGAATGTCGCGGTTCAAACCCGTGGCGCTCAAGTCGAGGGGATAATTGTTGGTCACTGAGTCCAGGCCGAGCACACTGCCGGGCTGGAAATTGAACCGGGTGAGCAGGCCCGACAGCGAAGCGCCCAAGCTGGCCGGGCTGAATCCCAAGCCGACATAGGCGCCGGATTCGACCATGACCAGACCGCCCGGCAGCGCGTTGGTGTTCATGATGCGGATGCGTCCGGTGTCGCCGACGTAGGCTGGTTTGATGAGAATGCCGGCCAACCCGCTATTGTTGCCGCTCAGTTCCAGCCCCGCCGCATTGTTGGCGCCCACGACCAGTTGCCGCGGCGTACCGTCGGAAACAATGTTGCCGGAAACGATAATGCGGTTGTTGGCGCCGCCGCCGGAATTGTTGACGTAGATCGAGCCTGAAGGCGCGTCCACGGTGATGGTATTGACGAAGCGCGCGGGCGTGCCGCTGCCGGCGGTGCCTCCGTCCACGACCAACGGCCCACCCAACGTGACGGTGCCGGCATTGGTCACTTGCGGATTATTGGCCGTCTGGCGGCTGAAATCCAACCCGCCGCCCAGGCCGGTGCGGCCGCCGTTGGCGACGGTGTTGTTGACGATGTAATTGTTGAGCAGCGTATAGTTGCTGCTGACGTTGTTCTGAAAGGCAAACACGCCGCCGCCGTCCAGGGTGATGGCACCGGAACCAAACTGGTAGAAGCCACCCAGATTGGAATTAGGCCGCCATGCGAGCGTGCCGTTTTCAATGATGGTGCCGCCGGTGTGCAGCGGGTTGGCGCGGTTGGTATAGCCCAAGTTCTGGGCGCCGAGCTTCCGGAAGATGGCGCCGGGCGTTGCTTCGGTGAGCGGCGGGCCGGCCAGCAGCAGGGAGAAGGGATTGGCGGCCCGGCCGTTGTCGATTTTGAAGGTGGCAACGCCGTTGATGACGACCGGGCCGTTGAAGGTCAGCGTGTAGCTATTGGCGTTGGTAACGGTCAATTGCGCGCCGTTGTTCGTCAGCCCCGCCAGTATCAAGGTGCCGTTGGCCGAATTGCCCGAGAAACGCCTCACATCAATTATGGCGTTGCCGTTCAACGTCACCGAATAGCCGGCTCCCGGTCCAAAACTTTGAACGCCACCCGCGCCGCGCAATTCGAGCGCACCACCGGTCATCGTAATGTTGCCCGAACCCGCCGGTGTGTTGCCGGCCAGTCCGTTGATGGCGTAAACCTGGACCTGGCCGGCGTTGATGAGGGTCCCCCCGCCGTAGCTGAAGCTGGCGCCAAGGTTGGTGAGGAACAACCGCGAGTTGCCGAGCTTGGTGAGGGCAAAAGTGCTGCCACTGATCCCGCCGTCGAGAGTAAGAGCGACGGCGTTGCTGATCGTCGCGTTGCCGCCAAAGGTGGTCAGGCCGGCGATGCGCAGCGTGTTGCCATTGGCCCCGCTGACGGCCAGGCGGGCGGGGCTGGTCGCCAGCAGATTCAGTGAACCCAGCGTCATGAGCCGGGTGCCACCGTTGGTCGAGAAACGGTCCACGTTGATGGTCGCCGTGTTATTCACGGTGACGGCGTAACCGGCGCCTGGCCCGAAGGTTTGATTGGTGTCGCTGCGCAACTGGAGGACGCCGCCATTGAGAGTAATGTCCCCGGTGCCCAGCGGCGTGGTGACCGACGGGCTGCCGGCCACTTGCAAGTTGCCGGCGCTGACGATCGTGCCGCCGCTGTAGGGATTGTTGTTGAAGTTGGTGATGAACAGTGTGCCGTTCCCCATTTTCGTCAACGACGCAGTAGTGGCACCATTGGCAATCAGGCCGTCCAGACTGATATTGGCGGTCGTGGGGTTGAACGTGGCACCGGCGTCAATGGTGGTCATGCCGCCGAACTTCACCGAGTAGGCATTGGAGCCGGTGACGCTGAGCCGGTTGGAACTGAGGTTGAGGCTGCCCAACACGGTGATGTTGGTCGCCCCGGTGTTATTGACGCTGAAGCGAGGGCGCCGCACGTCAATGGTGGTGTTGCCCGTGACGACGACGTTGTTGCTGGCGAGGAAGGTGAGATTGGAATTGCCGCGGTTGGTGCTGCCGTAACGGAGGCCGAGCGTGGAACCGTCGCCCAGGACCACGGCAGCGGACGCCAAGGGCATGCCGTTGCTGTGCGTGGCCAACAATGTGGCGTTGCTGCCCACGATGAACGTGCCGGAGAAAGTGTTCTGATTATTGCTCAAGGTCAGCACACCCGGAACAGCGCCTGCCGTGATGGTCAGATTGCTGGCGCCGGTCAGCCGGCCGGTGATCGAGAGGTTCACGTTGGTGGCCGGGTTGCGCGCGTCGGCCAAGCTGATGGCGCTGTTGTTGAGGACGGACACCGCGCCGCTGAACACGCGGAGGCCGCCGACCGCGCCCAAAGTGGCGCCCAAGGTGCCGCCGTTGAGGTTGATGGTGGCGGCCAGCGCGGTGGCGTTGTTATGGGCGAGCGTGCCGCCGTTCAACTGGACGATCTGGTTGGTGTTGTTGGCCCCCAGGGCGGTGGCGGAGTCCAGTTGCAGGATGCCGGCATTGTTGGTGGTGGTTCCGGTGCGCGTGGCGACCGCCTGAAGAATCAACGTGCCGGTGCCGTTTTTGGTGAAGGGATTATTGCCGCCCAGAATGGCGGTGGCATTGAAGGTCACGATGTTGGTGCCGGTGACTTCCACCCGGCCGCCGCCGGCGCCGTTGGTGAGGCCGCGCTGTTGCGTTAAAGTGCCGGTGAATTGCAAGGTCGCATTGCTGCTGAGGTTGATGCCGTTGGTGGTGTTGCCCAGCCGGTTGTTGGCATTCACGGAGAGCGTGCCGCCATTGATGGTGATGATGTGGCCGGGGCTGCCGAACGTATTGGCCACGGTAAGAACCAGCGTGTAGTTGCCACTCTTGGTGAAATTCGCGTTGGCCCCGCTGATGGCGCCCGCGACGGTCACGGTACCGGAACCGGCGCCGGCAAAGGTCATGTTCGTGTCCAAGGTGAGCGCGTTGCTGATCAGAACGTTGCCCGATCCATTCTGCAGCAATTGCGGGTTGGCCAGGCCATCGGGCGAGAACTGGAGCGCACTGCCCGCCAGAGTGATCTGGCCCGAGGAACTGCTGTTCAAGACCAGCCGGTTGAGTTGAAACGGATTGGCCAGATTGTTCGATGCGGTGTAGGCGGTCGTGCCGCTGGCGTTGAACTGCAGGATGGTGGCGGGCGCGCTCAGGGGCGCCAGGGGCGACCAATTGGTCGTGTCGGCCCAGTTGCCGCTGCTGGCGTTGGTCCAAATGTTTGTGACTTGCGCGGAGGCGGTAGCGGCGAGCAGCCAAATTGCCGCCAGCATGAAAATCCGGCCGAAGGGTTTGCCAAACGCTTGCAATTGTTTCATCGGGTCGTCTATCTGTTGCCAGACGGGTTCTGATTGTTCCGCGAACTCAACCACTTGGCATCCCGCCGCCCAAAACCCCGCTTCTGGATTTGGAACAGCCCAAGCTTTAAGTGCGAGTTGTGAACTTAATCATTCCATCCCAAAAAACCAGCTAAAAGAGACGCGAAATCCAATTTTTTTCCGACCTTTCAGCGGCCGGCTCATTGCACTAAAACACGGTAAAAGCGGGGTGCCGGCAGGTCCAGGGGCGGCGTGCCGCCCGTCTGCGTTCCGTCGTCAATCCATTCGGCCTGACCGGCTTCCGGAAAAGTCAGGCTCGGCGCATTCACCTGCTGCCAACTCACCAAGTCGCTGCTGAATTGAATCCCATACGTCTTGCCGCTGACATAGGTGAACCGCATGGCGAAGGAACTCGTCCCCATCACCTGTGCCTCCGTCATTTTGAAAACGCTGTGTTCGTCCAACGGGTCCGTCCCCGCCACATACTCCGCGTAGTTGCTTTGCCCGTCCCCGTCCTTGTCCCCGAACCGGTCGTCCGGTCCGGTGCCGTTGGGCAACGGCGTCTGGCCGAAATATTTCAACGCCCAGGCATCGGCAATGCCGTCGGCGTCGTTGTCCTTGTAACGAAATTCACTGACGAACAGGTTGGTCGTGGAGTAGTTGACCTTGAAGGAACCCAGATTGTCGGTGGTCGTCAGCCGCGTCGCGTTAAAGGCGTTGTCAAAAGTCGCCGTGCGCGCGGCAAAATTCATCAGCGCCCAAGTCGTGTTGGTTGGCGGCAGGAAACTGTTCAGCAGACTCAGTTGCAGCGTCCCGGCAAAGTCCACGGTGCCGCCCACCGAAACGACATCAAACTCGTTGGTCGGGATCAATCCGCCGATTTCAAAAGCCAGGTTGGCCAGAGATTGAAGGCTGAAATTGCTGTCGAAGCGCAGGCTGCCGGCGGAGTTGCCCGGTTTTACCGTTCCCTCGAAAACCGTCACCGGCCCGGCGACGCGCCCGGAGCCACCGAGGGTGGCGCCGGCAAAGACGTTGACGCCACCCGAGCCCGTGGCCGAACCGCTGGTGTTGTTGACCAGCAGTGTGCCATCGTTGACGGTCGTGCCGCCGGAGTAGGTGTTGGCCGCGGTCAGATTGACGGTGCCCGCGCCGGCCTTGGTGACAACCGCCGTGCTGCCGGCGTCGTCAATCACGCCGTGGAAATCGGCCCGCCCGCCGGCGGGCGCCGTCAGCGTGGTTGCATCTTGCAGGCTCACCGCGCCCGTGAACGTCGCGGCGCCACTCGTGGCGGCGCCAATCGTTTTGGTGCCCGACAGGCTGGCATCAATGGTGATGGCTTGCGGCACGGTGATGCCGTTGGCGGCCAACAACGCACCGGCGCCGGTGATCAGGGCGAAAGAACTGCCGAGGGGCGTTTTGGTCCCCATCGCGTTGGCCGCCACCACCAACGTGCCATCGAAAATCTGGGCGCTGCCCGTGAAAGAACTGGCGCCCGACAACGTCAACGCGGCCCCGCCCTGCTTGAGCAGATTGATGTTGCCGCCGATCGTCCCAGAGAAGGACGTGTCGCTGCCGCTGAAAACATTCAGGTTCCGGAAGCTGGCGCCCGTGTTGGTGACCATCCCGTTGCCACTGAGGCCGCTCACGCT
Organism: uncultured Verrucomicrobiota bacterium; assembly: GCA_964539075.1. GTDB lineage: Bacteria > Verrucomicrobiota > Verrucomicrobiia > Limisphaerales > CAZIFU01 > CAZIFU01. The sequence goes on along the minus strand of CAZIFU010000131.1, from coordinate 9,546 downwards.
CTGGTTGAAATTGTTCAAATCGAACGTGGCGAGGTTGCTGACGGAAAGCCGCGTTGAGAACGGCAGCGCCTCCTCCACACCGATCCGCAGCGTGCCCTCGTTGATGAAAGTGTCGCCGCTGTAACTGCTGTTGTTGCCCAGGATCACGGTGTCCAGGCCGATTTTGGTGAGGGAACGGGAGCCGCCGCTTTCCGTGATCGCAGCGTTGTTGGTGAAGATGCCGGTGCGCCCGAGGTCCACACCGCTCTGCCCGATCTTCGAATCCGCCGCCAGCTCGATGGTCACGTTGTTGTCCACGAGTATGCCGTTGGGCCGCGTGTCATCGAGAAAGGTGTAGGCTTCGAGCGAGCCGCCGGTCAGGCGGATGGTTTTGCCGGTCAGGCCGGTGAGGTTGGCCGCCAGTTGCAGGTTCACGTTGGCCGGCACGGTGTAGGTCTGTGAAGAGACCGCGTCCGCAAACCGCGCCAGTGGATGCAGCCAGCGCTCGGCGGAGCCGGGCGCCAGGTTCAAAATCGCCGTGGATGCGAAGTTGGTCACCGTGAAGCCGATCTCCAGGACGGCGTTGCTGGCGATGTTGGCGACGGAGGAGGCGCCGCCCAGCGCGCCGTTGTGGCCGACGGAAAGCGTGCCGGCCCGGACGTTGATGACGCTATTGGCAAAGGTGCCGCTGCTGTTGGCGCGCAGACCCAGGGTGCCGTTGCCGATCTTGAGCAGCGAACGGTTGGTGCCGGCCAGACCGCCGACGAACGAGACGCGGTTGGAGCCGCCGCTCAGGAAGGTGACGTTCGTGACATTGAAGGTGGCATCCGCGTTCAACGTCACAGGTCCCTGGAAATTAAAAGCCGTCCGGCTGTTGGTGGTGCGCAGGGTCAGCACCGAACCGAGTGGCCCGTTGGAAACGGAATTCATGTCAATGCCCGAACTGTACGACTGCACGCGGTCGTTGTTGTTGCCGCCGAACTCCAGGCCGATGGTGTTGACGTCAGTGTTGACGATCCGGCCGCCGGTGTAGGTGATGTTGTTGCTGGCGACCGCGAAGAGCAGTGCAGCCGAACCGTTCAAATAGACAAGGTTGTTGGGATTGGTGGTGCCCAAGCCGTTGATGGCGGCGCCACCCAGGCTGAGGGCGCCGCGGTTGATGCTCCAGCCATTGGAATAACTGCTGCCCGATTGGATCTGCAAAATGCCGTCGCCGAATTTGGTGATGCCATTGGCTTTGAAAGTGGTGTTGGTGAAACGCGCCGTCGAGTTGTTGGCCACAAACAGGAGCGCCTCTCCCGTCCCGGCTGCACCGAAGCTCAGGTTCAACCCGGCATTGGTCGCGTTGGTGCTGAGGATAAAACCGCCGCTGACAATCGTCAGGTTGGAACTGGCCCCGGCGGAAATGGGCGAGCTGGAGCGCAAGGCGTAAACGGTGCGGTCGGTGGCCAGGGTGACCAGGCCGGAATTGTTCACCGTGTCGGTCGCGCCCGCGGTGGCCAGACTGGTTGAGGAATAGGTGATGTTGGCGAAGCCGTTCACCCCGTAATCCAGGAACGTGTTGTCGGTTGCGTTGACGAACCAGGGGTCGGTCATGCCGTTGCTGACGGCTGGCGCGATGGTGACCAGGAATTGGTTCGCGTTGCCGAACTCCAACCCGGTGCCGGTGCTGTGGTTGAATTGCAAAGTCCCGCTGCCCGTGCGGGTCAAACTGTTGGCCGTGAGCGTGGCGGTCGCGCCGCTGCTGGTGCTGCCGGAAATGGTGAGCTGGCTGCCGCCGGCGAAGGAAATGTCGCCCACCTGTTCGGTGGTGTTGCTGTTGACGCTGCCGCGGCCAATGAGCCGGAAAATCGCGCCGTTCAACGCCAGCGGCGCAGCGTCGCCGAACCGGTTGGGGTTGGAGGCACTGCCATTGTCCAGTCGCACCTCGCTGCCGGGATGGCTCACAATAACATTGTTGTTGCCGTTGCCGGCGGCGTCGGCAAATGAGCCGCCGCTGCCGCTGGCGATCAGCAGCGCGTAGGTATCCACCCGGCCGGTGCCCAGAGGAGTGTTCGTGCGGCCGGCCGTGATGTTGAGCGTCCCCGCGTTGAGCACGGTCCCGCCGGTGAAGCTGTTGCTCGACGCCAGAATGAGCGTGCCCGCCGGCACCGCCGCGATGGGCGAAGCAAACGGATTCGGATGAACGTCCAGGCTCCGGTTGGTCGGCCCATTGTCGCGCAAGGCATCGGTCGCGGTGAGAGTCAGCGTGCCGTTGCCGCCGCCGAATTTATAGACGGCGCCGAAGGGCGTGATCACGCCGGTGTTGTTGATCGAAAACCCTTCGGGCACGCCCAGCCGGATGTCGCGGTTGAATCCTGCCGGACTCAAGTCAATGTCCTGCGTGTTGTTCACGGTCAGACCGAGGATGCTGTCGGGCGCGAAATTGAATTTGCTGAACAGATTGGCAACACCCAGCGAGGCCAGACTGAAGCCCAGGCCGGCGAAGGCGTGGCTTTCCACGTTCACGAGGCCGCCCGGCAGCGCGTTGGTGTTGGCGAACAACACGCGGCCCGTGCGACCGGCGAAGGATGGCGCGATCCGGAAACCGCCGGTGAACCCGCTGTTGTCCCCGCCCAATTCCGCGCCCGCGCTGTTGTTGGCAATGATTGTCAGCGTGCGCGGCGACCCGTCCTGCAAAAAGGGATTGTTGAACACAATCCGGTCGCCCGTGCCGCCGCCCGAACTGTTGACCACCAGCCGGCGGTCGCCGCCGGACAAGGTGATCGGCCCCGTAAACGTGGCGACGAAATTATTCGTGCCGTAATCCCCCGCGGTCCCGGCCACAATCGTCAGCGGCCCGCGCAGCAGAATGCTGCCGGCGTTGGTCACGCGCGGACTGCCGGTGCCTTGCGCGGTGAAGTCGAGCACGCCGCCGCCGTTGCTGGCAACGCTGCCTCGGCCGATGGCGGCATTGACGATGATCTGATTGGAGAAGACGTATCCGGCCGTGAGGTTGTTTTGAAACGCGAAGGAGCCGCCGCCATCAAGGGTGATGGTTCCCGGACCAAACTGGTATTCACCTGGAACGTTGGGGCGCCAGGCCACCTGGCCGTGTTCGATGAGCGTGCCGCCGGTGAAAGCGGGCGGCGCGATGTTGTTGTAAAGCAGGCGCTCGCTGCCGGTTTTCCGCAAGATGGCGCCGGGGGTTCCTTCCTGAAGCGAGTTCAATTGCAGCCCGCCCGTTGCGACGACGCTGAAAGTGGAAGTGTTTTTGATCACCGTGTCGCCGGCGATGAGCAGGCTGAAAGTGTTGGCGTTGCTGACGGTCAATTGCACGCCGTTGTTGGTCAGGGTGCCCAGTTGGATCACGCCGTTGTTGCCGGCGGTGAGCGTGCGCACGTCAATGGTGGCGTTGGCGGCCACCGTCACGTCGTAGCCCAGGCCCTGGCCGAATTTCTGGGTGATGTTGGGCGCGCGCAATTCCAGCGTGCCGCCCGTGAGCGTGAGTGGGCCGGTGCCGAGCACCTGGTTGTCGGCGGTGCCGCTGGTGGCGGCCACCCGCAACTGACCGTTGGCGAGGCTGGTTCCGCCGCTGTAAGTGTGATTGTCCAGGTTCGTGAGAAACAACCGGTCGGCGCCGGTCTTGGCCAGCGAGTAGCCGCCGCCGTTGTCCGTGATCGCTCCGACGAGGATCAGGGGCGCGGTGTTGGTGATGACGGCGTTGCCGCTGAGCGTGACGCCGCCGTTGAATTTCAAAATGTAATCGTCGGTGTTGTTTCCGCTGGCGTTGAAAGTCACCGCGCCGAGGGACAGAGCGCCCAACTCGAGGACATTGCCGTTGCCGCCGTTGGTGGTGATGCGGGCCACGTTGAGCGCGGCGTTGCCGATCACGCTGACGTTGTAGCCGGCCACCGATCCGAAAATCTGGTTGGTGTCGCTCCGCAAATCCAACGTGCCACCGGCCAGCGTCAGATCACCGGGGCCGAGCGGGCTGGTGACAAAGGTTGCGGCCACTGCGTTGCTGCCGCCCCACGCCAACAATGTGCCGGCGTTGACCCTCGTGCCGCCGGTGTACGTGTTGTTGTTCAGGTTGGTGAGGAATAACGTGCCGTTGCCGGATTTCGTCAGCGAACCAGGACTGGCGCCGTCGCCGACCGCGCCATCCAGACTGACGTTGGCGCTGGTGACGTTGAACGTGGCGCCGCCTTCGAGTGTGGCCGGGCCGTTGAATTTGATGTTGTAATTGTTGGCGCCGCTCGTGGTCAGGCGGCTGTTGTTGTTGCTGAGGGTGCTGAAGGTGATGAGGTTGGAAAGCCCGACGGTGCCGATGGGCCGCCGCACGTCGAGCGAGGCGTCGCCGGTGACGATCACTTTGTTGGTGACGAGGAAATTGAAGTTGGTGTTGCCGCCGTTGGTCGTGCCGTACTGCAGGCTGACCGCCGAGCCGCCCGCCAGCGCCAGCGTAGCCGAGGCCAGCGGCGTTCCGTTGGTATGCAGGGCGATGACGGTGACGTTGCTGCCGACGTTGAGTGTGCCGGAGAAGGTGTTCAGACGGTTGCTGAGCGTCAGCGCGCCCGGCTGGGCGCCGGCCAAGACGCTGAGGTTGCTGCTGCCGGACAACACGCCTGAGAGCGTGAGGTCCACGTTGGTGGTGGCATCGCGCGCGTCTTGCAAACTGATGAAACTGTTGCTGACGACACTCACGTTGCCGGTGAAAAGGCGCGGGCCGCCCAGCGTGCCCAGCGTCCCTCCGAGCGTCCCGCCGGCCAGGGTGAAACTGTTGCCGAGCAGATCAAGGTCGTTGTAGGCAAAGGTGCCGCCGTTGAGCCGGATGGCCCCGGTGCCGAGCGCGGCGGAATTGTCGAGTTGCAGGATGCCGGCGTTGTTGGTGGTTGTGCTGTTGCGCGCCGAGGTGGCCTGCAACACCAGGATGCCGGTGCCGTTTTTGGTGAAGCCGTTGTTGCCGGTCAGGAGGCCGCTCTGCGTGAGGACGTTGGCGCCGGTGACTTCCACGCGGCCACCGCGGGTGCCCAGCGTGATGGTGGGGGCGTTGTTGAACGAGCCGTTGATTTGAAGGGTCGCGTTGGTGGCGATGCTGATGGCGTTGAGCGTGCTGCCCAGCCGGCTGTTGGCGCTGACCGCCAGGGTGCCGCCGTTGAGGGTGATGGTTCTGCCGGTGCCGCCAAAGGTGTTCACGCCGTTCAACGTGAGCGTGTAGTTGCCGCTCTTGGTGAAATTCTGGTTGCCGCTGATGATCCCGGCGATGGTGACGGCGCCCGTGCCGGTGCCCGTGAAAGTGATGTTGGTGGCCAGCACAATCGCGTTGCTGATCAGGAAGGCGCCCGAACCGTTTTGAAGAAGTTGCGGGGCCACCGCGACGTTCTGCGTGAACTGCAGCGAGTTGCCCGCCAGCGTGATCAAGTTGCTCGAAGTGCTGTTCAGAACGAGGCGGTTGAGAATGAACGGGCTGGCGAAGTTGTTGGTGGCGGTGTAGGAGACGCCGGCGCTGGCCAAGAATTGCAGGATGTTGGTCGGGGCGCTGGCAGGCGCGCCGGGCGTCCAGTTGGTCGCGGCCGTCCAGTTGCCGCTCACGGTGTTGGTCCAACTGTTGGTGGTTTGCGCGGAAACTTCCCACGCGGCCAGGCAAGTCAGCGCGAGGCCGAAGGCCAGCGCGGGCTGGAATGGCCGCTTCAACTTATGGAAATACGGCTCGGCACGCATCGTAATCGTGAGGAGGTTTCAAATTTATTATTAGCGGTTCAAGGGTATTCGAACCCGCAAGCACACCTTGGGACAACAGCGAATACTCTCAGGACGACGAGGTTGGAGGCCGGTTTTTTCAAATGGAATCGGGATTCTGAATATCGATTGAATTAACATTTTCTTGCGTCCAAAAGCAACTCAATTCTGCCCAGATTTGGAGCCAAAGCGCCGCGCGGGCGCCACCCGGCTTGACCTCCGGCGGTGAATGCGTTAGACCATGGCGCATAGCAAGGCTTGATTGAATCCTGGCCGCGGTCATCCAGTTTTCCGAGCTGAACCCCAAATCCATTATGTCCTCAAAAACCATCATCAAGCCCGCCCGGTCCGCCCCGGCGATCGGCCCCTACAATCACGCCGTCCGCGCGGGCGATCTGCTCTTCTGCGCCGGGCAGATTCCGCTCGATCCGGCCCATCCGGGCGGACCGATGCCCGGCGACATCAAGGCGCAGACCGAACGCGCGCTGGAAAACGTCAAAGCCATCCTGGACGACCAGAAGCTGACCTTCGCCCACGTCGTCAAGAGCACGGTGTTCATGACGAACCTGGCCGATTTCGCCGTGATGAACGAGGTGTATGCCCGCTACTTCACCGCTGATTTTCCGGCGCGCTCCACGGTGCAGGTCGCGGCGCTGCCGCGCGGAGCCAACGTCGAGATCGAAGTCATCGCGCATTACTGAATTTGCGATTTGCGATTCATGATGGACGCGGCGGTTGGCAAGTTCGGAGTTCCGCCTTCAGGCGGTCGGGTCCGCTTCGACGCAAGAAGCCGCCTGAAGGCGGAACTCCAAACGCTGAGTTCGTAAATCATAAATCGAAAATGCCTGTCGGAATCCAATGGTTGATCGTGTTTGCCGCGGGGGGCGTGCTCGGGCTGAGCTTCGGCTGGTTATTGGGACGCGGTCGGACGGGCGCCCCGGACGCGCGGCTGGAAAATGAATTGCGTCAGCAACTCGCGCAACGCGAGGGTGAGTTGAACCAATCGCGCGGAGAAGCGGTTCAAATCAAGACGGCCTTGGCCACGGCCCAGGCGAACCAGTCGGGCGCCGAGAACCTTTTGGCGGGACAACGGGCGTTGCACGAACGCGCCCTGCAGGAGGCGAAGGCCGCCCAGGAAAAGGCGCTGGCGGATTTGCGTGAGGCGTTCCGGGCGTTGAGCGCGGAGGCCTTGAAACAGAGTGCTCCGGAATTTTTGCGGCTGGCAGAGCAGAGTTTCGAAACGCTTCGAGCAAAAGCGAAAGGCGATTTGACCGAACGGCAGGAGGCGATCAAAGGTTTGGTCGAGCCGCTCAAACAGCAGTTGGAGACTTACCAGAGACGGTTGCAACAAGCCGAAAATTCCCAGGCTTCCACGCTGGGCGAGGTGAAGAAGCAGCTCGAAACGCTTGCGTTGTCCAATCAAACCCTCGCGCAAGAGACACAACAATTCCGCATCGTGCTCAAGTCCAGCCAGGCGCGCGGGCGCTGGGGCGAGGAGACGTTGCGGCGCGTGGTCGAGGCGGCGGGCATGAGCGCGCATTGCGATTTCAGCGAACAGACGCAGGCCGGCGACGCGAAGCCGGACTTGATCGTGCGCCTGCCGGGCGAACGATTCATCATTGTGGACGCCAAAGTGCCGGAGCTGGATTTCCTCAGCGCGCTGGAAACGGCCGATGCGACGAAGCGGGCGGAGTCGCTGGCGGCCCACGCGACGAAACTGAAGGCCACGATCAAGGCGCTGGCCGACCGCGACTATCCGAGCCAGTTCCCGAACGCGCTGGATTACGTGGTGTTGTTTCTGCCGGCGGAATCGCTCTTCAGCGCGGCGCTGGAGGGGGACCGGGACCTGATCGTGTGGGCGGCGGGCAAACGAATCATGCTGGCAACGCCCGCGTCGCTCATTGCGCTGCTGCGCTCGGTGAGTGTGAGCTGGCAGCAACATGCGCAGACGGAAAACGCGCAGAAGATTGCCGAGGCGGCGCAGGAACTTTACGCGCGTGTGTGCAAGTTCACGGAACATTTCGAGCGCCTTCGCGACGGACTGGCAAAAGCCAATGATGCTTTCAACGACGCTGTGGGCAGTTATGAACGCATGGTGCGTCCGGCGGGGGAAAAGATTCAAAAACTGGGCGGCACTGCGCCGGGCAAGGAACTGGCTGACGTTCAGCCGCTGGAGACCACGTTGCGCCTGCCGCCGGCTGGCTAGAAACCCGTTAAAAAAGTAGCCGCCGACGTAAGGAGGCGGACAGCACACGTGCAATTCCAACGAAATCCGCCTCCTCACGTCGGCGGCTACAGAGTGGGGGCGGTTTTTCAACGTGCTGGCGAGGAATTTATCCGGCCGATCCCGGAATTCGAAACGTCGTAAGGTGCAGTTGGAACGGTGGTTACAAGAGAGGCAGAAAAAACACTTGCAGTCCGGAGCAGTTTTGTTAATCGTTTCTGCCGGAGACCCATCCAAAACAAAACCAAAAAAATGAAGAAAACATGTACCAAAATACTCGGCATCGGTCTGCTCGCGGCCCTGGCCTTCGGGCCGGCGCTGACGTTGTGCGCAGCAGAAAAAGAGAAAAAAGAAAGCAAAACCAAGGGCACCCCATATAGCGGAAAGGTCGAGGCCGTGGACAAGACGGCCAAGACCATCACCCTGGGGAGCAAGGAAAAGAACCGGACGTATTCGATCACGTCCGACACGAAGGTAACGAAGATGGGCAAGCCGGCCACCCTGGACGAAGCGGTGGTGGGCGAGGACGCCAGCGCGTACGGGCACGAAGAAAGCGGCAAACAGGTGGCCCAGTCGCTCCGGCTCGGACCCAAAGAAGAAGGGAAGAGCAAAGAAAAGAAAAAGAAAAAAGGAGAGACGGAATAGTAGAAGTTAACCGGGTGGGTCACCCGGCAGGCCGTTCACAAGGCCTGCCATTTTGCGGTGGAAGGAGGCGGGGCGGTAAGCGGGCGGGGGAGGTAATGGCTTCGAAATCCAGACCGGTTTTCCTCAGAGGAACCATTCATCTGGCAACTGTTTCTTCGTTTCATAATTCTACTTTTGGTATCCTGGAGAAACGGTTTCTCCAAAAAGAAAGCCGAAACTTTCGTTTCGGCTTTGGAAAAAAATCTGGCGGCAACCTACTCTCGCGCAAGCTATACAGGCACTACCATCGGCAAGGCGGCGTTTGACGGCCGAGTTCGGGATGGGATCGGGTCGGGCAACCGCTTTATGGCCACCAAAAAATATGTCAAGTGACGAGTGGCAAGTGACAAGATCGTCGCCAGCCAATTCGTTCACCAAAATTTAAAAGAGCATTCGAACTTCGCAGTTACTTGTCACGTGTCACACGTCACTTGCCACTGCCTGGCGTTCTCTGAAAACTACACACAGGCAGGACACGGGCATTTACGATTCGCGAGTTTTCGCTTTCTGTGAAAGAAAAGCGATCAAGCCGCACGACCTATTAGTATCAGTCCGCTGAACGGATTACTCCGCTTGCACGCCTGACCTATCAACCACGTGGTCTACATGGGGTCTTCAGCTCCGATAAATCGGAGGGGAAACAATATCTTGGGAGGAGCTTGGCACTTAGATGCTTTCAGCGCTTATCTCTTCCGCACATGGCTACGCAACGATGCCGCTGACGCGACAATTGCCACACCAGAAGTGCGTCCAACCCGGTCCTCTCGTACTAAGGTTGGAACCCCTCAAGTTTCCTGCGCCCACAGTGGATAAGGACCGAACTGTCTCACGACGTTCTGAACCCAGCTCGCGTACCGCTTTAACCGGCGAACAGCCGGACCCTTGGGACCTTCTCCAGCCCCAGGATGCGATGAGCCGACATCGAGGTGCCAAACCGG
>CAZIFU010000130.1:0-2176 GCA_964539075.1 uncultured Verrucomicrobiota bacterium | reverse complement strand
GGAGTCCGCCGCCTTCACGACTTTCTGGAGCGATGATTTGACCGCGCGCCGGCGCAAACTCGTCACTCTCGCCGTCACGCTGGCCCGAAACAATAAACGGCTGCTCGTGATCAGCCCCGATCACCGGCGGTCGGACGAGATCACCGGCCTCATTGCCCGCGCGCTCAAGCACGCGCCCCTACCATATAAGAGCCTGGTCACCCGCTACGAGATGCCGGTGGAAAAGACCGTCGCGGGCATCACGCTCGGCGAGCTGGGCTTCGAAGCGCAGATGCACCAGTTCTATGCCAAGTCGCGCGCCGACAAGGCCACGTTGCGCCGCAAGTACGAACGGTTCCGTGAATTGACACCGTTGCTGGCCTACAAGGCCGAAAAGCAGCGCGACCTCAATGAAGTCCGGCTGCTCGAATGGCGGCTGGTCACCCAGACGACGGACTTGCAGAACAAGATTAAGGAGAACACCGAGACGCTGGCGACCTACGAATCACTGCCGCTCATGAAGCGGTTGGCGATGCAAGCCCTGGGCAAGAACCAGTCGTCGCTCGTGGAATACAACAACATCTTCGAGCAGCAGATCGTGGGTCTGAAAGGCGAACTGGACACAGCCCAGCGCCGCATCGCTGAGCTGACGCCGGAAGCGGCCATCCCAAAAGACTTGAAGCCTGAATACAAAGAACTCAGGGACGAAGTGAAGCGATTGGGCGGCACGAAGAAAATTCGCGAACTCCTCGCCGCCCAGGAAGGCACCAACCGCCAGGCGTTTTTGCAGAACAAGCGGCTGGTCGCAACGACGGCGGCGCGTGTGGCGTCCGATCCCCTCTTTGCCAAAGTCCGCTTCGACGCGTTGATCGCCGACGAAGCTCCGTGGATTCCTGCGGCTTACCTGCTCGCCGCAGCCGGCCTCGTGCGGGAACGCATCGTCCTGGGTGGCGACCAGCGGGACATTGCCGCATCAAAGACGTGGGAACCACGCGGCGCGTTAGCAGCCAAGCGATAACAGCACTCCCCGCACAGCTTGACGGCACCGCACCCCATTGGTGATAATGCGGCTCCCTGATCTCTGAACTTTCCTAAGCCGAAGTGGCGAAACTGGCAGACGCACTAGATTCAGGGTCTAGCGCCCGAAAGGGTGTGCGGGTTCAAATCCCGCCTTCGGCACCAATTCTTCGATCTGATTGAAAACTTGTAGACTTACCGAGCCCCAATCCTCGACGTGTTATATAGGTGTTAAGACTATCCATCGCTGCGTCGAGCTTCTCCGCTTTCACCTTTCGATAACGCAGGAACATCTCTACTGAGGAATGGCCGACGATCTTCATGATCGTCTCAATATCTACTCCTGCATCCGCCAAGTTAGTTACCGCGCAATGACGCAGGTCATGGAAGACGAAATTCTCGATCTGTGCAGCCTTGCAGGCTTCCTGCATGGTCCGGTAGCTGTGGGTAATTCGCTCCCCATCCTTCAGGAAGACCAGCCCCTTCATCCTTGCAACTCCACCTTGATGCCGTAGGGCTCGTAGTAGCTTAAACACGGTAGGAGTCATTGGCACTTCTCGATCTTGGCCGTTCTTTGTAGCAGTGCCAGGTAGGTATATCCGCTTCTTGTCTATGTCCACCCATTCCCACAGTGACCCCAGAATCTCTTCTAGTCTCATTCCAGTGTGGTAGCCCATCACCAAGACGGGTTTGTACCATTCAGGCGCAGCGCTATAGAGCCTCTCCCATTCCTCAGACTCTAATACGCGATCTCTTGCGTTCTTAGGCTTGGGAGAAGATACAAGTGTGGCAACATTCCGCGTGAGGTAATCCCGCCTCATGGCATGTTTCAGCATGTGCTTGAGGATGTTGTGATCTACATTGACCGTAGCCTGTGCCCGATTAGCACCTCGCTCCTTCCGAAAGTCCTCGACATCCTTGACGGTGATATCTTGGAGAAGTTTCCTGCCAAAGAAAGGGTTAAGGACGCGCTCAATGCGCTGGCACCGCTCACGGTAGCTATCGAGTGCCTTGACCTCCTCAATCTGTAAATACTCCTTCGCCCATTGCGCAAACATCTTGGGAGCTTGGAGCTCATCACTTTTGACCAACCCCTTCATGAGATCGGTTTTAATCAAGGCTTCCTGCTGCTTGGCGAGCGTGCGGTTCGTGGTCCCGGTCTTCCACCGCTTCAGCTTGG
>CAZIFU010000129.1:0-19034 GCA_964539075.1 uncultured Verrucomicrobiota bacterium | reverse complement strand
CACTGGGCCGGGCAGCGACCTCAAAGGCCGCGAGAAATATCCGGTGGTGCAAATCGCCTACGAAGACGCGGCAGCCTTCGCGAAGTGGGCGGGCAAGCGATTGCCCACCGAGGCGGAGTGGGAGTTCGCCGCGCGTGGCGGCGTGGCCGGCAAGTTGTACGCGTGGGGGGATGAGTTGAAGCCCGGCGGGAAATTTCAGGCGAACATTTACCAGGGCAAGTTTCCTGTGGAAGACGGCGACACGGGCGAGGACGGGTTCAAGGGCATCGCGCCGGTGGCGCAATTTCCGCCGAACCTCTACGGCCTCTACGACGTGGCGGGCAATGTGTGGGAATGGGTCAGTGACTGGTATCGTCCCGACACCTACGCGCGACTGATGCTGGCCGGCGGCGTGGCGCGCAATCCGCAAGGCCCGGACACGCCCTACGACCCCGCCGAGCCGACGGAGAAAAAGCGCGTGCATCGCGGCGGCTCGTTTCTTTGCACCGACCTGTATTGCACCCGCTACATGGTCGGCACGCGCGGCAAGGGCGAAGTGCGCACCGCCAGCAATCACGTCGGCTTCCGCTGCGTGAAGGACGTGGCAAATCCGCTCTGAGTGCGAATCCGCCAAGCCGCAAAATTTCTCAAGTCAAAACCGTCCGTGAAATGTTCAATCCAGTTCGTTCCGATGATTATAGAGTATTGTAGATGGTTCATGCCGGGGGGGCTTGCTCACCATGCTCACATTGTGGGTGCGGCAGGAGTCTGTCACCATCGGCCAACACGCTCAAGGGCGTTCCGCTCGACCTCGGCAACATTTCAGCGCTGAACCGGAACGCCCACGGCTCGGTATCCCTCTACGCCGATCCGAAGCCGCCCGCCGGTCATGAGGCCAACTGGATTTCCACCGTGGCCGGCAAGGGTCGGTTTCCGTTCTTCCGCCGCTACGGCCAGGAGTGGCCGCGCTTTGAAACGGCCTGGAAGCTGTTGGACTTCGGGAACGTGAAGTGACCTGACCCATCAACCACCTGAAGCACCCAACCATGAAAACCTCACGCACTCAAAACCTGCTCGCCGCCGCGCTCGTTGGCGCGCTGGCGCTCTCCACCACCGCGCTGTTCGCACAGGACGCGGCGACCGACGACAAGGCCGCCGCCGCCGAACTGGCCAAGAAACTCTCGAACCCCGTCGCGGCTCTCATCAGCGTGCCCTTCCAGAACAACTTCGACTTTGGCGCGGGCCCGACCGGCGACGGCTTTCAATACAAGGTCAACGTGCAGTCGGTGATTCCCGTCTCGCTCAACGAAAAATTGAAACGTCATCTCGCGCACGATTGTCCCCATCGTTTACCAGGAGAACATCTTCGGCACCTCCAGCCAGTCCGGTTTGTCGGACATCGTGCAGAATTTCTTCTTCTCGCCCAAAGCCCCGACAAGCGGCGGCTGGATCTGGGGTGCGGGGCCGGTCTTTCTGCTCCCGACCGCCAACGATGATTTGCTGGGCACCGAGAAGTGGGGTGCCGGGCCCACCGCCTTGATGCTCAAGCAGCAGAACGGCTGGATCTATGGCGTGCTCGCGAATCAAATCTGGTCCTTTGCCGGCGAGAGCAGTCGGGCGGACGTGAACGCCACTTTCGTCCAGCCGTTCGTTTCCTACACCAAGAAGACGTTCACGACGTTCGGTTTGAACACCGGGTCCACTTGCGACCGGGACAACAGCCAATGGGCCGCGCCGCCCGTCGGCCTCGCCGCCCTGGCACCGGAAATGCACCGCGTGGCCGCGCGCCAGCAAGGCCGGATCGAATCGTGGGACGGCGATGCGTTTTGCGCTGAGTTCGCCCAACGCGGCGAGCAGCCGGGAGAAATTTTCTTCCGAAGCCGGCAGCGCCAGATCAACGTCTTTGCTAAACTGCGCCGGGCCGTAAAACACGCAGGCCTGGCCGCCCATAAGCAGCGCCTGTACTTGATGTTTCCGGATCGTAGAAAGGACTTGTCGGATCGGGGTCGGGATCAAGGCTGCCTCCCATGTCAAGGTATTGGGCGAAGATCTTTTCGCTTTGCCGGAAGCGCTCGAGGGGAGTCAGCTCCAGCCACTCCTGCCATTCTTCGGGCATCTCTTCGAACGTCACCTTCCCAACCTAGCAGAGCTTTTGACGAATCCAACTCAAATTGCGGGCGGAGTGGAATGATGGAAGATTGGAATACTGGAAGGTTGACCCTGCCGCTTCGCAGTGCCATTGGTTCTGGCCCGCAGATTCTTGAGGGCGACGATGTGCAACGCGTCGAGGGTCACGATCTCACCCTCGCGGTCCACCACCGCAAGGGAGCTCGGAGAAGGAAATGATCAGCGCCAACGTGTGTTCACCCGTTTCGGGATTCGATGTTCGCCAGTTCCTTGAACGGATTAAACACCTTCAATCCCGGTCGTCGGAAATCTTTGCCATTGCCCGTCACTATCGTCAGATCGTGACGGCGGGCAGTCGCGGCGATGTAGCTGTCTTCGACCGGCATGAGCTGACCGGCCTGTTCCAGCAGAAACTTCTGGTCCGCCCCAACATGCGCCGTGGCCACATTGAAGGTGAGGATTCTGCCCTCGAGGGCTTCGACACTTCGGCGCAGCCATTGCTGCAATCGGGTCCGCGCGCGGCCTTCTTTCGTTCGGACCCAGCAAGCGATTTGGGCGATCACGATCGTACTCGTCTAGCACGCGTCCTGTTCCCGCTCCAACCAGGCGATCACGGCGCGGTTTCCTTGCGTCTTCGCCGGTTGACTGCGCACGTCGGCGTCCAACAGCCAGCTCACAACTTGAGCCTCCTGGGCCGCTCCCGGCTGCGCAGGGCAAGATCATCCATCGGCACCGGACATTGTTTCCAAACCGCCAGCCAGTTTGACCTTCGTTTCAGCCGGCGCAGGATCACAACATCGTCCTCCGCGTCAAAACTGGCGTCGAACTGGTCGCCGGGGGCGGCGGGCGCCTGCGCCAGGCGCTGGAGCGGCAGAAGTCCGTGCTGCTGCTCGGGCCGCGCCAGACCGGCAAGACGACTTTGGTGGAGACGTTGCAGCCCGACCTGCTGTTGAACTTTCTCCGGCCGGAGGTGCGGCAACGTTACGAGCGGACGCCGCAACTGCTCGGCGCGGAAGTCGAGGCGCTGGCCGGACGCACGCGCGGACGCCAGCCGCTGGTCGTCCTCGACGAAGTGCAGCGCGTGCCGGAGTTGGTGAATTCGGTCCAGGGCCTGGTTGACCGGCGGCTGGCCCGCTTTGTTCTCACGGGGTCGTCCGCCCGCAAGCTGCGCCGGGGTCCGGGCGTCAACCTGTTGCCGGGCCGCCTGCTGCTCTTGCGCCTCGACCCGTTGTCGCTGGCGGAACGCGTCCCGCCGACGCTGGCGGAAGCTGTGTAGTATGGCAGCTTGCCCGGCCTGGCGCTGGCGGCCGACGACGCGGCGCGGGAAGAAGATTTGCAGGCCTACACGACGCTGTACCTGGAGGAGGAAGTGCGGGCCGAGGCGCTGGTGCGCAACCTCGGCAGGTTTTCGCGCTTCCTGCAACTGGCCGCGCTCGAAGCCGGCAACATCAGCCACTTTCCCGGTCTCGCCCAGGATCTCGGCGTGCCCCACACGACCGTGGCCGGCTACTATGAAATCCTGGAGGACTGCCTGATCGCCGGGCGGATCGAGCCGTTGTCCGAGAGCCGCACCCGGAAGAAACTCACGAAGTCCCCCCGCTATCTCGTCTTCGACCTCGGGGTGCGCCGGACGGCGGCCGACGAAGGCTGTCGCCTGCCCCCACGCGTGCTCGGCGCGTTGCTCGGGCAATTCGTCGGGCTGGAACTGCTGCGCGCCACGCGGGAGATTTCCACGAATCTGAAGTTGCGTTTCTGGCGCGATCCCGACGGGCCGGAAGTGGATTGGATCGTGGTGGGCGACGACCGCTGGGTGCCGGTGGAAGTGAAATGGAGCGAGGCGCCGGCGGAACGGGACGCGCGACATCTGCAAACCTTCCTCAGTGAGTATCCGAAGGCGCGCGCAGGCTTCGTGGTCTGCCGCACGCCCCGACGATTCAAGCTCGCCCCTAAAATTACGGCGGTGCCCTGGCAGGAGATTCACAGCCTGGTGGCCGTCTGACCTGTGTGACTAAAGTTTCTAACCAATCATCAAAGCACATGAACCGGATTCAACAGGAGCAAGCAGAGAGAGCAGAGTTCGGAAAAGAATTCTCCGCTTCCTCTGCTCCCTCCTGTTCAAATTCTTAAAACCACCACCATGAAAACCACACACAACCAAACCTCATCGCCACGTCTCTCTTTTGCCCGGCGCGCTCTCCGTTGCCCCGGGTTTAGCCCGGAACGCAACGGCCAAACCCACCCTGCGCAAACGCTCATCACCAACGTCCGCATCTTCGACGGGTAGAGTGCTAAGCTCGAAAACCGGGATGGAGAACCACGGATGACACGGATGGCACGGATGAAGCGGAACTTCTGCACGGAACCCCCCGAACCGATCCGTACAGAGCCTCACGAACGGAATGTTTTCATTATCCGTGTCATTCGCGAAATCCGTGGTTTCAGCTTCGGAACTCGGGCTAAACTCTCCGCGCCTTCGCATGTGCTCGTGCGCGGAAACAAGATTGAGAAGATCTCCACTCGGGCGATTCCGACCGACAAGCGCGGCGACACGGTGATCATTGACGGTACGAGCAAGACGCTCAAGCTCGCCGTCTTCAAAGGCAGGTACGTCCTGCTGGATTTCAAGGCCACGTGGTGCGGCCCGTGCGTGGCCGAACTGCCGCACTTGAAGGAGACCTGCGAAACGTTTGGCAAGGATGTGCGCTTCGCCATGATCGGCCTGAACCTGGATCCGGAAGCGGACGCGCCCAAGGAATTTGCCGCCAACAACAAGGTGAAATGGACGCAAGGCTTCCTCGGCGACTGGTCGAAGGCGTCGCTCCCCGGCGAATACGGCGTGGACGGCATCCCCGCGCTTTTCCTCATCGGCCCCGATGGCAAGATCGCGGCGAAAGGAATGCGCGGCGAGGACATCCAAGAAGCGGTCGGGAAGGCGCTGGAGAATAAGTAGGGGCCGGCCTCACAGTTTTCCGAAAAGTAGTCGCCGGCGTCAGTCGGCGCAAACATTCCCCGGCGACAACCAGGCAATCAGCGCCGACTGACGCCGGCGACTACGAGAAGAGGAGTTCTTCAATAGCCCGCCTGCGTCTGGAAGCCGGCCTGAGCGCGGCCCCGCTGGGGTGGTATGCCTGTGCTCCGCTCATTTCGCGACTTCGGCTCTTTCATTCCCTCCCTTGCGCCCGCCCTGCCGTCTTCGTAATCTCCCGCCATGCGCAAGCTTCCTCTCGCCCGCCTGGCCGCCGCGCTGATTGCGGCCGCTTTCGCTGCGTCGCTTCCCGCCGCCGAGGTTTTGCCTGGTACGCAGCCGCTCACATTGCAAGGCGACCTGTCCGCGCAAATGGTCGCGGGCATTGATAAATTTCTTGACCGCGAGATCGAAACGTCCGTCGCGGCCCGTGCGCAGTACTGGAAACGTGGCTTCACTTCGCGCGATGCTTATGAAAAATCCGTTGCACCAAACCGCGAACGGCTCCGCAAAATCATCGGCGCGGTGGACGCGCGGCTGCCGGTGCGCGAGCTGGAATTCGTCAGCAGCACGCCCACCTCCGCCAGACTCGCCGAGGCCGCGTCCTACGACGTGTTCGCCGTGCGCTGGCCGGTGTTCGACGGCGTGTGTGGCGAAGGCTTGTTGCTGCAGCCGAAGACCGCGCCCGTCGCCAACATCATTGCGCTGCCCGACGCGGACCAAACGCCGGAACAACTCGCCGGCCTCGCGCCGGGCATTGCTCCGGAAAGCCAGTTTGCCCGCCGCCTGGCCGAGCAAGGCTGCCGCGTCATCGTGCCCGCGCTGGTGAGCCGCGACGACACCTGGTCGGGCAGCGACGCACTCAACCGCCGGGCCAATCTCCCCCACCGCGAATGGCTCTGGCGCATGGCCTGGGAACTCGGCCGCCACCCCATCGGCTACGAGGCGCAGAAAGTCCTCGCGCTGGCCGATTGGTTCGCCCACAACTCAACACTCAGCACTCAAAACTTAAAACTCGGTCTCGCCGGCTACGGCGAGGGCGCGCTCATCGCCCTTTACGCCGCCGCGCTCGATCCGCGCATTGACGCGACGCTCGTCAGCGGCTGCTTCGATTCGCGCCAGCGCGTCTGGACCGAGCCGCAGTATCGCAACGTCTGGTCGCTGCTGAAAGAATTCGGCGATGCGGAACTCGCCAGCCTCATCACCCCGCGCGCGCTGATCGTCGAACACAGTGACGCGCCCAAGGTGAACGGCCCGCCCAAGCCGCGCGACAACCGCCGCTCCACCGCCGCCCCCGGCAAACTGGCCACTTTGGATTTCCCGTCGGTCGAAGCCGAAGTCGAACGCGCGCGCCATCTGGCCGGAAAATTCGGGGAAACCATTCGCTTCGTTCACGGCGCGGAGGGCATCCTGGTCGCTCCCGGCTCGAACAAGGCGTTGATGGAGTTGCTCGCCGCGCTTGGCCAGCGCGTGACTTCGCTGAAACCGGGAACCCCGCCGTCCGCTTTCCCGGGAGGCGACCCTGACCTGGCTGCCGAACGCCAGCACCGCGCCGTCAAACAACTGGAAGACTTCACCCAAGGCCTGCTCCAAAACTGCGAACGCGCGCGCGCCGCGAACTTTTGGAACACGATCAAAGCGACGAACGCTGCCGCGTGGGAGAAGTTGTTGCCGAAGTTCAAACTGCAGTTCGAGGAAGACGTCATTGGCAGATTCACCAACGCGTCGCTGCCTTTGAACCCGCGCTCGCGACCGGCAATTGGCACGAATGGATTGCCCCTCACCCCGTCCCTCTCCCCATCGGATGGGGAGAGGGACGGGGAGAGGGGTTGGACCGCGTGGGACGTGACGCTCGACGTTTTCCCCGACGTGTTCGCCTGGGGCGTGTTGCTGCTTCCCAAAGATCTCAAGCCCGGCGAGCGCCGGCCCGTCGTTGTCTGCGAGCACGGTCTCGAAGGGCTGCCTGAATCCACCATCACGGACGACCAATCGTCGCGCGCCTACGCGAGCTACAAGGCGTTCTCCGCGCGGCTGACCGAGCGCGGCTTTGTCGTGTTCGCGCCGCACAATCCGTACCGCGGCGGCGACGCCTTCCGCGTGCTCCAGCGCAAGGCCAATCTGCTGGGCAAGACGCTCTTCTCCGTCATCAACGCACAACACGAGCGCATCCTCGACTGGCTGGGCGCCCAGCCGTTTGTGGACGCGCAGCGCATCGCGTTCTACGGCTTGAGTTACGGCGGCAAATCGGCGATGCGCATTCCGGCGGTGCATGACCGCTATTGCCTGAGCATTTGTTCGGGCGATTTAAACGAGTGGGTGCGCAAGAACGCCGCGACCGATTACCCGGGCAGCTACCTTTACAGTGGCGAATACGAAATCTTCGAATGGGACCTCGGCCACACGTTCAACTACGCCGAGATGGCCGCGCTGATCGCGCCGCGCCCGTTCATGGTCGAGCGCGGCCACAGCGATGGCGTAGGCGTGGATGAATGGGTGGCCTACGAATACGCCAAGGTGCGCCGCTTCTACGACCAACTCGGCTTGGGCGACCGCACCGGGATCGAATTCTTCAACGGCCCGCACACGATCAACGGCCAGGGCACCTTCGAATTCCTGCACAAACACTTGGACTGGCCGAGACCTTAGGAGCGCCCGCAGGCTGCCCGCGCTCCTACTCCAGCCGGTGGGGCCAGCCCATCCACACGCTGCGCACGCCGGGTAAAAGCTCGCGCCGACCAACCGCGCGTCGGAGACGAACGACCAGTTCACAACGACCGTCCGGTTTATCAAGGCGTTCTGCCGCAATCACCAGCGGCCCGGTTTCGCTTTGTTTTCGCCGCCACGACCTTCAATTTCAGAAAGATGTCGCCATTTGAATGAGGATCCTCTTCGCGGGCGTCACCAAGCTTGACTTGGATTGGACAATGTGATTTGGTCCGCCTGAAGGTGATTCACAACACCCATGGCCAAAGCCTATCAAATTCCTCCCGCCCCTTGTGACGGCAGTTTTACCGCGGCCGTGGGCATGAGTTGGGGCGCATCGCCCGATTTCATTTACGAAGAGAAAATCAACGGCGTCCGGGCGATGTTACAAATTCAACCCGACGGCGCCAAAATCAATTATCTGACCGGGCGCAGGATCGCGAAGTCCACCGGCGAGTTTGTCGAATTGCAGGACCAGTATGTTTCCATTCGCGACCACGTTTTTCCCGCGGACGTGGCGGACACCGTCATTGACGGCGAACTGGCCGGGGGCGACTTCTGGTTTTTTGACCTCGTGATCCTCCAAGGCCGCTTGATGTTCGTCAAACCGCTGCGGGAACGGCGGGAAACGCTGGCCAGACTGGCGGCCCACTTTCCAGCCTGGCTCCGTCCGGTGCCCTCCAGTGCGACGGCGGGCGATTATCTGCGCGGCATTCTGGTCCGGGGCGGCGAGGGAATCATCCGGAAAAATTTGAACGAAACGTACGGATTTGCCTGGACCAAAGCCAAGCTGGAGGAAACGCACGACGTGGTGATTCTCTCCGTGGACGCCGCGGCCCGGACAATGAAGGTCGGGCAGTGGAAACAAAAACAACTGCTCGAACTCGGACTGATCGCCGGACTCAGTCCGGCTGAAGCCGCGGCCACGGCCGGGCAAATCGGCGAGGCGGCGGAGATCATTTGCCGCTACCGTGACGAACCGGGCCGGTTTCACCACGCTTTTTTTCTGCGCTTCCGGCCGGATAAATCCCCGGCCGATTGCCAGTTTGATTTCGAGCCGTTGTCCGACAAGGACCGCGCCCGTGTGCGGGACGATTCGGGGAAGCCAGGTCGGTTCGACTGTCGATTCGACTTGCGACCTCTGCCGCGGCCGGCTTGACCGGGATGGCCGTTCAATTTACCCTCCAGCGGGCGCGGGGGAATAAATCACTTGCGCGGCCAACGCCCGGTTTGTAAATTGGCCGGCCTTGGCAGCACCCATAGCTCAATTGGATAGAGCATCTGACTACGGATCAGAAGGTTAGTGGTTCAACTCCACTTGGGTGCACCAGTGCTTCAAGGACTTACAAAGTTCTCTGTGCTCTGTGCCCTGCCGAGTAGTATCAAAAGTAGTAACAGGTGCGTTTTGAATCGGCTCGGTTCCGCGTCGGTTGCCCGTCGGTGTCGCTTTCCCTGTCCACGCCGCGAAGCGTCGTTGGAACGCCGACTGTGCGCGAAATCGGGCCAGCGTAGCGGGCCGGGCATCCGGGCTGAATCTCCTGTGCGCAGTCCGCGCCGGCTCGCCGCATCGTTGCCCTGTTCAGTCCGGGAGCGTGCGCGTGTGTGCGCGTGTCCAGCAAATGAGGACTCTCTTATTTTTGGGCCGACCGTCCCCACACCCTGCCGGGGTAGCCCCCTTTTTGCCGCCCACCTCTCGAATACGGGACTCCCGCTGTGTGAGACTGCCGATTTTTTTGAGCGGCCTCCCGGTCTTGATTGCTGCCGATCTGTAGCGGATAGTTGCCGTAAATGGATTCACCGATGCCCGCTAATGGCTGCAAGCGCGTCCGACCCGGACGGCGGCTCTCGCTCCATCAAGTCCTTGCCATTCAAGAGATCGCTCATGAAGCGGCCTTGGGCTTACGCGATGATTTCCGGGATACGAAGGACCGCGAGCAACGCGCGCGCGTAGCCAGTGCGATTGCCAACCTGGGAAAATCCTGGGTCTCGCTGCAAGATGCCAAGCGCGAAATCCTTGGCAAACCAAAGGCGGGCGTGCGCAAGCACGCTGTGGAAAAGACGCCAAAGCGCAAACCGAATGGCTTCGGGCCTATCGGGACTCCGTTCACGGAATTGCCGGACAATGCGCCGTTGGCGGCTGAGACTCCGGCAGCATGATTTCGCCGCACTCAGGCTACTTGCCGTCTCCAGTAATTCGACCACGCCGCGAACCAACGGCAGGCGGTCTCAGGGTTTTGAAATCCGCACGCGGTAATATCTCTGAATAGGCAGAAATGTCACCGTGTCCGTGACCGCCCGCACCTGCCCCGCGTCGTTTGTGATGGCACCGGTCAACGGCTGAAAGGGGCCAGCACTAAAGCTGAGGCGAGACTCCACGGCATAAACACGGTCGTTTAATCTTGGCGAGAACGTGATCGCGTATTTTTTCGTCTGCCCCGGCACGGCGCTAATGTCGAGCTTGAACGAGGAACCTGGGTCTGTCGGCACGGTTCCCACGGTGTATTCAAACAGGTTGTTCTGCCCGTCTCCGTCAGGGTCGGCTGCGGGCGCTCCAACGGGGTTGTTGGTTCCAAAATACTGGACCTGCCAGAGATCGGGCAGGCCGTCGCTGGCGTAGAGGCCGAAGTTGTCGGGGTCGATGTTCAGCACGGTCAATCCGAGCGTGGCTTGAAAGCCTTGGTATTGCGCCCGCACCAGCGCCGCCGTATTCTGGTAAACCGCGTCAGCCGTGGCGAGGCCACTGCCGCTCACGCTGGCAACCGGCCCACTCAACACTGTCCACGATGCCCGTGAGGAAGCAGCGAGGCTCGTACCGTCGTCCATTTGCGCTGTGGCGAGGAGTTGCTGAGTCGTGCCTTCGTTGATGTTCGTGGAAGTGGCGCTCACCGCCAAGCCCGTCACGTCGAAGAACTGGCCGATGTAGCCCGCTCGTACGGTGACACCGGGAGGCGCTGCCGTCGCAATGCCGCCATAGGTGCCGACGCTGGTGCGCTGAGAGTAGTTCGCACTGGCTGATTGTCCGCCGCCGGAATCCGTCGTCATCGTTGGCAGGCTGTAGTTCGCGCTCGTCGAAGCAAAGACACAGAGAGTGGCAAAAGATTGCGCCAACCCAAGCGCAACAAGAAAAGCGGCGGCTCGCTTGACGTTCGTTGGACTGATTCGATCTCTGATCTTCATGAAATTCCTTCGGGTGTCCAGCGCAGCCAATCTGTAAGGTTTAAGAGGGCTGGTCAGGGTAGCGGTTTGCTGACTGTGTAGGTGACCAAAACATCCTTCAAATGCCGTTGGGGGTCAGTGGTCAAAAACCGCGCTTGGACTGAGTACCGAAAATTGAAATTATCGACCACTTCAGAGAGCGGAGTGGAATAGACCAAAGTCTGTGGTTGGCTGCTTATCGTGGTAGCACTGACTTCTGCAAACTGGAGTAGGGAATCGTCTGAACGAGCATAGCGCAGGATGCGGACAGTTGGAATTACAGCGTTGCTCACAGCATTCAGAACACGAGCCTGAAACCCTGTGATTGTGGCGCCGTCTGGCAACATCAGAGGCGCATAAAAGATGATGCCATAACGCGCACTTCCTCCCATCAAGGGACCCTCGTAGAGGCCGTAATCCGTCGTAGCGTTAAATGCTACCGCAGGTATGGAATAATACCGAGTCACCGGGCTGGAAAAGGAAATATTACTTACAGTCAGCGTCAGATTCGATGCCAGATTCCCAACCCCGACTGCACCGTCTGCGATTTTTGCCGACGTAACTGCTCCATCAGCCAGTTTCGTCGTGGTGATGGCTCCATCCACAATGTTCCCAGCCAAGATCGCATAGCCCACTGCCGCAATCCGCTGGTCCGGCACAAGCAGTTGCGATCCGCTCGTGCCGTCGTTGAACCAAGTCCGAATCCGCACGTCGCCGTTGGTGAACACCGTGGCGGGAATCACGGTCATGTTCGACAGCGTGGCGTCACCCAAGAGCACGGAGTAAAAACCCGCGCTCACCGTCAGGGATACGGCACTGCTCGGCTCGCTCCCCCCGCTGCCCGTGCCGTCGTTGCTCCAAAAGGTCGCGGTGCCGTTACTGTTCACGAGGGCAAACCTGAACAGGCCCGTGCCGTCGAAGTTCGTGCCGTTCACCGCAACCCGGCCTTGGAAGTTGAGGAGTTGCGGGACTTGCGCAGTGGCCGCGAGCGCAGCCAGACACGCGGTCATTGTGAGCAGCGAGAGGGTTTTCATGGGGAGTGCTTTATCAGCACTCGCAGCCTGCGGGCGTGGATCAGAGATTACAAGCCGCGTTTGCGAGCGCATCTTAGTTTCTTGCACCGGAGTCCTACGGGGCCGCCGTTCCCCCTCACCCCGGCCCTCTCCCTTGGGGAGAGGGAGATTCGCCGTCCGTCGCCTTGCATGAGCTACCCACTCGACTGCGAGCGGCAATGAAGCAGGCGCGGTGATAGCGGGAGCGCTGCCGTCGCAATGCCACCGTAGGTGCCGAGGCTGGTGCGCTGGGGGTAGTTCGCGCTGGTGGACTGGCCGCCGCCAGATTCCGGGGTTGCCGTAGGCACTGTGTAGTTGGCGCTGCTCGCCGCCGCGCCATACGGATGCACCCAAGCTCCCGCCACGCAGAATGACAACGCGATGAACGTTTTCCTTTTCAACAAACATCATGGTGCCGGATTATCCACAGTGTAACTGATCAGAACGTCTCGAATGTCGAGCGAAGCCGTCGCTAAGTTGAAGACGATTTCTAAATCGTATCGGGCGCCGATATTATCAATTTTTTGTGAAAGAGGGGCCGCGTTGGTAAGTGTTTGTGGCTGACTGCTCGCAAATGGGGCGGTTGTAGCGAGAAGAACCAGCAGGCCACGGATGTCGTCTCGATTAATTTCCCATAAGCCTACCTGGACCGAGCCGGTCGTGCTGTTATCGAGAACACGGGCCTTGATTCCGGTAACTGTCGCTTCGTGAGGGAGAAAAACAGAGGCTTTGAAGGTCTCATAACCGCCGCTGTTGGCATACCGTCCCACACCTGCATTGTCGAAGTAATTGATACCGGTTGAGTATGGAAGGAACGAAGCGGCCGGAATTGATAAATAGCGCGTCAATGGGGTGGAGTAAGCCACTTTCGCCGCCACCATCGCATAACCCACCGCCGCGATCCGCTGGTCTGGCGTGAGAATCTGAGAGCCGTTCACGCCGTCGTTGAACCAAGCGCGAATCCGCACATCTCCGTTGGTAAACACGGTGGCCGGGATCACGGTCATGTTGGGCTGCGTGGCGTCGCCCAGCAGCACGGAATAAAACCCGGCGCTCACCGCGAGCGAGACAGCATTGCCCGGCTCAGTGCCGCCGCTGCCCGTGCCGTCGTTGCTCCAAAAGGTCGCGGAGCCGTTGCTGTTCACGAGGCTGAACTTGAACAGGCCCGCGCCGTCGAAGTTCGTGCCGTTCACGGTGACGCGGCCTTGGAAGTTGAGAAGCTGTGGAACTTGGGCGTTGACTGCCAGCGAAACAAGCAAGAACGCCACTGAAACGAGCGATTTAGCTTTCATGGAGGGTGCCTTATTGGCAGGCGCAGATTGAGCCTGTGCGCTGATAAAGCAAGAAGCATTTTGACCTTCGTCACCAAACTTTCCGTACCGCCGGGCAAGCAGCAAACGGGGTAAGTTTTCACGGTTCGGGTTTCATCATAAAGTTTACCGTGCGACGGACCAAGGCCATATTTGGTTCTGGGGAGTGATGTCATTTGATCCTCATCCTCCGGTTTCCTGCGCGTCTGATGAACTCTCTAACTCCTGAACGTAGGGATCAAGCAGATCATAGAACTCGACGATTTTCGTGGCGAGCAGTTCGTGCTGGCGCGGCCAATCTTCTGTTTTTGATGAGTCAAAACCTTCAACTCGGAAGCCAAAATAACCCCTGTTGTTTGCCACCGTTTCATCTGTCCACCACCATGCACCACCGAGCTTTTTCTCTAATTCGGTTTTCTGTGCAAGAAATTGACGGAAGTTCTCGCCACCGTTATCACCTCGACACGTGACATAGATTCCGGCGTATTTGCCAGGAATGCTGAAGAAGCAGGACAGCTTGAAGTCGCGCCACTTGGTCGCGGGCCGAAGATTGCCCGTCCGGTTTGCTTTCAGGGGGCTGGTCAGGATAGACTGAAGTTCCGGCTGTTTGACAAACGCCGACCAATAATCGCAACGAAGTTGGCTGGCTTCACTGTTTTTGGCAGAGACGGCAACGCTTCGCGTCCATTCATTGGGCTTGGACACCACATTGAATTTCGGGGCTAAAGGCGAATCACCGATACGCCAAAGTTCCACTTCCAGAGCAAAGAAGTTGATGCCTTCCTCGGTTTTTTCATTCAGCCAGTCAATGACAGCACGATGTGCCTCGGTGAACTGCTTGGCCACCCAAACAATGGTGACGGCGTCCAGTCCAGCAGCGTAGGTAAGCAGTTGCCCAAGATGCGTGTGATCAGTCACCTCAAGTTGGTTTTCGATCAGCACCCAGTGGTCCGTGGCGGTGTCTTTGCAGAGGATGTCAGCCCGGAATTGCTCAACGCTTTTCTCTTTCGCTTCGAGTTCCAAATTGATGCCAATGGCATCGCCCAACAATTTCAAGTTTTCCTGCTCTGCCAACCACGGCGTAAAGGCGCTGGATTCCGATGCCCAGGCTTCGCGGAGTTCAACTTTGTGTAATCGGCCAAGAGGTTTTGTGCTCATAAATTTTGCAGGTTCAGGCGGCGAGGAGGTGGTGGAGGGTGGAGGCGAGGAGGTGCGCGCCGAGGGTGCGGGTTTGGTGCAACTGCGCTTCCAGGGTGTCGCACAACGCCATCAACTCATCCACCTTGGCCACAATCCGCCGCTGCTCGGCTGGCGGTGGAACTGCTATCCATGCTTGCACAGCATCTTCCGTTCCGAGTCGCGGCATCTTCATGCCGTAACTCTTGCTGTTGGTGTAGGCCACGAAATGCGGGCTGCGGAGGAACAGGCAGAGGTAAGTTGGAACGATCATCCCCCGGCTGCGAATCGGAACGATTTCGGTTGTGCAAAATCCAGCTTTCGGGGCAACCAACACTTTGTTCAGGTAGGGACGCAACTTTCCGTAGAGCACATCACCCGGAAGGAACTCCGCCTTGTTGCTGCTCGATTGCTTTTCCTTGAACGTCGTGACCCGCAGCAGTCGGCCAGTGTCCTTTTCAATTTCCTCCAAATCCAACACCCATGCTTTATCTGAAATCTCCGACGGTTCAACTTTGCGCGCTGCGCTGTAATCAGCAACATCGTCCAGCCGCACCCAGCGCCAGTCCTTTGAAATTTCAAACGGCGGCAACTCGACTCCGCCGTCCTTGCCGTCAACTGACTTCAAGAACTTCTGCCAACCGCCATCCTTTTGCTCGGCGGCAATCTGTTCAACGATCTGCCCACGAATGGCCAGTTGCAGCACCAACTCACGCAGCTTGACCACCGCGTCCGGTTGGTCGGCCAGCAACTCGAAATGCTTGAAGAACGTGGCGCGGGTCATAGGGGAAAAAGCTGAAACGCTGAAAGCAGAAAGCTGAAATGCGGAGTCACGGCTGAACCTCCGCCAAGAAAAGAATTTTGTAGATGGCCGGGATGTCGAACGGCTTTACGCGCTTGTTCTTCTCGGCAGCCGCTTCGCTGGTGCGATCCAGTTTGAAATACCCAACACACTGCCAAACGTCGTCGGTTTCGCGTTCCCTGATCAACACCGGCACGGCAGGGTGTTCGGAAATGAAGATTTCGGCGTAGCGTTCTCGCTCTGTGCCTGGGCCAACCAAGATTTCACCCGGCGCTTGCGGGTTCTGCCAGCGGTTCAAGGCGAAGCCGACGACATGGCCATCACGGTGCAGCGCGTAGGGCGGAGCAGTGTCCTCGGCTTCGAGTTCGTCCAGAATCTCCCGCCAGCGGTAGGTTTTGCCTTTCTCAATGCTCATCGAAAGGATTACCTTTTCTTCCGGGCCGGTTTGCGGCGCGGGCCGGGCTTTGGATGCCTGTCGCCGCGGCGTTGTTGCGTGGCGGCTTCAATCCGGTCGCGGTCGGCTTCGACGAAGCGTTGGAGTTGCTCGGCGGAGGGCAGCGCGGTGAGGTAGCGGGAGACAAAGAGTTTGTTATCCATGCCGGCGGTGGCGAACTGCACCTTGGTATGATCCTTGTCGCTGCACAGGATGATGCCGACGGGCGGTTGCTCACCCGCAGCCGTGACATTTTCGCGCCACCAGTTCAGGTAAAAATTCATCTGGCCGGCGTCGCCGTGTTTGAAGGCCCTGACTTTCAAATCCAGCAGAACATGGCAGCGGAGGTGGCGGTGGTAGAAGACGAGGTCAATGTAGTCGTGTTCGCGGCCCACGGTGATGCGGCGCTGGCGGGCTTCAAACAGAAAGCCGGCGCCGAGTTCGAGGAGGAATTTTTGAATGTGATCGAGCAAGGCTTTTTCCAACTCGCTTTCCGTGTAGTGTGGCAGTTCCGCCAGGCCGGTGAATTCGAGAACGTAGGGGTCGCGGATCAGGTCTTCGATGGTTTGTTGGGGCTCCTGACTGCGGGCGCGTTTTAGGACAGCGGCTTTGTTCGTCGAGAGTCCCGTGCGTTCGAAGAGCAGCGAACCGATCTGGCGTTGAAGCTGGCGCTTCGACCAGTTGCCTTTGAGACATTCGTTTTCGTAGAAGGCGCGTTTGAGCGGGTCGTCAATGCGGATGAGTTCAAGGATGTGCGTCCAAGAGAAGTGAAGGACGGCTTCGGGAGAAAGGGGCGTTATCCCGGAAGATTGGCCAATCACTGATTGGCCAATTCCGTAACCAGAGGTTACGGAATTGCCGGCCAGACCAGAGATTGCCAGCGCGCTCAATTCCGTCAGCGGCGATGACGGAATCTTACCGCCGGAGGCGCGCCGGGAAATCCTCACCGCTGGTGAGGATTTTGGTAGGGCAGCGTCCGACAAAGCAAAACCCAATTCCGTAACCAGTGGTGACGGAATTCTGGCAGCGAGTTGCGGATAGGTCAGATAACAGCGCCGCGTGCGTTCGAGCATTGAAAGTCCCAGCCCGGCAAGGCCACGCTTCTTGAGGTCCACCGCCAATGTTGCCAGCAGTCTGGCGCCATACTTCGCCCGGTCTTCGCCGTTCTGCTCGAACTCGACGATATAAGCGCCGATGAGCCAGTTGCGGATAACCAGCGCCTGATTGACGGCGGCGGCGGCGCGCCCCAGCAATTGCTGGCTGGCGGAATCAATCGCTTTGACGAGTTGCAGGTATTTCATAATTCAACGCTCCAAGGCGGCTTGAAGTTCGCGTTTTAATTTCTCCCGCGTGTCGTTCACGGCTTTGACGAGTTGCTGATATTCGGCCAGCAGTTTGTCCGGGTCGGCGTGGCCGGGATCAACTACGTTCGGATTCTTGATGTCGAGGTTGTAGCCGGATGCCTTGATCTGCTCGATGGGCACGCGCCAGGCGAGTTCGGATTCCTTGCGCTTCTTCCACCATTTCTTTTCCGCGTCAAATTCGCTGATGTGGATGGGCTTGGTTTTGTTGTAGGACTTCACGCCCGGCGTAAAGGGGTCGCTCCTTACTTTTGACACAAGTTCAAGTCGGGTTGGTTGTCGGGTTGCGCGGGGTTATGGGAGAGCCGGTTGGCCACATGCGTCCAAGTGCCCATTTGCAAGTGCTCGGCTATCCATTTCAACGTCACAGTGGTTTCGGCCCGCACCCGGCGTGCTATCCGCACTTTCCGCGCGTCACCCTTGGGATGTTGCGCCAAGGCCGCGCCGTTCCAACCCAGAGCGTCCAATTCCTCCCGGAGGATGCGCCGCGCCTTTTCTTCCGTCGTCTCACGCCGCGCGTCCGCACGGTGAGGTTCGCCCGCGCCCGCACGAACGCTTTCCAATAATTCCTTGCGGAATGTTTCATCGCCCAGACACCAGCCGCGCCGGATACCCTTGAATTCCACGCCGTCCTCCTGCGCCCGGCGCGCTTCCAGGTATTGCTCCAGTTGCTCGCGCCCGGCCGCACTGTCTTTGGGGATGCCGAGTTCACCGAGCAACCGATCCACGCGCAGCCAGCGCGCGCGTTGTTCCGGGGCCTTCAAATAGTCCGGCCAACTGCTCCAGGCAAAGTCGCGCAGTTTCTGTTCGGGCAGTAGCAGTTTGGCCCGCACCGGATTCAAGTGAACGTAATCGCACACGGTTCGCAAATAGCCACTGCCCGACCCGTCCACGATGAGCGCCTTGTAACGTCCGCTGAACAAATGGCCGAAGAGCTTGTGGCGGCGATTGAAGCGCGCGGTGTAGGTGCTCAAGAACCAACGCATCCCGGCCACGAGATTGCCGTTGGGCGTCTCGACGACGAGATGAAAATGATTGTGCATGAGGCAATACGCATGCACCTGCCAATCGGTCTTGGTGCAAACTTCGGCGAACGTGGCGAGAAAGCGTTTGTGATCCAAGTCGTCGCAGAAGATCGGCTCACGACGGTCACCACGATTCATCACATGGTAAATCGCCCCGGGATATTCGATGCGCAGTTGGCGCGGCATGGCATTCCTTTACCGCCACACCAGATTTGTGTCAATAGTAAGGAGTGACCCCTTTACAGTCTGCCGCGCGCCTGGCGGGCTTTGGTGTATCAGGAACACGGTCCTGCTCATGCGTGTTTCATGTTCCCTCTTGAAACGCTTTGAAATACCCTGCGAGCCAACGTCATCATGATCTGGATCGCCCCATCCGAAAAGGACACCGACAACGCCGCGCCCGAAAAACGCCTCTGGGATGCCGCCGAGCAGGCAGTGCCTGCACCCCACTGTGCAGAAACGGATTTCAATGGTGGCCGTCCGCAAGGACTCCTCGGCCTCATCTTCCTGCGCTTCGCCGAAGTCCGGTTCGCCGCCCAGCGCGCCAAATTATCATCTCCCTCGCCCCTCGGAGGGGAGAGGGCCGGGGTGAGGGGTGAAGAGTCCACGCCCCGCGTGTCCCGCCGTGGCAGCCGCGTAGATGAACCCGCCGCCTACCACGCCGAGGGCATCCTGTATCTGCCCGCCGAGGCGCGGTTCGATTACCTGCTCAACCGCCCCGAAGCCGAGAGCATCGGCGCGAAGGTCAATGCCGCCATGCGCGTCTTCTCCCTCTCCGCCTCGACCGGGGAGAGGGCCGGGGTGAGGTGTCGATCTCCGCAACTCGCCGGCGTCCTGACCGGGAGCCTGATTGAAAATTCCGTGAGGTCCTGTTTTCAAGCAAAGGGCTGCATGGCGAGGCGCAAC
>CAZIFU010000128.1:0-3187 GCA_964539075.1 uncultured Verrucomicrobiota bacterium | reverse complement strand
CTTGTGGATGAGCGTGAAGACGTAGCGATGATTGCCGCGCAGCAATTCCCGCAGATGTGCGCCGCTCGCCGCGTGGCATTGGTCGCCCTCGGTCTCGCTCACCGCGCCGGTGGCCTTGAACGTCTTGGCAATCTGGTCGTCCAGTTCCACGCGGTCGGTCACGACCACGAACGTCCAGTTGCCCGCCACCTTGCGCAGCACCTTTTGCGCGAAGAACACCATCGAGAAACTCTTGCCGCTGCCCTGGGTCTGCCAGAACACGCCGCCGCGACCGTGCCCCAGCGTGCGGGCGGCGAGCATCGAGGCGATGGCGTTGTTCACACCGAGGAACTGGTGGTTCTGTCCGATGATTTTCACCAGCCCGGCCTTGTGCTCCGAGAACAGCGTGAAATTCTCCACCAGATCGAGCAACCGCGCCCGGTCGCACGTCCCGCGCAGCATCACCTCCAGCGACACCCGGTGCGGCTCGTCCTCCCGCTCGATGCGCTTGAACCCGTGCGCAAGCACCTCGAAAAAGGTGGCCGTGCGCAAGCACCTCCCAATCCGCCGTGAGCGAGCCGACGCGGCTGTCCGTGCCGTTCGAGGCGATGAGCAGCGCGTTGAACCAAAAGAGCTGCGGAATTTCCGCCTTGTAGTGCGTCAGGTTCTCATCGAACGCCGCGCGCGCGGGCACGCCGGGCTTCTTCAACTCGATGACCACCAGCGGCAGCCCGTTGACGAAGCCGACAAAATCCGGCCGGTTCAAGCTGTCGCCGTGTAGAGATATTTTTGGAAGCCGGCGAATACTTGGCCGATTTCCTCGGGCTGGCCGCCGAGGTCGGCGACTGCGTCCGTGATGGAGTCGTGGTATTTCAAGCGGAGCAACGGGTTCAGTTTGCTCTGCTCCAGTTCCGCCACGCCTTCGGTGACGTAGTGCTGGAGGACGAAATCGAGGAACGCCTGCTGCTTGGTGTTGAATCGGGAATTGATATGCACCCGCGCATGGTCGGCACGCACCACCCGCGTCACCGGCGGCAACGAATAGGCTACGTAGGCGAGCACGTCGAAGAGGTCGCTTTTCTCGGCGTCAATGAGCTGCTGCATGGCCACCAGCTTGTCATGGCCGAAATCCTTGTCGGCCAGACCTTGCAGGAGCTTGGCCCGCGTGTCGGGGGCGCTCCAGAGGGCGCGGAGTTCGGCTTCGCTCTGGAAGAAGTCGGGCAGCTTGCCGAAGAGCAATTCCATGAATTGCTGTGCGGACATCGGCGTGCCGTCGGGATGCCAGAAGGTCGTCATCATCATGTGCTGGATGGTGCGCTCCTTCCCGTCGGCGAGTTTCACTTTCACTTTCTTCTTTTTTTCCCACACGCACCTGATCTGCCCGCAGATGGGGCACGGCTCTTTCGGACATTCGCACGGTGACTGGCCACACTTGGCGCAGGCCTTGGGCGGCGTCACTTCGCAGGCGCAAGGTCGCTGGCCGCACTTGGGACACGGTTATTCTTCGAGCGGTTCACCGTCCCACTCCGGATCGCTGAAATGATGGTGCGCCTTCACGAAGTCGTAAATCGTGAAGTAATCCTTCCCGTCGTAGAGCCGCGTGCCGCGTCCGATGATCTGCTTAAACTCGATCATCGAATTGATCGGGCGCATCAGCACGATGTTGCGGATGTTCCGGGCGTCCACGCCGGTCGAAAGTTTCTGCGACGTGGTCAGGATCGTGGGGATGGTCTTTTCGTTGTCCTGAAAAGCTCGCAGATGTTGCTCACCCAACTCGCCGTCGTCCGCCGTGACGCGCTGGCAGTAGTTCGGGTCTTTGCTCGTCTTGAGCTGGTTGATGAGGTCGCGAACCAGCAGCGCGTGGGCCTGGTTGGCGCAGAAGACCAGCGTCTTTTCGTTCTGGTTGATCTGCGACAGGAAGATTTCCACACGCTTCTTTTCGCGTGCGCGGATCTCGATGCTGCGGTTGAAGTCCGCTTCCTCGTAAATCTTTCCCGCCTCGATCTCGCCCTCCACCACGGCGTCGTCTGAGGTGTAAACGTAGTAATCAATCGTTGTCTGAATCTGCTTCACCTTGAACGGCGTGAGGAAGCCGTCGTTGATGCCTTCCTTGAGCGAGTAGATATAGACCGGCTCGCCGAAGTAGGCGTAGGTGTCCACGTTGTCTCTGCGCTTGGGCGTGGCGGTGAGGCCGAGCTGCACGGCGGGCGCAAAATAATCGAGGATGCCGCGCCAGTTGCTTTCGTCGTTCGCGCCGCCGCGATGGCACTCGTCAATGACGATGAAATCGAAGAAGTCGGGCGGATACTCACCGAAATACGGCGACGGCTGGCCATCCACGACTGGTCCGCACATGAAGGTCTGAAAGATCGTGAAGAAAATGCTGCCGTTTGTTGGCGGCCTGCCGGTTCTGCGAATTTCATCCGGGCTGATACGAACACAAGAGCCGGGCGATTTGTCCTCAAAAGCGGAAAAGGCGTTGTAAGCCTGATTCGCGAGAATGTTCCGGTCGGCGAGGAAGAGGATGCGCGGGCGGCGCGTCGGCTGGCCGCTCAAGTTCCAGCGGGCGTGAAAGAGTTTCCATGCGATCTGAAACGCGATGAAGGTCTTGCCCGTGCCGGTGGCCAGCGTGAGCAGGATACGCTGCCGCTCCTCCGCGATGGCCTGCATCACGCGCTCGACGGCGATGTCCTGATAGTAGCGGCTGGGGTGCGAACCGCCCTTGTCCTCGAACGGGACGGCGGCAAAGCGGTCGCGCCACGCGTCCGCTTTGGCGAAGGTCATGGCCCAGAGTTCGTCCGGCGTGGGATAGGCGGCGATTTCGCCTTCCTGGCCCGTCGCCATGTCGATGGCGTAGATACCCTGGCCGTTGGTGGCGTAGGCGAAGCGCACGGCCATCTTGCCCGCATAATCCTTGGCCTGCGCCACGCCTTCGGTCAGCGGTTTGTCCCACGCCTTGGCTTCGTCCACGGCCAGCTTGCGGTTGCGATAGAACAGCACGTAATCGGCGGTGAGCGCCTTGCCGCGTTTGCCATGGCCCCCGATGCGGCCTGGCGTGATGGGATATTCGCGCAGGATTTTGCTGCCCTCCACGACGCCCCAGCCCGCCGCTTTCAACGCGGGATCAATGTGCTCGGCGCGTGTCTCGGCTTCGTTCATTTGATCTGTTTGGCGGCCTTGGAAGGAGGCAGATAATTTTCGCGGGTGA
>CAZIFU010000127.1:0-12502 GCA_964539075.1 uncultured Verrucomicrobiota bacterium | reverse complement strand
GTCCGGGAATGGGGCGTTTTTAGGTGGACATCCGGACATCCGCGTCCGCCTTTGGGTGTCCGCCTTTGGGTTCGGAGTTCACGCTTCAGCGTGTCCGGCTTTGGGGTCTGGGGTTTGGGGTCTGGGGTTTGGGGTCTGGGGTTTGGGGTCTGGGGTCTGGGGCCGATCCCTGAAAGCGCTGAACTTTGTCGCGCTCGACCTTCGCCAGAAGTAGCGCGTATTGGCGCAGCCTTACCCATGCGGCGGTCACGTCCGAGTTGATGGGCAAGTAAGCCTTCGATCCGCCGGCAAGTCTCTATGGCCGGATTAGCCAGCCAATCTTCCGTCATGGCCTCGTTCGGATTCTTCCGTGGTGGCCACGCCCAGTTCCACCAGGAGCCGGGGAAATCTTTGTTCAACCGCGGGGACCATCGGCACCTTGTGCTTCACCATCAGCCGGACGTGTTCCTCTCGGAGCGAGTCGGGCATGGAAAACATCAGTTCCCGGGCCATCATCACCTTTTCGCGCTCGACGTCGGCCGGCGTGTGCTTGCGCACCGTGGCCACCGGCGGTTTGTCCTTCACGGCGCCTACCGCCGGACCTGACGCGGCGGCCAGGTCCGCCTCCGTCACGCCGTAGAGCTTGCGGTCAATGGCGGCGATCCGGGCCTGGAGCGTTGCCCGGGCCGCGCTGCCCTTGGCCGCGCGCGGAAGTTTGGCGGCCAGTTCACCCCGGAGCCGTCGCAACTTGTCGGTAAACTCCGTCTTAATCCGCTCCTCAAACTCTGAATCCGGGGCGGGGGCCCCCCCCCCTGCTCTTAAAGTGCTCTTTGCTCGATGCTGAGTGCTCTCTCAGTTCGCAACTTTCATCGGCTGCCCGCCGCGACTTTTCGCGGCTCCCCGCCGCAACTTCTCGCGGCTCACCGCCGCGACTTTTCGCGGCTCCCCGTAGCAGATTCTCGCGGCTCCCCGCCGCGACTTTTCGCGGCGGTGAGCCGCGACTTTTCGCGGCGGACGGCCGAGGCAAATATCGGCTTTCAGGCGCATTTTCACGTTTTTGCTCCTCCGCGGAGGGGGTTTCCCGCGCGGGGATGTCCCGCGCGGTCCCCCCCGGGGGGGTCCGGGCACCCATTCCGGTTCCCGGAGGGGGTCCACGGCGGGCGCCGTTTCCCCACAAACCGTCCCGCGTCGGGTTTTGCTCGGGATGGTTTGGCGAGTCCAGTGCAGTAACGTGGTAAACGTTCAAATCCCAAAAGTTCGGGACCCGTTGCTTCGTGATCCAGACGTAACGGCGCCCGATCAACTCCTGGACCCGATCCCAGATCACGCGCCGGGATCGGTGCAAATGCTCCGAAAGTTTCGACTGCGAGATTGTCACCTGGCCCCGCCAGTTCGACGCGCTGCGTTGGAGCGAAAGATCGAGCAGGTGAACAAAGAGACGCGCGGCCCCGTCGCTTAATTCCGGGTCGGTTAGCGCCGCCAAACGCACCGCCAGAATCGCCGCGGTCAAATCCTCCGGCGGCGGCGCGAGCGAGAAACTCTTTTTGTGCGGCTCGTGCGTTTGATGGATGTCGTGGATGTCGTTCATCGGCGGCCTCCGTTCCATTTGATCCCGGCGGCGCGATCCCCGCGGGCGGGCCGCGCCAACGCGCAACTCGCCAGCAGCGCGACGAAGTGAAACAAAACGAGCGCGGCGATCATGCTGCCCTCCGGCGTTTGGGTTGAGCGAAGGGGAAGGCGGCTTCAATCGCCGCGTCCACCGAGGGCCCGTCGTAGAACCAGTTATGACGCGAGGAGCCGAAGCCCGCCACGCCGCACGCATTGAGAAACCGTTGGACCGTGCGTTTGTCACGCGGCCGCGGTGAGCGTCGGTTAAACTCCGCGACGCACTCGGAGAGACTGTAGGTTGTGTTGCTCATGGTTTTGGTTTGCTCTTTCTGTCCGATTTGTCATTAACTGTGCGGCGTGAACCCCGAAGAAGCTGTACCGGTGGACGCGGGTGAGTTCTCACTGTGGTTTGCCCTCGCAATGGAAAATTCCCGCGCTGACAAGGAGGAAGCCCTTGCGGAGTTGTTTGATCGGGTCTGCGAGAGATACCCGGACGATCCGGTCAAACGAGACAGCTTCGTCATGCGATTTTCGGCGTGCATGGCAATCATGGATTCCAACGCCCTGGAGAAACAGTTCCCCGGCCGGGACCAAAGGGTGTTGTTGGAGGTGATGCGACTGGCTGCGACATTTTCCATCGGAGCAGACGGAGAATTTTCAGCCGATGCCTTCTTAACCAAAATCGCTGCCACGCTTTGAGCAGCTTGCGCGCGTCGTCGCGGGACCAACCGCCCGGGACTTGGGCGGTGGTGGGCTTGGGCGGTGTCATGGGGCGGAGTGTGCCGAAGTGCGCCGAAGTATGTCAATGACAAAAAGCGCAGAAAGTGCAAATGTGCGTTCCTATGAGCGCAATCACAAAACCTCAACAACTCCGCCTCCGGATCACTGACGAGGACGGATTCCTACTCAAAAGGCTCGCGGGAACCTCCTTGACTCAAAATGACGTGGCAACGGTTCTCCTGGAAGCTGCGATTAGGGCCGTTCGTAGTAACGGCGACGCCTATCAGGTGCCGCTGCGTTTCCGGATAGGAGACGATCCGCACGTCAAGGCCTCCCCGGTCCCAAAATCGAAGGCGTCGTGATCCCGTTCCCAGTCCCGTATGTGCGGGGCTGACACGACGCTGAAGTGGTGCGCGCTGCAGGATTTGAACCTGCGACCCCTTCCGTGTGAAGGAAATGCTCTACCACTGAGCTAAGCGCGCCCCGCGACGGAAAAACTAATCCGCACGCCCGACATTGCAAGATATTCTTCCGCTCTGCCGGAAACGGTGGTGGCTTTCAGCTTTTAGGATGCTCGCGGCATCGGTGAAAAGCTCCAAATTCCAAGCTCCAAGCTCCAGAGAAGCACCAATCACCAATGCTCCAAACACCCGAGTGCGCAACTGGCACTTGGAGCTTTTAATTTCTCTGGTGCTTGGATGTTGGAGCTTGGAGCTTGGACTACCCCGAGGTCGAAAATTGCCATGGGCACCAGCAGGTAAAAGGAGTCGCGGCTTTGGAAAACGTGCTACGCGGCCGTCCGCCGGCGCGCCAGGTCCTTGAGGCTGCGCACGGCCAGCGCCGTCCAGCCGGTCTGGTGGCTCGCGCCCAGGCCGCGTCCGGTCTCGCCGTGGAAATATTCGTGGAACAACACCAGGTCGCGCCAGTGCGGATCGGCGCGGAACCGCGCATCCTCGCCGTGACACGGCCGGCGCCCCGCAGCGTCGGGCAGGAAAATGGAGACCAGCCGCCGCTCGATTTCCTGCGCCGCCTGCTCGAGCGTCACCCAGTGGCCGGAGCCGGTCGGACACTCGACCTTGAGATTGTCGCCGTAGAAATGATGGTAGCGTTCCAGCGCCTCGACGAGGAGATAGTTCACGGGAAACCAGACCGGCCCGCGCCAGTTCGAGTTGCCGCCGAACAGCGCGGTGTTCGATTCGCCCGGCACATAATCCACGCGATGCACCTCGCCGCCGGCGGAGAACTCGTAGGGATGTTGCTCGTGAAATTTCGACACCGAGCGGATGCCGCAGGGCGCGAGAAATTCATTTTCGTCGAGCAGGTAGCGCAACGTGCGCGTGAGCCGCTCGCGCGAGGGAATGGCCAGCAGCCGGCGCGTGGCCGCGCCCGAGTCCAGGTAGGAAATGTGCCGCGCCAGGTCGCCCCGGTTTTTCAGGAACCACTCGAAACGCTTCTTGAAGCCCGGCAGTTTGTCGATCACGTTCTGCTCGAGCACCTCGACGGCGATCAACGGCAGCAGGCCGACCAGTGACCGGGTCTTCAGCGGGATGACCTGGTGGTCGGTCTGGATCTGGTCGTAATAAAATCCGTCCTCCTCGTTCCAAAGGCCGGTGCCGCCGAGCGTGTTCATCGCGTCGGTGATTTGCACGAAGTGTTCGAGGAACTTTGACGCCATGTCCTCGTAAGCGGTGTGGAGGCGGTCGCCTTCCTTCGCCAGTTCCAGCGCGATGGCCAGCATCGTGACGGAGTAGAACGCCATCCACGCGGTGCCGTCGGCCTGTTGCAGCGTGCCGCCCGTGGGCAACGGCTGGGAGCGGTCGAAGACGCCGATGTTGTCCAGGCCGAGGAAGCCGCCGGAAAAGAGGTTTTTGCCCTGGGCGTCCTTGCGGTTGACCCACCAGGTGAAGTTGATGAGCAGTTTTTGAAAGACGCTTTCCAGGAACTGCCGGTCGCGCCCGCCGCTTTTCCCCGCAATTTTATAGACACGCCACGCCGCCCAGGCGTGCACCGGCGGATTCACGTCGCCGAAGGCGAACTCGTACGCGGGGATCTGGCCGTTGGGGTGCATGTACCACTCGCGCAGGAAGAGGCTGAGTTGCGCCTTGGCAAATTCACCGTCCACGCGCGCGAAGGGAATCATGTGGAACGCCAGGTCCCACGCGGCGAACCACGGATACTCCCACTTGTCCGGCATTGAAATCACGTCGCGACTGTAGAGGTGGCCCCACTCGGCGTTGCGGCCGTTCTTGCGGCTGGCCGGCGGCGGCGGCGTGTGCGGGTCGCCGTTGAGCCAGTCGTGCAGGACGTAGTGGTAAAATTGTTTGCTCCAGAGCAACCCGGCGTAGCCCTGGCGGACGACGTTCCGCTCAGCAGCGGTCAATTGCTCCGGATTGATCGTGTCGTAAAACTCATCGGCTTCGCACCGCCGGGCGGCAAAAATCGCGTCAATCCCGGCAGCGCCCGACGTGAGGAGGCTCACTCCGGGGGTGGGCCCGGAGCCGGTTTCCGCTGCGGACGACTTTGAAGCCGCAGTGGCTTCACGTCGGCTGCCAATGGACGCCGCTTCACAAAGCCGCAACCGGACAATCTGTTGCTCGCCGGATTTGAGCGCCAGCACGTAATGCGGCGCGGCCTTTGTGCCGTGGCCTTTCGGATTCACCGCGTCGGCGCGGCCGTGAATGACGTAATCGTGGAAAGCATCCTTCACGAATTTGCCGGCGTTCTCAACGCCCCAAAGGCGCTGCTGGTTCGTTTCGTTTTCCGTGAACAGGACCGGCGCTTGGTTGCCTCCCGGGGCCGGGCCGATTTCGACGAAGTAGCGGCCCAGCGTTTCGTGGTTCAGCGCGAGAAGATTTTCCTTTTCCAGCGCGATGCGCGGCTTGAGCGAGCAGCCTTCGTGCGTGCAGCCCCAAATCCAGGTGTTGCGGAACCAGACCGTCGGCAGCAGGTGCAGCGTGGCCGTGTCCGGACCGCGGTTGGCAACGGTGATGCGGATGAGAATGTCGTTCGGCGAATTTTTTGCGTATTCGACGAACACGTCGAAGTAGCGGCCCCCGTCGAACACGCCCGTGTCCGGCAGTTCAAACTCGGGTTCAAGCTTGCCGCGCCGGCGGTTCTCCTCCACGAGCCGCGCGTAAGGAAACCCGGCCTGCGGATACTTGTAGAGCGCCTTCAGCCAAGTATGCGTCGGCGTGGAGTCGAGATAGAAATACTGCTCCTTCACGTCTTCGCCGTGGTTGCCCTCGCTGCCGGTGAGGCCGAAGAGTCGCTCCTTGAGGATGGGATCCTGGCCGTTCCAAAGCGCGAGCGCAAAACACAGCCGGCACTCGCGGTCGGTGATGCCCAGCAGGCCGTCTTCGCCCCAACGGTACGCGCGGCTGCGGGCGTGGTCGTGCGGGAAATTGTCCCAGCACGCGCCGTCCGCCGAATAGTCCTCGCGCACCGTGGCCCACTGGCGCTCGGAGAGATAAGGGCCCCAGCGTTTCCAGTTCTGCGCGCGCGCGGCGTCGGCCGCGAGGCGTGCGTGTTCGGCGGTGAGTGTTTTCATGCGGCGAACGGTCAGGCGATCCGGGCCGGTCTCGGGTTTTCGCCCCACGGCATTAAAGCCCCGCCGGACGGTGACGGCAAAGCCAAAACGTGAAGGCAGGGCCCGCCTTCCCACGAAATGTCGGACCGATGTGGTGCATAAGAGGCCACCAGGTGGGGCGAGACTCCGTCGAGCCGTGTCCGTGCCGGGCGGTCCTCGGCCCAATGGACGGAGCCGCAGGTTGAAAACAGACGTGGACTCGGCTCGACGGAGTCTCGCCCCACCGAGGACCGGCCTTGTCAATCGCCCCCGGCCCGCCACCAGCATCGCACTCGCCTGCGCCAGGCGGCTTGACCGCGCGCCCTTTTCTCTCCAAGCTGCGGCGCATCTATGAAATTGAATTCGTTCAAAACCATGGTTCGTTACGCGCAAATCGCCTTGTTCCTCGGCGCCCTTCACCTCAGCGCGTTGCCCGCGTCCGCAGCCGAAGTCAACCTGCTCGGCTTCGGCGACTGGGGCAACGGCGGCGGGCCGGAACAAAAGGCCACTGCCGCCCGGATGGCCAGCTACGCCAAACAGCAAACAGCCAAGTTCGACGCCGCCCTGCTGCTCGGCGACAACTTTTACATGAAAATGCCCGGCGGCGTGAGCGACCCGCGCTGGCAGGTCGAGTTCGAGCAGATGTATGACGCCAAGGCGCTGCCGATGCCGTTCTACGCCGCGCTGGGCAACCACGATTACGAGCAGGACAAGGAGGACACCGAACAGGCCTACGCGAAGCAACATCCGGAGAGCCGCTGGAAGATGCCCGCGAAGTGGTATCGCGTCGAAATCCCCGCCGCCAGGCCGGTCGTTTCCGTGCTCGTGCTCGACAGCAACGTGAAGGAGTTGAAGGACGAATGGAAAACGGAACTGGCGTGGCTCAAGGCCGAGTTGTCCAAGCCGCGGCCCGGCCAATGGATCATCGCCACCGCGCATCATCCGGTCTTCTCCAACGGCCAGCACGGCGACGCGACCGGCGTCACCCAACCGATCCTCGACGATTGGGGCGCGCTGTTCAAAGAGCACAAACTCGATTTCTTCCTCTGCGGCCACGATCACGACCTCCAGCACCTCGAAGTGGACGGCTGGCCCACCTCGTTCATCCTCGCGGGCGGCGGCGGGGCGAAGATTCGCGTGATGAAGCGCGACGACCGCGGGCCGTTCTCGCGCTCGTTGAACGGTTTTTTCCACCTGCAATTCACACCGGAACAGGCGCATGGCCGGTTCATTTCATCCACCGGTGAACTCGTGCATGAGTTCACACGCACCGCTTCCGGCAAAGTGAAAGTCATCAAGACCTCGGGCCGCGACAAGGCGAAGGGCAAGGACAAGGGCGAGGACAAATAAATTCCCGCTCATGGGCAAACCGGACATCCTCGCCACCGTCGTCGGCAGCTATCCCCTTCCCGCGTGGCTCGCGGCGTTCCCCACGCAAGCCGCGCTGCGCGACGCGCTCCTGGTCGTCCTCAAGACGCAGGAACTGGCCGGCCTGGATGTCATCAGCGACGGCGAATTGTCCCGCTTCGACGTGAACCATCCCGAAACCAACGGGATGATCGAATATTTCCTCCGGCCCATGTCCGGCATCACTGCCGGGTTGACGCGTGCGGAACTGGTCGAGTATCGCCGCCAAACCGGGATGGCTTACCGCACCCAGCCCGCCGGCGTGGTGCGCGAGAACATTGGTGAAGGCAGGCTCAATTTGCCCGCCGCGTGGGACGCCATTAAAGCGCTGACCACGCGCCCGATGAAATTCACCGTCACCTCTCCCTACATGCTGGCGAAAACTTTGCAGGACCGGCATTACGGCGGCTTGCGCGCGCTGACGATGGCGCTCGCGGAGGTTTTGCGCAAACAGGTGGCCGGGATTGACGCGCCGGTGATTCAGGTGGATGAAGCGAACCTGCCCGGCCATCCGCAGGACGCCAGTTGGGCGCACGAGCCGATCAATCATGTGCTTCGCGCGGTCAAAGGCGGAAAGGCCGTGCATTTGTGCTTCGGCAATTACGGCGGGCAAACCATTCAGAAAGGTTTCTGGCGCGACCTGATGCCCTTCCTCAACGCGCTGGAAGTGGACCATTACCTCCTGGAATTTGCGCGGCGCGGCTACGAGGAACTCGATGACTTCAAGGCGTTGCGCGACGATATCGCCTTGGGCATCGGCGTCATTGACATCAAGGACAACGAAGTGGAAACCGCCGACGAAGTGGCGCAGCGCATCGAACGCGCGGTGAAAGTGCTCGGCCCGAAACGCGTGAAATGGGTTCACCCGGATTGCGGCTTCTGGATGCTCCCGCGCAGCGTGGCCGACAAAAAGATGGCGGCGCTGGTGGCCGGGCGGGACAAGTTCCTCGGATGATGAACCGCGGCCTTGTCAGCACCGCTGAAAACGGGTAACTTATAAGCGATGAAGCTCCGTTTCGACCTGGTCGAGAAAGTGACGCCGGAGATGCTCCTGCAGAGCGTGCTGGCGAACAATCACTGTTACAAGGCCGAGCCGCTTTTATCTAAAACTGGGACTGGCAGCTTGTCACCCACCTCAACCGAGGATCGTGCGAACGAGGAAAAGCTCAGCACGGAAATAGCCCGGACAATTTTGCGCGGGTCCGCGAGCGCTGAGAGTCAATCAGGCAGCAAGAGTTGAGCCTCGGCGAAGTCCTCGACTTCCTCCTGTGGAGCCATCGGGCGGCGCCCTTCCTTTTCTTCAATGGAAATACGTTTGGCGAAATCGCCCGCCGCATCATGGATGCGGTGTTTGTCGAGTTTCCTTTGGCGCGCCGCCGGGAGGCGGCATCGCTCGCGGCCCATTTCGTCGCCGGCGTACTCGACCACGAAGCGATGGAGACAGGCTTGATGGCGCTTTCGGAACTTGCGGACTATAAGATTGGCGACCGCGTGCGAACGCTGCGCGGTTCGACCCACGGCATCGTAAGGATAATCCTGTCCGACGGACGGATCGTCTGGCAGCCCGAGGGGAGCCATTCAGAGCTGATCGCTCTGCCTGAGGGATTGCTGCGTGAAAAGCAGTGACCGGCGGCAGGTTCAGCTCGCAAAGATTTTGTCCATGCGCTCGGACAAATCCTTCAGCCCCTCCGGCGAGTTGCCGCCCGTTTGCTCGGCAATGCCCCAGCCGGTGTAGCCGATGTCATCCAGCGCTTTCATGATGGCGGGCCAGTCGTTGGTGCCTTCAAGGAATTTTGAGCCGAAACCCGCCGCTGGTTTCTCCTCCGTCATCGTCTTCGTGTTGAATTCCTTGATGTGCAGTTTGAGGATGCGCTTGACCAGCAGCGGAATCCATTGCTCCGCCGGGCTGTAACGGCCCGTGTTGCCGATGTCGAAATGCCAGCCGACCCACGGACTGTCGATCTCCTTCAAGTACCGGACGGCCTCCTCCGGCTTGGTGATGAAATCATTCCAGACGTTTTCAATGGCGATCTTGACACCGGTCTCCTGAGCCACCGGGATGGCCTTGCGGATTTCCACGATGGAACGCTGCCAGCAATCCTCGTAACTCACACCGTTCTTTGCCACGCCCGACACGAGCAGCACCGAGGTCGCGCCGTAAGCCTTCGCGTCGCGGAGCGTTTGCTTCAACCCTTCGAGGCCGATTCCGCGCGTGGCGGGGTTCGGATCCGAGAGCGGCTTGAGCCAATGCGAGTGGCAGCAGACACTGGCGGCCTTGAGCCCGGTCTCCTGGAGCGCGGCGAGAACTTCCTCGCGGTCCATGCCGCCCATCGGTTCGACACCTTCAAAACCCGCGGCTTTCACAGCCACCAGTTTTTCCATCACCGTACCTTTGACGCCGATGGTGGCATACATGATGGCTTTTTTGAGGTCGCGCTTTTGGGCGGCGGCGGAAACGGGGAACGCGGCCGGCGCGAGCACGGCGAGCGCGAGCGCGGAACCGGATGTTTTCAGAAACGAGCGGCGGTTCATCTGATTCCCTTTCTTTGGGAGGGACGGCATGTTGCCGTCCTGATTTTTTGAGTCAGGGACGGCAACATGCCGTCCCTCCCGGCTTAAACAAACTTCGTTTTCCCCGGCATGGCTACTGGCGGCACGTCAAGTTTCATGTTCCAATCCAAGTCGGGCGGCATCAGACTCTCCTGCGAGTTCATGGCCTGGTCCCAGGTGATTTCCTGGCCGGTGTAGGCGGCCATGCGGCCCATGATTGCCAGCATCGTGCTGTGGACCATCCATGTGCCGTCGTTGATCGGCTTGCCGGCGCGGATGGAAGCGAACAACTCGTCATGCTCGGTTTGATAGGCGTTCTGTTCCGGGCCGGTGTAGCGCCACTCGGTTTCGCCGGTGATTTCGGGCCCGCCGCGCCGCGCCCCGACACACTGCCCTTTGGACCCCAGGATGTAGTCCGCCGTTTCGTTGTGACACCGGTCCTGCTGCCGGCAGGCGACAAAGGCCCGCGC
Source organism: uncultured Verrucomicrobiota bacterium (assembly GCA_964539075.1). Taxonomy (GTDB): domain Bacteria; phylum Verrucomicrobiota; class Verrucomicrobiia; order Limisphaerales; family CAZIFU01; genus CAZIFU01. The sequence continues at coordinate 2,203 of CAZIFU010000127.1, read as the reverse complement.
GCCGCCGGCGTATTCGTAGTTGACCTCGAAGTGGTCGAAGATGTTGCCGAAGCGCTCGAATTGCCGGCCGCCGACGGCGGTGCATTTGAGCGGTGGAACATCCTTCATGACCCAGGCCAGGCGGTCCACGTTGTGGACGCATTGCTCGACCAGATGATCGCCGGAGAGCCAGACGAAGTTGTACCAGTTGCGCAATTCCCATTCGAGATCGGTCCAGCCGGGCTTGCGCTCGCCGGTGTATTTGCTGGAAAGCACGCTGGTGAAGTAATTGGTGTAGCTGGCCCGAATGTCACCGATGATCCCGTCGTGGATCCGCTTCACGGCCTCGCGCCGCGCATAGGTGTAACGCGAAAGGAACCCGGAGCCGAGCGCGAGATTTTTCTTCTTCGCCTCTGCGGCGCTGGCCAGCACCGAGCGCGCGCCGGGCGCATCAACGGCCATCGGCTTTTCGCAAAAAATGTGTTTGCCCGCGTCCACAGCCGCCTTGATGTGCAAGGGGCGGAAACCGGGCGGCGTGGTTAAAATCACCAGGTCCACGCCGCAATCGAGAACTTTCTTGTAAGCGTCCAGGCCGATGAACTGGCGTTCGGGCGTGACGTTCACTTTTTCCGCGTGCTGTTTGTTGATTGATTCGAGACTGCCTTTGATTTTATCGGCAAAAACGTCGCCCATCGCGTAAAGCTCCACGTTGCTGTCGGCGGCCAGCGCCTGGGCCGCCGCGCCGGTGCCGCGTCCGCCGCAGCCGATGAAGCCGATCTTGAGTTTCTCGCTGGTGGGCGCGCCGGAGGCGATGGCCGGGAAACCGAGCGGCGACACCAGCGCCCCGCCCAAGGCGGCTGCGGAGGAGGTTTTGAGGAAGTGCCGGCGGGTCGTGAGCAAAGGAGAGTTTGGCTTCATGGCTTTCATACGGGTGATGGTACGGCGCTATTCATAAAACCTCCAAGCGGCAGGGTCAAGCTTCACCGCGGCGGAACGGGGTCGCCCTCGCTGCCCTCTGATTCACGCGATTCGCGGGCTGGGACCAACTACATCGCCAGGATTTTGTCCATCTTGCCGGCGATCTGGCGCAGGCGCGCGGGCGGCTCGACGTTGGCGGGGCGGTAGGCCGGCTCGGCGATGGCCCAGCCGCGGTAGCCAATGTCATCGAGCGCCTTCATGATGGCGGGCCAGTTGTTGTCGCCTTCGAGATATTCGACGTCGAACCCCTTGCGCTTGCCTTCCTCGTTCATTTTTTTGCGGCTGTATTCCTTGATGTGAAGTTTTTGAATGCGTCTGCCCAGGGCGCGAATCCATTGCTCCGGCCAGCCGAGGAACATCACGTTGCCGATGTCAAAGTGCCAGCCCACGGCCGCGCTTTTGAACTCGTCCACGAACCGGGCCGCCTCCAGCGGGCTGAGGAGAAAATTGTTCCAGACGTTTTCGAGGGCCATCACGACGCCCAGTTCCTCGGCCAGCGGGACGCATTGGCGGACGCCTTCCTGCACGCGCGTGTAGTTGTCGGTGTAGGAAACTTTCTCGTCCACGCGGCCGGGCACGACGAGAATCGAAGAGGCGCCATAGCGTCTGGCGTCGCGCAGTGCCTGCTGGATGCCGGCGACACCTTGCGCGCGGGTAGCCGGATTCGCCTCAGCGAGCATCCGCGAATGCGAGCCGCAGGAGACGCTGGGAACGGCCAGGCCGGTGGCATCACGCGCGCGAAGAACTTCCTCCTGGTCCATGTGGCTGGGCGGCTCAACGCCGTCGAAGCCGGCCTCCTTGAGCATTTTGAATTTGTCCAGCACGGGCAGCGCCTTGCCGGGAAAGGTGTTGAGCATGTAACCCTTCTTGAGGTCGCGCTTTTGAAACGGCGCGCCGGCGGCGGGCAGTTGAAGTGGAGCGAGCGCCGCGAGGCCGAGCGCGGCGCCAGACTCTTTCAGGAACAAGCGGCGCGTGACGGAATTCTTCATAAATTACCTTTCAAGGCAAAAACGCAAAGAAGCAACCAAGGCAGAGGGTCGGGGGTCGGCCGTCAAGAGCACTCCCCTCACCCTGCCCTCTCCCCTCATCCGATGAGGTGAGAGAGTCCACGGCCCGCACCAAGCCGCGAATGGTGCCCCTGAACCGGAGAAAACCGAGCTTGGTCGCGTCAGCGTCTTGGACTGCGCCAGTCCTCTGGCGCTTTGGAAGTCGTGGGTTGTCGAAAGCGCCAGAGGACTGGCGCACT
>CAZIFU010000126.1:0-3675 GCA_964539075.1 uncultured Verrucomicrobiota bacterium | reverse complement strand
CCTTCGCCGTAAAATTTGTGGCACACCAGGCAGGTTTTCTTCGCCACCTCGTGCCCCGCCGCGATGTCGGGCTGGCCGCCGAGAATCATTTTTTTCTTCGCGGCGATCAGCTTGAGTTTATCCGCGTCGGCGGCGCGGACCTTGCCGAAAACCTGCTCCGCACGCCGGCTGATAAAACCGTAATCGTCCTTGGATTGGCTCAAGGTGCGGATGGCCGTGACCGGGATGTCGCCGGTGGGAATGACCTTCGTCTCCACGGCCGAAAGCAGCGCGGTAGCCCAACGCGAACGCGAAGCCAGCACCTCGGCGGCGGCGCGGCGCGTGGCGGGAGTGAAATGGTTCCAGCGCTGAATGATTTCGCCCGCCACCGGGTCGCCGCCAATCTCGCCCAGCGCGCGCACGGCTTCCAGCGCGAGCCGCTCCGGGTTTTTCTCCGCAAGCAATTGCAGCAACGCTTGCCGCGCGGCGTCGGTCTTCAACTGCCGGGCCGTCTGGATGGCTTGCGCGCGTTCCTCGACGCCTGCCCGGCCATCGTTGATGAGCGCGAGCGTGCCGCCGATGGCCGTCGCGTTGCCCCAGAGCGTTCCAAGGCGGCGGGCGCGTTCGGCCAACAGCGCATTGCCGCGCGCGTTGAGTCGGGCCAGCATTTCCACCGTTGGAACGGTTGGCGCGAGCGCCTTGCCTTTCAAGCCTTCGAGCAGGCCGTCGAGCGCGGCCAGCGTGAACGCGGCGTCGCGATCCGCGAGTGTTGCGAGAAAGCCCACGACCTCGTCGAGCCGGCGCGGATCGCCGAGGTCGCAGATGCGGCGCATGGTTTTGGTGACGAGTTTGCCTGAAAGCGGCATCGTGGCTCCGCCGTTTCCTAGGAACCAGTCGAGCGCGGCTTTCGGATGCGCCGCCACGATGGGTTCCCACGCCTGCCAGATCATGAACGGGAGGAGCGGGTCCTTGGCATCGGCGGAAGACTTGATGAGCGCGGTCAAAATGTTTCCCACCGGCGCGTCGGTGTTGAGGTCGGTGTCAACGGTGAGCGAACCCGAAACCATTTGACGAATCGCCGTCGCGGCGGCGAGGCGAACGTGCGGGTCGGGGTCGGAAGCGGCTCGCGCAAAATCCTCAAACTCCCGGTCAAAAAACCTTTTCTTTGCCTCATTCATCCGACCCGCTCGTTCGAGCCAGACAATCGCGGCCCTGAATTGTTCCAAAAGGTGCGCAACATATTTTACTGCACGTGCCCGAATGGCTGGGTCTCCGTCACTCAACAATTTTTCTAGATTATCAATTCGCATGTAAGGCCAAAACGTGCTGTCGAGTGTTGCTAGAGCTGCAAATCGGGTTTCAAAACTTTTTGCGCCGGCCGCCAGTTCTTCAAGCTCGGACATTCTTTGATCCGGCCCACTTTGGAAAATTCTCGATCCATTTGTGCCGGGAATTCCATTTAGATTATGGTCATCGATGCGCTCGACCAAGATTCTTTGCGCCATTCGCCTGTGCCAAATATTTGAATTTTCAAGAAGTTTCAAAAGTTCGTTATCGCTTGCTTTGCTCAAATCCATTTTTGCATCCGGTTTTGTCGGAATTGGTTTCCCTTTTTCCTTTCCGGCGTAAACCACGCGCCAGATTCGCCCGCGCTCGCGGTCCACGCCTTCGGGGTCGGCGCGCGCGTTCTGGTAGCAGGGATATTTGTCGTACCAGTCGGCAATCCAAAGCGTGCCGTCGGGGCCGGTTTGCTCGCTCACCGGCCGGAACCAGCCGTCGCTCGTGGTCAGAAAATCTTTCTCCGCCACCGCCTTGAAACTCGAGCCGTTGGGAATGAGCCGGTCGTGATTGATCGCGCTTTGGTGAATGTTACCCATGAAAACGTGGCCCTGATATTCGGCCGGAAAATTGTTCCCCTGATAAATGCAAATGCCCCCATAGGCCGCCATGTAATGCTTGTGATCCACAATCGAGGGGAGCATTTCGTAGGCGTAAGGATTGCCCGGCACACCGCCCTGCCGCACGTAAATGCCGCCCGGCGCCATGTGAAAAAGATGGTCAATGACGCACGCGCTGACGAACGCGTTGCCGTAACGGTCAAAATCCACACCCCACGGATTGCTCGTGCCGTCGGCGAAGACCTCGAACTTTTTCGTGCGCGGATGATAGCGCGCGACGGCGGCATTCACTTCGACGCCCGGCTCGGTGGCTTCGGGCACCTTGACCTTCGAATGCGTGAACACGCCGTGCGTCAGGTAGAGCCAGCCGTCCGGCCCCCACGTGAAGCCGTTGAGCAACTCGTGCCGGTCTTCGAGGCCGAACCCGCTGAGGAGTACCGTGCGTTTGTTCGCGTGCTCGAACGCGCCCGCACCGGCGGGCACCGGCGCATTCGTGTCTTGAAGAAAAAGCAACTCCGGCGCCTGGCCAACATAAACGCCGCCGTTGCCGAGTAAAATGCCCGTCGCGAGATTCAGGCCGTCGGCGAAAACGGTCACCTTGTCGGCGCGGCCATCGTAGTCGGTGTCTTCGAGAATTTTGATGCGGTCGCGCGGCTTTTGTCCCGCCGGTGCGCCCAGCGGATACTCGTAAAGCTCCACGACCCACAACCGGCCGCGTTCGTCCCACGTCATCGCGACGGGGTTTACCACGTCCGGCTCGGCGGCAAAGAGGCGCACCTCGAACCCGTCCGGCACGGTGAACTTTTTCTGCGCCTCCGCGGGGGACAACGCCGGCGAGCCGGTCGGCGCGTACTGGCCGGTCAATTGTTTGCCGGCGGCGAAACTGTGCCACGCCGTACACAGCAAAAGAAGTCCGCTGGCAATAAGTTTCACGGGGAGCTTCCTTTCGCTTTCGCGCATGCATTGGGACCATGAAAGGGATTGCCCCCTCACCCGCCCTGCGGGCACCCTCTCCCCCATTGGGGGAGAGGGATGGGGTGAGGGGGTGCGGTTCATGGAGAGAAGATAAACAATCGCCTCACGGGTGGTCAACCCGACGGCGCACAATTTCCCCCTGCATCGGTCGGACTTCCCAGCTGTCACGCCGCAGCGTCACCGTCACGGCGCCTGCTTCGCTGGTGTAAATGACCGGGATGTCACGCCGCGCCAGCCGTTGGCGCAGCGCCTTGGATGCTCGCGCAGTGGCGGGGAATTCGGACGCAGTGACAATGAGCACGCGCGGCCGGATGGCGTCGAGCAACGCGTCCATGACCGGCTCGCCTTGCACGGGCAGACCGGTCACGACGATGTCCGCGCGCAAGTCGCCGCCACGCTCCAGCAGAGCAGCCTGGCCCGGCTTGCCGAGATCGGAGAGCAGCAGCACGCGCGCGCCGAAGAATTCTCCACGCATCACCAGCGCGCTGTCATCGGCCTGGGAAAATTTGTCGTCCGCGGCCGGGTGCAGCACGGTCCAGGGGCCGAGCCGGTCGCCACGATTGATTTGCCGCCAGCGGCCGGGCGTGCGTTCGAGTTGCGCGAGGAGTTGCCGGTAAGCCGGTGAGCGAAAGCGGATGGAACTGGTGAGGATTTGTTGCGCGGCGAATTCCCGCGCCAGGGTTTCCGTCGCGCCCATGCTGCGCACAGCGCCGTGCGTGAGCAACAGTTGCGGCAGACGATTGACTCCCTGGGCGCGCAAAAAGGGGTTGACGACAAACGCCGCCGCCGACTCGTTCCCGCAATCAATGAGCAGATCATTGCG
>CAZIFU010000125.1:0-13531 GCA_964539075.1 uncultured Verrucomicrobiota bacterium | reverse complement strand
GCTGCTCATCGCCTCGAACGGCACGGACAGCCGCGTCGGCTCGCTCACGGCGGATTGGGAGCGGTTCTTCGAGTGGAAACGCATCGAGCGCGAGGACGAGCCGCGCCGGGTGTCGCTGGAGGTGATGCTGCGCGGGACGTGTGACCGGGCACGGTTGCTCGATCTGGTGGAGAACTTCACGCTGTTCTCGGAGCACAAGGCCGGGCTGGTGAAAATCATCGGGCAGAATCACCAGTTCCTCGGCGTGAACAACGCCATCGCCTCGATGCTCCAAATCCGACGTAGCAGCCAACGTGAGGAGGCTCTAACTTCTTCGGCACACGGGAGAGAAGTGAGCCTCCTCACGTCGGCTGCTACGGGGAAATGTGAACGAACGTCCGCATCGCAGTCCGTCTCCGCCAATCCGAACGGTGTGGGTGTCTTCTGGCAAACCCAAGGTTCTGGGAAATCGTTCTCGATGGTGTTCTTCGCGCAGAAGGTGCTGCGCAAGGTGGCGGGCAACTGGACGTTCGTGGTCGTGACCGACCGCGTGGAACTGGACGACCAGATCGCCAAGACGTTCAAGGCCACGGGCGCGGTGAGCGAAGCCGAGGGGGACCAGTGTCACGCGGAGAGCGGCGCGCATCTGCGGGAGTTGTTGCGCGGGAATCATCGCTACGTTTTCACGCTCATTCACAAATTTCAACCGGAGCGCGGGCTTCAGCCCGCTTCAACGTCCGACAGCACGATGGTTTCAGATATTTCCCACGCCACGGACAACTCCACGGTGAAGCGGCCTGAAGGCCGCGCGCCTGCCGAAGGCGTCATGCCCGTGCTCTGCGACCGGCCCGACGTGATCGTGCTTACGGACGAAGCGCACCGCAGCCAATACGACACGATGGCTTTAAACATGCGCGCGGCGTTGCCCAAGGCGTTGTTCCTCGCCTTCACCGGCACACCGCTCATCGCGGGCGAGGAACGGACCAAGGACGTGTTCGGCGATTACGTCTCCATCTACGACTTCCAGCAATCCGTCGAGGACGGCGCGACCGTGCCGCTCTTCTACGAGAACCGCACGCCGGAGTTGCAGCTCGTGAACCCGGACCTGAACGAGGACATCTACAATCTCATCGAGGCGGCGGAGCTCGACCCCGAACAGGAAGCGAAGCTCGAACGGGAGTTGAGCCGGCAATACCACATCCTCACGCGCGACGACCGGCTGGAGACGGTGGCGCAGGACATCGTGCGGCATTTCCTCGGGCGCGGCTTCGTCGGCAAGGCGATGGTGGTGTCCATCGACAAGGCCACGGCGCTCAAGATGCACGACAAGGTGCGGAAGCACTGGGCGGCGGAGCGGGAGCGGGTGGAGACGGAATTGGGACGCTACGACCTGGCGGCGGACAGGAAAGCGGAATTGCTGGCGCGCCTGGAGGTGCTCAAGGCGACCGACATGGCGCTTATCGTGTCGCCGGGCCAGAATGAGATTGAGCAGTTGAAGAAGCACGGCCTCGACATCGTGCCGCACCGGAAGCGGATGAACGAGTCGCAGCCGCCGCTGGACGAGAAGTTCAAAGACCCGGACGACCCCCTGCGGATCGTGTTCCTGTGCGCCATGTGGCTGACCGGCTTCGACGCGCCAAGCTGTTCCACCGTGTATCTCGACAAGCCGATGCGGAATCACACGCTGATGCAGACCATCGCCCGGGCGAACCGCGTGTTCCCCGGCAAGCACAGCGGCATGATCGTGGATTACGCCAACGTGTTCGCCTCGCTGGAAAAGGCGCTGGCCATCTACGGCGCGGGCAAGGACGGCAAGAACCCGGTCAAGGACAAGCAGAAGCTCGTCGCGGATTTACGCAAGGCCGTGGACGCGGCGACGACGTTCTGTGCTGAGCGCCAGGTGATCCTCCCCGCCATCGAGCAACTCGCCGCCGGCAGTCTGGCGCGGTTGCAGCGGATTGACGATGCTGTCAACGCCCTGATTTCGCCCGACCCGCTGCGCCGGGAGTTCCTCGGGCACGAGCGGCTCGTGGGCACGCTCGACGGTGCCGTGAAGCCGGACCCGGCGGCGTTGGAGTTCGCCGGCCGTGTCGCCTGCCTCACTGCCATCGCGGAAGCGATCCGCACAAAGCTCAATCCGAACCCGGCGAACATCACGGAAGTCATGGGCGACATCGGCAAATTGCTCGATTCTTCCATCACGGGCGTGGACATGCCCGCCAAGCCCGCGCCGGTGATGGACCTGTCGAAGATTGATTTTGAGGCGCTACGCAGTCGGTTCAAAGAATCCAAGCACAAGAACACCGACCTCGAAGTCCTGAAAGCCACCATCCGTGCGATGCTGGAGCGCCTCATCAGCCTGAACAAGACCCGCGCCGACTTCGCGGAGAGGTTCGAGGAACTGATTGAAAGCTACAACTCTGGCAGCCGGAACATCGAGGAGTTGTTCGAGGAATTGCTTAAGTTGAGCCGCAACATGAGCGAGGAGCAGCAACGCCACGTCCGCGAAAACATGACCGAGGAAGAATTGGTCATCTTCGACATCCTCACGCGCCCCGCCCCGGAGTTGAGCGACGCCAGAGGAGCGCAGTGGAACCCGTAGTGGCGCGTGATCATGTAAAAAGTCTAAATCGCGTTTTGAGACAACCCGCGAAATTCCCTTGGAAATCGAAGGGAAACCGTCACACTTTTTGCCTTATGGGACGGCTGTGAAAATCTTTCTAAAATGATTTTCGCCTGGCCACTTCCTGGCCACTTGTCCCGCCCTGAACATCACTTCCCCATTTGTGCAAGCATCCATCGGACACACGTCTGGACGCCGAACCAGATGAGCGTCCCGGCAAGGCCAGTGCATTGCCAATCGATCAGCGACGGCACGACCCGGAAAGGCCCGCTCACGAAGCGGGGTTGAAGGTGCAGACCCGGCTGGCGATGTTCACGCGGAAGCGCAGCGAAGCGATGAGCGAGCGACCAGACGACGGCTTGGACATTCACGTGAGCAATCCTCTGGAGGGGAATGCGCTCGCAACGGTTGAGGCGATGGTTGCCGACCCGGAATGAGTGCCCGCGACAAGGGATTCTCCCGGCTCTCCGTGTGAGCCGCATCAACCAACAAACCATGAACCCGCCTCACACACAATAATCCGGATAGACCCCAACCTGGCAAACCCGTTCGAGCGAACCGCCACCTCGGCTTCCTGATCCACACGCTTCCCGCCTCCCGCTTGCCCTGCCAGAGCGGCTCAAGGTCTGGGTGCGTCCGTAGCGGCTGGCTTGCCGCTGCTCTTGAGCCTGGCGTCAATCATCGCCCGCAATTCTTTCGTGCGCTTCTCAGCGTCGGCGATTTGGAGTAGTGACAGCTTTTTTGCAACGTCAGCGCGATTCCCGCCCGCGATTTCATCTTTCTCTGCGGCCAGACTGATCCACGCATACGCCTCGACGCGGTCCTTCTCCACGCCTTCGCCGCTGAAGTAGCAGACGCCGAGACTGTATTGAGCGTTGGGGTCGTTCTGCTCGGCGGCCTTGCGCCACCATTTCACCGCCTCGGCAAAATCCTTCTTCACGCCCTCACCGTTGGCATGGCAGACGCCCAGATTGTATTGAGCCTCGGCGTGATTTTGCTCGGCGGCCTTGCGCCACCACTTGACAACCTCCGTATAATTGGTCTTCACGCCCTGGCCTTTGGAGTAACAGAAGCCCAGATAGACCTGAGCCTCGACGTGATTCTGTTCGGCAGCTTTGCGAAACCACTTCACCGCTTTCCGATCATCTTTCGACACGTCCTGCCCCTTCCGGTAGCGAACGGCCAGCTGGAATTGAGCCTCGGCGTCGCCCTGCTCGGCCCGGGCTTTGTATTCGAGAAATTCCTGGCTGCGACTTTCCTCCTGCGGAGTGCAGGCCAGGGGCAGAATCCATCCCAGCGCAAAAAGAATCGCGATTGCTGAATTCGTTCTCATGAGCGGAAAACTAACCCTTGGCGGGACCTCGCGTCAACGCAAGGCGCGGAGGATTGAAATCGTCGGTGCAAATTGAAATTCAAGAAAAAAAGTTTTCTTAGGTCAACCTTGGTGGGGCGAGACTCCGTCGAGCCGCGTCGGGCACGGATCAAATTGGTTCGTCTCGCCCCACCTTGGGAAACTGGGTCTAACAGGATGCTGAAAAAGCCATGTAGTTGAAAATTGACCCGCAAATTCATTGGGGAATCCGCATGTTTTTCGGGTTAAAAAGAGTTTTTCAGCAGCCTGCTAACCAATCCGCTTCGCGTGGGAATAAATGTTCATCGTCGGGCCGCGCAGAAAACCCACCAGCGTCTGTCCGCTTTCGCGCGCGAACTCCACCGCCAGACTGGAGGGCGCCGACACCGCCGCCACAATCGGGATGCGCGCGGCCAGCGCCTTTTGCATGATTTCGAACGACGCCCGCCCGCTCACCAGAAGGACATGCGCGTCGAACGGGAGTTGACGGTTCAGAAAGCCGTGGCCGATGACTTTGTCCACGGCGTTGTGCCGGCCGACATCCTCGCGCAACACGACCAACCGGCCTCGCGTGTCGAACACCGCCGCGGCGTGGAGGCCGCCGGTCTGCGCGAAGGTTTTCTGCGCGGCGCGCAGCCGTGCCGGCAGGCGAAGCAACGTTTTGGATTGAATCGTGACAGGGGAAACCACGGGCGCGAAGTGTTGATGGACGGCCTCGATGGTGGTCTTGCCACACAGGCCGCAGCTCGAGGCGGCGAAGACGTGGCGCGTCAGGCGCTGGAAATCCACTTGAATCGCGGGCGTCAGAAAAACGTTGATTGTGTTTTCCGGCGCCGCGCCCCGTTGGCACGGCGCGATTTCCACCACGTCGCCCCGCTCCTTGAGCAACCCCTCGGTCAGCAGGAAGCCGGCGGCCAGTTCGTCGTCGTGGCCCGGCGTGCGCATCGTCACCACCACGCTGCGCCCGCGCACGCGGATTTCCAACGGCTCTTCCGTGGCCAGGCGGTCCTTTTTTCGTTTCGGCGGAGCACCCGCGCGGCAGCGCAGAATCTCCACCGGGGAAGACTCCGCGGTCGTCAGCTTAGTCCGGTTCGATTTGGTTGTTTTCACCATGGGTCAAGCCTGGTGCGGCGGACCTGCAACCGAAAGCGACACGCCCATTAACCGCGGAGGTCGCAAAGGGGTCGCGCGGAGGGACGCAATGCTTCGCCACTCCCGCTCTGCGCCCTGGGCGAAAACCTCTGCTGTTGTGCAATAGACCAACAGGCTCGCGGCCGGCGAGGGTTTTTCGATCGGGATAGGAGCGCGGCGTTCACGCCGCTTCACCGAGCGAAATATTTTGGCGGATGGACTTTTCCCACGCTGCCAGACTGTCGAGAGGTGAAGCGGCGTGAACGCCGCGCTCCTTCGGTTGCGGTAGCGGAGCGCCGTGTCTGCTGCGATGAGCTGGCCCGGTTTCATTCGTCACTCAAACTTTTTCCACCCGCACGCGCGTGTTGTAATCCGGCACGCCGCCGGCGGCATCCACCACGCCGCGATGGATGATGACGTTGCCTTCGGGCCAGTGCACTTGCAAATTGCCGCGCGCGATGGGCGCGAGGAACACGCGGGCTTCCAACGCGCCGAGGTCGTTCCGGAGCGCGACGCGGTCATTTTGGACGAGGTGCAGCGCGGCCGCATCGTCCGGGTTCATCAGCACCGCGTCGCGCGTCGCGCCGTTGAGGGGGTCCACCGCGGCATAGACCAGCGAATTGAACTGCTTGCCGCGGCGGGTGGAGACCACGAAGTGCGGAGTGCGGAGTGCGGAGTGCGGAGTGGCGGAAGACGCGCCCTGTTCGTTTGCCGTGCGCCTCTGGTATTCCGCATTCCGCATTCCGCATTCCGCACTCGGGGCTGGTTCAGCCGGCAGCGGCACGGCGCGGAAATGTGCTTTGCCATCGGCCGTGGGAAATTTCCATCCCGCGCACAAATGCGGGCCGCCGTATTGGATGGCGTCGCCGGTGTCCTTGAAGTTTTGGATGCCCTCGTAGAACGGCACGACGCGCGCGATTTCCTCGCGCATCTGCCAGCCGGTTTCACAGCCGAGCAAGTGGGCGCGCTCGGGACAAACGGTGGCCGCGAGTTCGCGCAGGATTTTCCACTCGGCCTTCACTTCGCCAATCTGACGCGGGATTTCCGGGCTGAAAATAATGCGCCGCTCGGTGGTTGTTTCGATGCCGCCGTCGTCCTGTTCGTAGCGCGTCCGGGCGGGGAGCAGGATCACTTCTTCCTTCGCCTCGATGAACATCTGGTCGGTGAGGATGATGTCCTGATGGACGCGCAGCGGCACGTTGGCGAGCGCGGCGCGGACATGATCAGGCTCCGGCAGCGTGCGCAGAAAATTTCCGCCCAGGCAATAGAGCAGATCGAGTTGGCCGCGCGCGCAGGCTTCGACCATTTCGGGCGCGGTCAGGCCGGTCCAGTCGGGCACGGGGAAGCCGTAAAGTGCCGCAAGGTCCTGCGCGTTTTGGGTGTTGACCGGTTTGCCGCCGGGGAACGCAGTGGCGTAAGCGCCCATCTCGGCGCCGCCCTGGACGGAGGAGTGGCCGCGAATCGGCATCAGCCCGCACCGGTCGCGGCCGACCCAGCCTTTGAGCAGGCCGAGGTTGAGGATCATCGAGACCGCGTCGCCGCCGAAGGCATGCTGGGTGATGCCCATGCTCCAGACGAGCACGCCGGTCTTCGCGTCGCGGATGAGTCCGGCGAATTCCTGCATGGATTCGCGGCCCAGGCCGGACTGCGCTTCCAGCGTTGCCCAATCGAGTGCTTCGGTTTGTTGCTGCAACTCCGGCAGCCCGGCGGAGTGGTCGCGGATGAAGGTTTCGTCCACCCAGCCGTTGGCCAGCAAAATTTTGAGCACACCGTAGAGGAACGCGATGTCGCCGCCCAGCGAAACCGGGAACCAGTAGTCCGCGAGGTCCGTGCCGAAGAGCGCGCTGCTCAACGTGGACGGCACCCAGTAACGTTCCATGCCGGGTTCCCGATACGGGTTAACCATCACGACGCGTGTGCCCAGTTTCTTGGCTTCGTGCAAATATTTCGTGGTGACCGGCTGGTCGTTGGCCGGGTTCGCGCCGAAGAAAATGACCAGGTCTGTGCCGTACCAGTCCTTGTAACTGCACGTCGTGGCGGCGACGCCGACCGCGTGTTTCATCGCGGCGGTGCTGGGCGCGTGGCACAGACGGGCGGCGTTGTCCACGTTGTTGGTGCCAAGGAAGCGCGCGACTTTCTGCGCCATGTAATAGACTTCGTTCGTCACGCCGCGCGAGGTGAGGAACAGCGCCCAGCGTCGGGGGTCGGTGGCGCGAATTCTTTTCGCGATGCGCTGATACGCCTCGTCCCACGCGATGCGGCGGAAACCTTTGTCGCCGCATTGGCGGAACAGGGGATAGGGGAGCCGGCCTAACTCGCGGAGTTGGGCGTTGTCGAATTCCGGAGCGCCGCTCTCCGAGCCGGCGCGTTTATGTTCGTGGTATGATTCGCGCCGGGTCGGAGACCGGCGCTCCGCCGCGAGTTTCGTCCGCAATGCCTCTACATTCTCCAGCAGCCGCACATCGAGCGCGGGCATGGTGTTGAGCCGAAGCAGATTCAACCGCGTCATGCACAGGTGGGTGCCCTTGATGGTCCAATCGTGAAAGCCGGCGACGCCCAGCGCGCAGCCGTCGCAGACGCCGCGGCTCAGGACCTTCCACGCGTAACCGAGATTGTCGCGGTTTTGCCAGGCCACCCTGGCCATGTCGCGGAAGTGCTTGGGTTTGGTGAGGCCCAGGCCGAAGGGGATGACCGACTTCAGCCGGGCTTTCCAGTCTTTCTGGAGTTTGTGCAAAGGCATCAGGTCAGCCGCCGAAGTGCGCAAGCGAAATGAAAATCAGGCAAACCTCACCCCGCCGCATCAATCGCCTGCGAACTATTTATTTTTTCTTCTTCGGCCCACGCCCTTTGAAGGTCAGCTCGGCGATGCCCGACTTGTCGAGTTCACCGAGGCCAAGCTTCACCATTTTGGTGTATTGCCTGAACGTGGCCGCAGCCAGCGGCAGGTCGAGCTTCCTGGCCTTGGCCAGACTCAGCGCGATGCCCGAATCCTTGGCGGCGTGCGAGGCGGAGAAAAAACAGGAGTGCTCGCGGTTCACCATGTCCTCGCCGTCGGTGACAAGCACGCGCGAGTTGGCGCCCGTCTGCGAGAAAACCTCCATGAGCATCTTCAGGTCGAGGCCCAGTGCCGCGCCAAGGCCGAGGCCTTCGGCCAGACCGGCGGTGTTGATGTTCATGACCATGTTCACCAGCGCCTTGACGTTCGCCGCCTGGCCGGCGGGACCGATATGGCGCAGCAGTTTGCCCTCGTCGCTGAGCCGGGTGAGGATGAGCCTGGCTTTCTCAAAAGTCGCGGCCTCGCCCCCGGCCATCAGGTAGAGGGTGCCCTGGCGCGCCTGGGTGATGCTGGACGCCATGCAGGCTTCGAGCGATTCCGCGCCAGCCTTCTGGCAAAGCTTCCCGACTTCGACGTGGACTTGGGGCGTGATCGTGGCGCAGTTGATGAACAGTTTGCCGGCCGCGTTTTTGAGCAGGTTGTCCTTTCGGTCAGCGTAAATTTTCCTCATCGCCGCGTCATCGGTCACGACGGTGAAGATGACGTCCGACAATTCGGTGACGCGTGCCAGCGTGGTGCAGGCTTCCGCGCCGAGTTCCTGGGCAAGCGCCTGGGCCGCCTCCAGCCGCGCGTCATAAATCGCGACGAGGGGGTAACCAACATCCTTGAGATGCCGCGCCATGTTGGCGCCCATCCGGCCGACTCCGACAAAGCCAATTTTTTCTGCCATAATTTTTTTGGGGTTGGGTTCAGGTTTGAATCCCGGCCAGCATAATGAAACCACACGATAGCGGCAATGATTTTGAAAGAAACGTTGAAGCGTTGGGCGCATCTCAGTTTCTTGCAACCGCACAAACTGTCTGATGTCTGGTATGGACCGGGGCGGGCCGCACCGGTCCCAGTCCCGCAGGGACACATAGGCATTCGGGGTTGCCCTGCTGTTCTTGATGCGAAAACCCCCGAAAATGCCTATAAAATAAGGGTGAATCGTGCTATTGCCGTGTCTGCGTCCATTCGGCGACAATCGGCGTCTATGTGGACGAAATCGACTTTTCTGGCAACCGATGGCAACCGCTTCCACTTGATTTGAGTGACAACATCATCGGCTTCACGAACGTCGCAACCCCTCACACGCAAACGCCCACAACTTTTTGTGTGAAAAATTCCTTGACGCCCTCTCAGCACAGGCATTTACTGCCATCATTGTCTTCATTAGGTTCGTTCTTGTTCTAAGAGGACAAGAACGGTTATGAAAGCATTTCTTCCCTGCGGGCCTTCAGCTTCTCGCATTTCTCGTGCCATCGCCGCCCATTTTGCCGCGGTTCGAGGGGTAACGTTTGATACCCTTCCCAGAACTCTGAATTCGTGCATTCTGCCGCGAGAGATTTTTTCGCATCACCTGTTGGCCGCGAAGCTCACACCTTGGGCGACGACATGGCCGAAGGCTGGTGGCCGCACTCAGCGAACTTGAAAGATTTATGAAAACTTCCCTCCCGATGGCCGTAATCAAGTCCCTCGCCGTCTTGCTGTCGGTCGGTGCCATGACTTCGCTCCGGGCAGCTCAAAGCACCAACACTTCACCGACCCAGCTTTCGACCGGTCCGCGCCCCAATTATTCGATGGCGGGCAGCAAACAGCGCAAAGTGCTTCGCTCAGACCACACGACCACTCTGCTCGTCCAAGTCGGCACCAATCAAGTCAGGATTGCGGACTCCATCAGCCAGCGAGGCCCACTCCTGGATATCACGACCAACGGTGCTGTCGGGCGATTCGGGCAGCACAAAGTTTTGCTCGCTCCCAATCTCAATAGCAGCGGCTCCATCTTCCTGCAAACCGGTGACGGCAAACGGTTGCGCAGCCACCCGCTCGGACTGGCTTACTACGATCCCGCCACCGGACGGTCGGTTCTACTCGCGACTCTGAAGGACAGTCGCGGCCAATGGGTGCCACCCAATCAAATCATCTACCGGGATGCTTTTGACGGCGACGGTCTGAAGGCCGATGTGCGCTACACCTACAATCAAAACTCCTTCGAGCAGGATGTCATCTTGCGGACAAGGCCACCGTCACCCGCCCAGTACGGGTTGAACCCGGTCACCACCCGGCTGGAGATTTGGACGGAATTTTTGCAGCCACCGACACCGGTCAGACAACAGCGCACCATCGCATTGCGCATTCCCGACGAAACGCCCACGCGACGAGAGGTGTTTGCCGTGGATGAATCGTTGAGTTTTGGCGCGATGCAAGTGGTCACCGGCGGGGCGTTTCCGACCCAGATGCGTTCCCGCTCGACCACCAACGGCGTCTCCGCTGTCCAGCGCAAGCTGCCAGTCTCCAAAAGCTGGCAACAAGTCGATGGACGATATTTTTTGATCGAATCGGTTGATTACCTGACGGCCCGGTCCCATTTGCGGCGATTGTCCGCCCCCACCAACTCCCCGGCGGCGCGCCAGGCTGGCGAGCCGGCCTCATCGGTGCGCCGTGTCGCATCTGCTTCGCGAACTTTTCCCCCAGCGCCCACAGTCAAACCTCCCGGGGATTCGATTCAACTGGCCGGGAACAATCCAGGTAGCAAAGGCGGGTTTGTTCTGGACTACATCATCGTAAACGCCGCCATCACCAACCATGTGTGGGTTGATGATAAGGACAATCTGCCGGCTGGAGCAGCGTTCAACGACGGTAACGACGGATGGAATTGGACGACCAATAACCCGGTGCCAGCTTCGGGAACCAACGCGCATCAATCCCCAAACATCGCGGGTTTTCATCAGCATTTTTTCGAGCAGGCGTCAACGACGCTGCCACTGGCAGGAAGCGACCGGTTGTATTGCTACATTTTTCTTTCTCCCGCCAATCCTCCCGCCGAAGTCATGTTGCAGTGGGATGACGGAGGGCTGCAATGGGTCCCACAGTGGGTGGATTATCCGGAACCGCAGTGGGAATGCTGGCAGGAGTGGGTTGAAGATGGCTATTGGGAAACTACGTGCGACGACGGTTATTGGGATCCTGAACCCTCCTATGACGAGGAAGGCAACGAAATTGATCCAGGCAACTGGGTGGACGGCGAATGTCATGACGACTGGGTTGATACCAGCGACTGGCAGGAGGTCTGCGATTGGGTGAATGGTTATTGGGACGGCCACTGGGAATGGGCCTCGAATTGGGAACATCGCGCCTACTGGGGTGCGAATAACATCAATCTGGGAGACAACAACTCAGACAGCCGCCGCTACATGGGGCCACTGCCACCGGCTGGCCAATGGGTGCGCTTGGAAGTGCCGGCCAGCGCTGTGGGGTTGGCTAACCGGACGGTAAGCGGCATGGCTTTTACTTTGTATAATGGCAAAGCCACCTGGGACTACGCTGGGAAGATGAATCAACAGCCGGATATTCCCTGGGTGGAGGACGCCATTCCCAACGGAGGACAGCTTTCCGGCACCGGCGGCGAATCTTGGGATTGGATCAACAGCGGGCCATCACCGGAGTCCGGGTCGTGGGCGCACCGATCCGTCAACGCCGCCGGCCGCCATGAGCATCGCTTCAGCAACGCGACGGCCACTCTGACGATTGATGCCACTAACACCCTGTATGCCTACGTCTTTTTGGACGCCGCCAGCCCGCCGACCGAACTCATGTTGCAATGGTGTGAGTCGCTGGCCAATTGGGAACACCGGGCCTATTGGGGAGCCAACAGCATCACTGATGTCGGAGTCAACGGAACAGAAAGCCGCCGGTACATGGGACCCTTGCCGCCCGCCGGTCAATGGGCGCGGCTCGATTTGCCCGCCAGCGCCGTCGGGTTGGAGGGAAGGACGCTCAACGGGATGTGTTTCACAGTCTTTGATGGCAAGGCTACCTGGGACAACGCCGGCAAAAGCCTCGTCTTGGTCTCCGATGTGGATGGCGACGGGCTGCCGGACAGTTGGGAGCGCCAGTATTTCGGAGACCTGCACTATGGGCTGGCTGATGATCCGGACGGCGATGGCCTGAGCAATTCACAGGAATTTCAACTCGGCACCAACCCGAACAGTAAGGACACCGATGGCGACGGAGTAGACGACAACATTGAAATACTGCAAGGGCGCAATCCGCTCGTTGGAGCCGTGGCCGATTCAAGCGGATTGGTCAACTTGCAGGTGCATACGCCGCTCAGATAACCCCGGATTTTTCAAGACCTATGAAAACCTTTCACAGCCATCCCATAAGGCAAAAAGTATGACGGTTTCCCTTTGATTTCCAAGGGAATTTTACGGGTCGTCTCAAAACACGATTTAGACTTTTTCCATGATCACTCGCCAGCGCGGGTTCCAACGCGCTCCTCGGGCGTCGCGGCTGTCCCACAGCTTCATAAAAATCCTGGGAAATACGCCTGTTCCGGTCGCGCCAGGCTGCGGAAACTACCTTGGGCTGTCCCATAGCAATCGAGCAGTTTCATCAGGTCGAGTTTCGACCACAACACCGCCCGCAGAATGGTAAAAAGCCGCGTGAAGCTATGCGCCCACTTGGACACATAACTCAAGTAGCGTAAGAGGACATAGACCAGAAGGGCCATCCACACCTGCCACCGCACCGCGTTGGCGTTGTTCCCCAGGAAATCGGCCAACTGCAACGTCTGCTTGATCTGTTTGAAGAAGACCTCGATTTGCCAGCGACACCGGTACAGATCAGCCACACTGCGCGGACTCCACTCCAGATTGTTGGTCAGAAAAGTCATCTCCCGCTCTTGCCCGTCCACTTCCACTATCGCCACGATGCGGCGCATCAGTTCCGGGGCAGGTTTGTTCGGGTTGCTCAGCACGATGATTTCATCCTGCAAAATCTTCTCGTCCTTGGAGCGGGGCATCTTTTGGACCACCTCATAGGCCATGTTCTCTTTGGCGCGGGTGACCCAGAAGACGCCGCGCTCATCCAAATCCCGTAAATGCCCGAAGTCCACGTAACCCTTGTCAAACAGGACGATTTCACCGCTCTGGACCCCGGCGCACAACTCGCGTGCCCGCTTGTTGTCGTGCTCCCCGGCGGTGTCAACGATCACAAAATTGGGCAACAGGCTTTGCAGGTTGAGCCGCATGTGGGTTTTCGCCGCGGCTTTGCGGCGCCGATGCTTGGCCCAATCCATGCAGTTGGCCACCAACTCCAGCACCGTCGTGTCCACCACGTGGATGGGCAGCTTGAAGCGAAAGGCCGGCCCGCGGCTCCGCCCCTTCACGAAGCCGGGGGATTGTTGGCCCAAGTGATCCCGCACCCGCCAAAAGAGTTGCTCGGCCATTTCCGCGGGCCGTTCCCGGTTGGCGTTGGAAAGCCCGTTGCGGCTGGGAGCCCTCGCTCCGCGCACGCTTGACAGCGGTCCCGGGTGCAGTTGCAGAGAGTCACACAGGTCATTGAGGCCGATGCTGTGAGTCAGTTGCCCATAGAGCAGACTCACCACATGGCTCCACGGCGTGAAGGTGCG
>CAZIFU010000124.1:0-35036 GCA_964539075.1 uncultured Verrucomicrobiota bacterium | reverse complement strand
TGCAACGAGGCGGCCTCCACGCGGGCTGGCGAAGGCGCGAAGCGTTTGGAGTGCGCCGGCCCCAGCCGGCGCTTTCCCAGTCCGCCACAGCGCCGACTCGCGTCGGCGCACTCCAAACGCTGACGCGCGGGCCAAGGCTCCCTCCGGTTCAAGGGCCCCAATCGCGGACGCGCGTCCGTGGAATCTCTCCCGGAGGGAGAGGGCAGGGGTGAGGGGATTTCCTGTGCGTCGCGCATTGCGGGATGCCGATTCTCATTCCGACTTGGTATCACGTCTCCGGCTCCGCCGCCGGCCCGCGTTCATCCGGAGGTTCGGGCAACAGCAACGCCACCATCATCGCGGGCAGAAAAAGGAATCCAACGTAGAGCAGCGTCAGCCGCAGATCGCCCGTCAGCAGCGGGCTGGCGGAGAAAACCACGCCGAACGCGGCGGCGATGCGCCCGATGTTGTAGCAGAATCCCGCGCCTGTCGTGCGCAGCAGCGTCGGGAACAGCGGCGGCAGATACATTGTGAACAATCCGAACACGCCGGAAAAAAAGCCCACCGATGGAAACCAGAAGTAAACCAGTTCCTGATAGCCGCGCACCTTGTGGAACGTCGCCCACACGGCGCAGAAAAATCCCAGGCACATGATGGCCACCGCGCGCCGGTAGCCGAACCGGCGCGCCAGCGCGGCGGCAAAGAAGTTGCCGGCAATCGAGACGACGATGAGGAGAAAAAACGCCACCGACACCAGTTTGCGAA
This sequence comes from uncultured Verrucomicrobiota bacterium, assembly GCA_964539075.1. Lineage (GTDB taxonomy): Bacteria > Verrucomicrobiota > Verrucomicrobiia > Limisphaerales > CAZIFU01 > CAZIFU01. Next base: position 34,292 of record CAZIFU010000124.1, on the reverse strand, counting down.
TCTCCGCGCGCGGCCAGTCGCGCACGACCTCCAGCGTGGGGATGAATTGCGCGTGCCAGAACATAAACGCCCACCACGCCGTGAGCGACGACGCGCAGACAATGATGGTCAGGATCGTTGTGCGGCGGATGTCACGCCCAAACAGGTCGGCCACGCCCGGTGCGTCGCCGCGGGCGCGGGCTTTGGCTGCGTGCCATTCCGCGGGTTCCGGCACGTTGCGGCGAATCCAGAAGACCAGCAGCGCGGGCACAACGCCCACGAGGAAGACGTATTTCGGATGCCCTCCGGCCAGCGTGTAGGTTGTGGCGCACGCCAGCAACACGCCGAGGTTCACGCCGGTTTGCAGCACCGCCGCAATCCACGGCCGCCAGCCGCGCGGCCACGTCTCGGACAACAGCGCCGAGCCGACAGCCCATTCGCCGCCAATGCCCAGCGCCGCGAGGAAACGGAAAATGAGCAACTGCCACCACGTTTGCGCGAAAAAAGAAAGTCCGGTGAAACAGGCGTACGTCAGGATCGTCAGGCTCAACGCGCGGCTGCGTCCCAGCAGATCGCCCAACCGCCCGAAGAATCCGCCGCCCAGCGCCCAGCCGATGAGAAACGCCGCCTGGATGACGGAGCTTTTTTCTTTCACCAGCGCGTGCAGCGGATTGTCCTCCGGGATCAGCCCTTGGGCGAAAAGCAACTTCGCCACGAACGGCGCGGCAACCAACCCGTAGAGGTGCATGTCCAGGCCGTCGAACAACCAGCCCAGCCACGCGGCGATCCCGGATTTCCATTGCGTGGGCGAAAGGTCGCGCAGCCGGTTGATTTCCCGGGGCGGGGCGGCGGTGGCCGGCGGCTCCGGGGAAACGACCGGGTTGTCTGGCGTGGGCATGGGCCGGAAGCATGGCAAGCCCGCCATTACAGGCAAAGAACTTTTTTTGAAAGACCGCTGGCGGGGGGGCGCAAGTCAGAAAATGAACGCTTCTCATGACCACCCGGCTTCAAAAACTGTGTGAGATTTTTCGCCCCAAGCTCCCCCTCGTCCTCGTCGTCGTCCTCGATTTTCCGCGGATTTTCGAGAACGAGAACGACGACGAGGACGAGGACGATAGTTCGCGGGCAGCTTTCACCCAGTCTGTTCGGCCGGGTGTTAATGAGAATGGTTTATTCGCTCGTCCGAAAGCTGAGTTGCGCCGCCGCTGGCGCTTGACTCGCTCTTGTGGATTTCACTACGCTGCGCGGCATGTCTTCCCCGATGAACGCGCCCACGCACTGGCGGGGGGTGTTGCGGTTCATTGGTCCCGGCCTTATTCTGACCGCTTCCATTGTGGGGTCGGGTGAGTTGATCGTCACACCGAAGCTGGGCGGTGAAATCGGTTTCCGCCTCCTCTGGCTTATCCTTCTCGGCTGTGTGATCAAGGTCTTCGTGCAGGTGGAATTGGGGCGCTTCGCGGTTTCGAAAGGAATGACAACGTTGGAGGCGTTGGACAGCGTGCCGGGGCCGCGCCTGATCGTCTCGTGGCTGTTGTGGTTGTGGCTGTTCATGTTTGTGGCGAATGTGTTTCAAGTCGCGGGCATCGTTGGCGGAATTGCGGAGATTTTTTCCTCGGCGGGAGTGAGGTGGGGCAACAAGTGGCTCGCCGTGCTGGTCGGCGCTTCGTGCGCCCTTTTGCTCGTGATCGGCCGCTATCGGCTGGTGGAAATCCTCTCCATGTTGATGGTGGTGCTGTTCACCGTCTGCACGATCATCGCGGTAGGCACGCTCCAGTGGACGCCCTATCACATTTCGGCGGTGGACATTCTCAGCGGATTGAAATTTCAGTTCCCGGAAAAGTTCACCACCGCGTTCGCCTGCTTCGGCATCATCGGCGTCGGCGCGTCGGAACTCATTTATTATCCCTACTGGTGCCTGGAGAAAGGGTACGCGCGGCACGTGGGGCCGAAGGAAGACAACGTGGCGTGGGTGCGGCGGGCGCGCGGCTGGATGCGCGTGATGCGGGTGGACGCCTGGATTTCGATGGTCATTTACACCGGCGCGACGGTGGCGTTTTACCTGCTCGGCGCGGCGGTGCTGCACTCGCAATCGCTCAAGGTGACCGACAAGGGCTTGATTGACACGCTCGCGCACCTGTATCTCGACAGCTTTGGCCCGTGGAGCTTCTGGATTTTTTTGTTCGGCGCATTCAACGTGCTCTACTCCACGGTATTTGTCGCGACGGCTTCCAATGCGCGGCTGCTCGTTGACGGCGCGTCGCTGTTCCGCGTGCTGCGTTACCCCACAGAGGCGGCGCGGGCAAAGGCGTTGCGTTTCTGCTGCGTGCTGCTGCCGTGCATCTCGACGGGCCTCTACATGATCTGGGAGAAGCCGGTCTCGCTCGTGTTCGTCGGCGCGCTCGGCCAGGGTCTGATGCTGCCGTTCCTCGGCCTGGCCGCGGTCTATTTTCGCTACCGGCGGACGGACCTCCAGCTGCGGCCGGGCCTGGCCTGGACATTTTGCCTCTGGCTGGCGGCGCTGACGATGGGCGCGGTGGGTGTTTATCAAGTGGTGGAGCAAATCCAAAATGTCATTCGTTAAACCCGCGCCCAAGCAGGCGACCGGGCCTGGTCCCATGCGGCAAACGAACCTGCCGCGCGGCGCGTTGCCGGGCGAGGCGCTGGTGCTCTGGGTCCTGTGGCTGACCTATGGCTCATTTTACTTTTGCCGGAACAATCTGGGCGTGGCCCTGCCGGGCATTCAAGCGGAACTCGGTTACACCAAGGCGCAACTCGGCACGGTCCTCATGTCGCTCAAACTGGCCTACGGCATCGGCCAGTTCATCAACGGCCAGCTTGCCGAACGCATTTCGCCGCGCAAGCTGCTGGCCGTCGGGATGCTCGGCTCGGCGGCGCTCAACGTGGGGTTCGGCTTCGCGACGGCGTTCTATTTTCTGCTCTTTGTCTGGGCGTGCAACGGCTACGTCCAGGCACTGGGCTGGACTCCCACAATGCGCGTGGCGGCCAACTGGTTTCCGCCGGAGAAACGCGGCCGGGCCATCGGCATCATCGGAACGGGCTACCAACTGGGTGGCGCGTTGACTTTTGTCATCGCCGGCTGGGCGGCGGACAAGTTCGGCTGGCGCGGTGCGCTTTACATTCCGGCTGCGTTGCTCGTGCTGGCCAGCGTTCAGATGCTGGTCTTACTGCGCGAGTCCCCTGACGCGGCCTTGCGACAATCCATCGCGACCGGTGGGAAAAGCGCCGTGGCGAAAGATTCTTTTTCCAGGAAGGGAACTTTCAGCGACAACATTCGCGTCACGCTTTCCAACCCGGCGCTCTGGCTGGTCGCGATCGCGCTTTGTCTGCTCGATGCCTGTCGCTACGGCTTCACCGATTGGGGCGTGACGCACCTTGTGGAGGCCCTCGGTGGAAATGTGAAATCTTCGGCGTTCAAATACGCCGTGCTGCCCTTCGGCGGCATGGCAGGGGCCTACTTGTCCGGCTGGGCGACGGACCGCTTCTTCGGCGGCCGCCGCGCGCCGGTCATCTGCGGGCTGCTGGTGTTGCTGGGATTGCTCGCCATCGCCTACAATGCGCTCATTCACGCCGGCCTTGCCGCGTCGGTGCTGGTGTTGTTTCTGGTCGGCTTCTGCATCTTTGGCGCACAAGTGCTGCTGGTGGGCACGCTGCCGATTGATCTCGCGCGCCGCGGCACCGCTGCCGCCGCGGTCGGGTTCGTGAATTTCATGGGCTACATGGGCGCCGCCGCGGGCGACAAGGTCACCGGCAACCTGGCGCAGGAACACGGCTGGCGGTTTGCCGTTTTTTTCTGGGCCGCTTGCGCGCTGGCCGCCGCCGTCGTCGTGGCCTTTCTGTGGAACGCCACGACGCCCCGGGAGGAACCGGGTTGTGAGGCCGCGGTTTAGCGGCCCGTTGAAAAACCTTTCAATTGTAGCCGCCGACGTTAGTCGGCGCTGATTTCTTGAGGGTTCCAAAGGCCTTTTGCGCCGACTAACGTCGGCGGCTACTTTTTTGACGGGCTGTTAGTGGAAAAATCTTTTCATCCGCGTTGGGTCCGTGTTCCATCGGTGGTGGAACCGACTGAATCATGAGAGCCATCATCATCGGGGCAGGGCGGGGGCGCCGCCTGATGCCGACGACCGCCGACACGCCGAAATGCTTCGCCGAAGTGCGGGGCAAACGCCTGCTGGACTGGGCGCTGGCGGCTTTCGCGGCCAACGGCCTGAGCGACATCTGTTTCATCGGCGGCTATCAAATCGAAAAAGTGCGCGCCGATCATCCCCGCCTGACCTTCCGGCACAACGCCGGCTGGGAGCGCAACAACATCCTCGCTTCGCTCATGCACGCCGAGGACTTGATGGACGAGCCGTTCCTCTGTTGTTATGCCGACATTTTATTCACGGCCGACGTGGTGAAACGGCTGATTGCCAGCCCGGCGGACATCGCGCTCTCGGTGGACACGCGCTGGCTTGAACGTTATCAACACCGCACGCACCATCCGCCGGACGACGCGGAAAAAGTGACGGTTAGGAACGGCCACGTCACCCGCATTCACCGCAGCATCGCCACGCCCGAAGCTTATGGCGAATACACCGGCATCGCCAAATTTTCCCGCCCGGGCGCGGCGTTGCTCAAAGAGCATTACCACCGTTGCCGTAAACACTTTGCCGGCAAACCGTTCCGCGAGGCCGCGGTTTTCGAAAAGGCTTATCTGATCCACTTGTTCCAGGAGATGATCGAAGCGGGCGTGAAAATGGCCCACGCCGACACGCCGGGCAATTATATGGAAGTGGACACGCAGCAGGATTTCGAACTGGCCCAGCAATTCTGGAGCGGTGACGCATGAGTTCCCGGCTGCTTTTTCCCACTTCGGTCGTCGGCTCGATGCCGCGCTCGCAGTTCGTCCTGGACCTCATCCACGACCGGCCGCCCCTGCCGCCGGCGCGTTACGAAAAAGAAATGGACGCGGCCGTCCGCTACATCGTCGCGTTGCAGGAACACGCCGGGTTGGACGTGCTGACCGACGGCGAGTGGCGGCGCAAATCCTACATCGGCGTCATTGCTGAGCTCGCGCACGGCTTCGAGCTGGGACGGACGCCCGATGGCCGGCCCAGCACCATCGTCGTGGACAGGCTCGCGCCGAAAACGCCCGGCTTCATTGCCAAGGAAATCACCTTCGTCCGCTCCCTGACCGCGCGGCAGGTCAAGGCCACGCTGCCTTCGCCGGCGTTGCTGGGCGAACGGATGTGGCACCCGGAGAAATCGGCCCGGGCTTATCCCCGGCGCGAGGATTTCGTGCGCGACTGCGTGCCGGTGCTGCGCCGCGAACTGGAATTGATCCGCGAGGCCGGCGCCGACATCGCACAGATTGACGATCCGCATCTCTGCCTCTTTGTGGATCCGCAAGTGCGCGCGCAATATGCTGACGCCGATGCCGCGGCGGATTTCTCCGTGGAGTGCGTCAACGAACTGGTCGCGGGCATCAGCGGCCTCAAGCTTGCCGTACACTTGTGCCGGCGTGCCGGCGCGCGCGTGCGCGGCGAGGCGCAATTCCAGGGCGGCTACGACCCGATCCTGGCGCAATTGAACCGGCTGAACGTGCACCATCTGACGATGGAATTCACCGCGCCCGGCGCGGGCGACATGGCGGTCTTTAAAAAGCTGCGCGAGGATTTTGAAATCGGTCTGGGCTGTGTGAGCGTGGCGCCGGGCCAGATTGATTCGCCCGCAACCATCGCGGACCGGGTGCGGCAGGCGCTCCGGTTTCTCCCGGCGGACCGCATCACGCTCAATCCCGACTGCGGTTTCGCGCCCGGTTCCGGCGCGGTGGTGAGCCTGGATGAAGCGTATCAAAAACTGCGCAACGAGGTGGCGGCGGCGGAGATATTGCGCGAAGAGTTCGGGAAGTAGATTGGCCCGGCGCGAATCGCTCCGCATGGCGGCACTCGTGCAAGAACTGTTCGATGTGGTTCAAAAAAAGTGGGAAAGCAAAAACCTACCCACTCGCTGCCATGGAGACGAGCCGCGGGGTGCTTGAAAACAACACTAGCCCCGGCCCGCTCTTGACTTCTGTTGGCAATTTGTCAGTTCATCAGAAAATGGAACAAAGGGGGAGGTGATATTATCATTGACTGACATCTTACTGTGATATTATCATTCATGAACATCTGTCCAGAGGTGGTAGATTTGAATTTGTTTTTACCTCAACCGGCGTTTCACGCCAAACCAGTACGCAGCCGTCACCCAAGGGTGCCCACCAAGTCGTGGTAAGGCCACAGGCAAAATATGCTGAGAAGAAGTTTACAGGGATTATTTGCAGGTGCTTTGTTGGGAGCTGGTGTTGCGGGCAGCTATGCTGATTGGATACGGGTGCGTCATACGCCGTTGGACAGCAATTATGGCGCAGGGACATTGGAAATTCATCATGATTCTGTCACTAATGATGGTTCATGGGCGCCTCCCCCTTCCGTTCCGGTTGACAAATGGGCGCAGATTGTAACCACGAATGGTTTCGGGCAGAGAATAGAAACGGATCGAAGAGCGTTGGATGATGAAACTCCGTTCGATATGGATTTGTTCTTCTATGATTCCAGTGGAGGAATGGGTTCTGGTACGTATAGGAATCAGGTTAGATTCATAGTCAAGGAGTCTGGATTCGACGGCTATCTCGATACCAATAGAGTGCACAATGTGCGCCTTGAAACCTATGCGAATTCCGGGCTGGTGTGGACACATCAATGGAATCTCTTGGATAATCTGGTGATGATTGGTTCTGACGTTTATGCTGAATTCAATTTTCCGCCTCCTGCGGTCAGCAATGCCCTGCACGATGTTTATTATGGCAGGGTTACATTGACCTGCGAGTTTCTCCAACCGCCGGAGGTGAAGCGTGTCAGCGTGCAGGCATCCGAGTTTATCGTTTCCCTCACCGCCCAGCCAGGAAGCCGGTTTGTGCAGTTGCTGAGCACAAATCTGACCGGCACAAATTCGTGGATCCCGATCGGCACCAACCAGGTTGAGGTGACTGCGGCGAACTTCGGGGGCCGTCAGACGCTCTCATTGGCGAGCTTGATTTCTACCGAGACAAATTCAGCCTTCTTCCACTACTGGCCCATCGATTATTTTGGCGCAAACCAGGCCGTCAACAATTACATCCTGGTCGTCGGCCAGTCTAACGCGCGCGGGATCGGCCAGCCGCTTTCGACAAATCAGCCCTACCACAATCTCATGTGGCAGGGCGGCGTTCTCAGCACTGGAGAAACCAATGAAACAGAAGTGTTGACCGGCTTTACACCGCTGCTTGAGGCGAAACGCGAAACCTTCTGCACCAGCTTTGCCAGCCAGTTGATTGACTTCGCCGGCCAGAGATGGGGCACCGCTATCGGCAATTTTGCGAAGGGCGGCGCAGCCTACTCGGTCTTGAAAAAAGGCGGCACGGGCAGCAACTACGCCAACTCGATCATCTCCGTGCAAACAGCGACCAATCTGCTGACCGCCGCGCGAGTGCCCGGCATCCTGGTCAATCACGGCGAAAGCGACGGACCCAATGACTACGAGTTCAAAGCGGAGGAATGGCAGACCGATTATCAGGCGGACATCCCGGCCATCACCGGCCAGCCCGGGATTCTGCCCATGTTCCATACCCTGCCCATAGGCCCGCCGGACGATAGCGGCTACGATGTTTTGCGCGCGCATGAAAAGAACCCGTTGCTCACCGTCCTGGTCGGGCCAACGTATCACCTGATCCACATTGACGAATACCACATGACGAACACCGCCATGGTGACGGTTGGGGAGTATTATGCGAAAGCGTTTTATCATCGGGTGGTGCTGGGGGAGACTTACAGCCCGCTGCGACCGCTTTCTGTGACCAATGTGGGGACCAACATCATCGTGCAATTCACCGGGCATGTGGGCAGACTCGTTTTCGATGAGACGACGGTTTCGAATCCCGGCAACTACGGATTCACCTACACCGACGCCGGGACCGATCCGCCGACCATTTCATCTGTGACAATCACCGACGCCGACGCCGGGATTGTCACCGTGGCGTTGACGGGGAGTCCAACAACTAACGTCAACAAGCTGTTAAAATACGCGGCGCAACCGTTTGGCCCGCCGCCCTACACACCCGCCCCGAACGGTCTGGCGCGTGGCAATTTGCGGGACAGCGACCCGACCGTGGGCCGGGACGGGCAAAGATTATACAACTGGTGCGTGAACTTTTCCCGGAGGTTCGATTTGCCATGAGAAACGCCACCTCCAAAATCCTGCTTTCGTCTTATGGGTCGGAAAACGCAGTCCGCCGCAAGCCGGAGCACCGGGTTTGAAAAGGTGAGGTTGGGAAATGCCGGCACTGTCGTCCAGCCCCCGGAGGAAGCCTGGCCGGGGGGCAGCCCCGGCAGGGCATTATTTAACAACGGACCGATCGGTTCCCGGCTGTCCAGGCCATAGGATTGCGCGGGTCACTGGTCATCAATGTCGCAAAGGGTCAGGACTGACCCCTGCCAGTTTCACTTCTTGAGTGCTTCGGCAACAAACGCGAACAGTGCCTCCGTCGCCGGATCGTCGGGCAGGCCGAGGTTGGCGTTGAGCTTGTTGTGGTTCGTCTCTTTGGCGCCGAAGACCTTCGCGGGAATGCCGGCGTCCTTCAGCACGGCACCGAGACGCTGCGCCTGCGCGGTCGTGTCGGGATGGTCGGCGACGTGAAGAATCAGGAACGGCGGGATTCCCTTGCCCTTCGCTACGTGCGTGACGGCGGAAAAGTCCCGATGCTTCACCGGATCATTGCCGAACTTCTCGCGGTGACCATGCTTCGCCTGCGGCTGACCATGCACTCGACGGCGCGTCTCTTCTGTCTCGATGATCGCGGGCACGTCGTAGGTGTCGCCATCGACGGGCACGCAGCCTCTGAGGACATCGAAAGCAACGCCTTCAGCTTTCAAGTAGCGCTCATCGGTGCAGATCAACGCGGCGAGCTGAGCGCCCGCCGAATGGCCTCCGACCAGCACTCGCTTCGGATCACCCCCATACTCCGCGATGTGATCATGCACCCAGCGAAACGACTTCGCGACATCGCGGATGAGCGTATCCATGTCCACGCCCGGCAGCAGACGGTAGTTGGTGGAGACAAACACGAACCCTTTGTCCATGAACACTTGCGGCTTGAGCTTCACATCGCTCTTGTCGCCGGCCTGCCAGCCACCGCCGTGAATCCAGAAGACCACGGGCAGGTTTTTGGCATCCTTGGGCGCATAGACATCGAGCACCTGCCGTTCGTGCGTCGACTCGGCGTAGGGGATGTTCGTTTTGACGTTTTGCGCCTGCGCGGCAGACAACAGAGCAAAGGCGATGAGGAGATGGGCGAGTCGTTTCATGGGATTGTTACCACGGAGTATAGAGGCAAGTGTCAGTCCTGACTATCCTCAGTTTTGATTTTGTTTCGTAGCCATGGCAAATGTGGCGACCAATTTTCCTGTTGATTGGGCGAGGCCGGCACGCTCCGAGCCTGGTCAGAAAGTTGAAAGGGGAACATCCCGGCGCGAATCGCTCCGCTTTATACCCGGCTTTGACCGATGACCGGACTGTGCGCGAAGACGAATTCCTCCACCGGTTGTCCGCCGATCAAATGCTCCTGGATGATCCGTTCCAGCACCGCCGGCGTGCAGGAGTGATACCAGACCGCTTCGGGATAAACCACCGCAACGGGGCCGGTGGTGCAAATCTGCAGGCAATTGGCTTTTGTCCGATAGATCAGCGCTTCGGGGCCGACCAATCCCAATTCTGTTAGCCGGCGTTTCAGATATTCCCACGATTCGAGGCTTTTTTCACGCGGACTGCAATTGGGCTTGGTCTGGTCCGCGCAGAGGAAAATGTGCCGGCGGTAATGCGTGAGGCCCAGCGCGGTGACGGGGTTTTTGAGTTCGTCGGGCGTCATGGTCCCACGCCCGGCGGCGGCAGCAACTCCAGGCCGTATTTGGGCGCCAGCGCCTTGAGCCTGTCAATGTCCGCCGGTGAAACCGGAATCAACGGCGCGTGCCTGCTCGGCAGCAGGTGGCCCGTTTCAACGAACAAATTCTCCAGCCCGGCGGGCCAGATCGTGACCAGCACGCGGGCCTTGACGCCGCCGGTGTTCTGGAAAAAGTGCGGCACGTTTTTGGGCAGCGACAAAAAACTGCCGGGGCCGGCCTTGAGGATTTTCGCGCCCACGTTCACGGTCAAATCCCCGGCGACGATGTAAAAAGCCTCGTCCTCGCGCGTGTGCCTGTGGGGCGGCGCGCCACTGCCCGGAGCGATCTCCAAATCCAGCAGCGCCCACGCTCCGGCGGTCTCGGTGCCGTCCATCACGATGGTGTAGCGATCGCCGAGGACGGAATAGGCCCGCCCTTCGCCGGCGGGCACCAGTTTATAGGAGGGAGTTGGACTCATAAGAAAAGGGGTCAGTCCCGCAGAATAGCATATTTCTTCTGATCTGCGGGACTGACCCCTTTGTCTTCACAACCAAGGTTGGATCAGCATGCGTTCTTCGGGTTTGAGGGCTTTGAGCTCGATCTGGTGGACGGCCTGCCGGGCGGCGTTGGTTTCACCGCCGGCGCCCAGGACAGCGGCGTGCACGGCTTGCCAACCGGGGAGGGTGGCCGACCAATCCAGGTTGACGTCCTGGTAAAGTGCCAGGGCGGCCGCCGGGTCGTTGGCGCGCAGATGGGCCAGGGCCAGCGTCGTTCGGTGGGCGAGCAAGCCGGGGTTGTCCTGGTAAAGTTTGAGGCTGGCGGCTTTGGCCGCGTCCACGTTTTCGTTGAGCAACAGATTCAAATAAGCGAGATCATTGCGCGGCGCCGGGTCGTCAGGAAATTGGCCGCTCATTCCTTTGATCACCTCGCGGATGTCGCGGGTGTATCCGGCCTGCTGTGTCAATCGCAGGAGCGACATGTAGCCCAAACGGGCGGTGGCGGAATTATTGGTCATGAGGCGGTAGGCTTTGAGGGCTTCCTCGGTGGCGCCGATGCCCTCGGCGTAACGGGCAAGGTAGAGGAGGTCCTGCGGCTTTTCGGCGGCCTTGCGTTGTGCCTGCCCCCAATAGAGTGTGACCAATTGGTCGTAGCCCAATTCCTTGGCCACGCGCACGCGGTAGAGGGAAACGTAAAACGGTTCGAGCGGCACGTTTTTCAAGTTTAAGGCGATCTCCACGTCGGACCATCTGCCCGCGCCGGCCAGGGCATCCAGGTAAACCAGGAAAAGGTCCTGGCTGGCGAGCGCCTGGGTCTGGGAAATCACTTCGAGAACTTTTGCGTATTCCTTGTTGCGGTTCAACCAGCGGCCCAGTTGCAACAAGCCCTCATCGCCCAGCGGCGGATATTTTTTGATCGCGACCGCGATGATGTTCTGGCGCTGCTCCGGGTTGAGGCGCAGCTTGAGGTCGAGCGCCAGGAATTCATGAGTCAGGCTGCGTTCGGGATGGGTTTCCAGTGTGTTGATGGCGGCGGCGGATTCCTCGGGGGTCAGAGAAGTCTGCGCGACCAGCACAAGCACGGCTTGCAGGGCGTTGGTGTCCTGGCCGCCGGCCAACTGCCAGAGCAGCGTTTTGCCTTCCTGCTGTTCGGCGTTGTCCGGGGACAGCAGCAGGCGCCGGCCCAGATATGATCGAGTGGCGGGATCGGTGGGCTGGCTTTGGGCGGCCGCGCGCGCATATTTGATGGCTTGTGGAATGTCTCCCTGCAGGCCGAGGAATTCGGAAGTCAACTGCAAGGTCTCGGCGGGGACCGGATTTTGTTTGAGGGCGATGTTTAACTGCGTTTTGGCGGTATCCCATTGCTTGAGGCGCAGGGCCAGGCCGATCATTTCGATGCGGTCGGTGTGCGTGCTTTCAGGATTGAGGAGCAACTGGTTCCAGAAGGGCAGGGCCTGCTCCTGGCCCAGGCGGGTCAGCACGCGGGCCATGAAGCGCAACGTGCGTGCGTCCAGCGGGCTGAGTTGGAGGGCGGCGAGCGCGCTGCGGTAGGCCAGGTCCCAATTCTGTTCGGCCATCTGCGCCTCGCCCTGGGCCGCGAAGCGGTGGGCGCGCCAGAGTTTCACTTCGCGATAGAGCGGCCGGCCGCCGAAGAACCCGCCGAGCAACAACGTCACGGCCAGGCCCAGTCCGATGAGCCGCCGCCATTTTCTTTTGGTTTCTTCCGGTGTCAATTGGCTCATCGTCAGGGATACTAGACTGAAAGATTCGTTTTGATGACAATAATTTTCAGGCATCGCGGCTCAGGATTTATCGGGCGACCAACGGACGAGTTGTTGCAACTGTTTTTCCAGTTGGCGACGGGCCTCTTCCTGGGTCGGCACGCCGCTGATGGCCAGTTCCAACACCTGCTGGCCGAGATGCCGCCGGCCCTCCTGGACGGCCCGCACGCGGGTGGCCTGGGTGTAATCGGCCGCATTCAACGCCTTGGCATCCGGCGCGGTGCGTTCTTCCCAGAGGCAGAAAAAGACGTAGAGCGGCCGGCCGCGGGATTCAAACACAAAGGCGTGGAACGGCAGGTCCACATCATGCGCGCGGACCCATTGCAGGCCGAGATCGGACACGAGTTTCAAACCGGCGGCGGGCAGGCAGATTTCGGGCGAGTGGTTGCGGGCCAGTTGGGCGGCGGCGCGGCCGGGCGACCACTGGAAAAAAAAGATGGACCATTGGCTGCCGTCGGGAAGCTGCCAGAGGCCCGCCTCGCCGGTGGTGCAGCGCAGGACGCGGCGCACGTCCTCCGTCAGGGGCTCGGACCGGAATTTTTCGCTGCCCGCCGGCCATTGAATATTCATCACGAGGCGCCGGGTCAGGTGGCGTTCATGCGAGCGATACCACGATTCGGTGGCGATTTCGACGGTGGCGAGCCAGGCGGCAAAGAGGGCCAGGAAGGCCAAGGGAAGGGGTCTTGGCCAGCTTGCGGCCGGGGTTTCTGCGGCCGGAGCGGCGGCGTCAGAGGGCGGATTTTTTTTTCGCAGCAACCACGTCAGGCCGAGCAACCCGGCAAAGGCGAAGCCAAAAATGATGTAACCGGCCGGGTCATGCCAGTTGGCCAGCGAGTTGGTGCCGTTGCGGGCGCACAGCCAGGTCATCCAAAAGGCGCGGCAAAGGTTGAGCACAAACGCCAGCGCCAGCCCGGCCAGGAGCAGGGCGGTGCGCCGGAGAATGGAGAAGCGGTGAAGTTCACCAAGAAAAAGGGCGATCATGATGGTGGATTGAAAGGAGCGCACGCCGCTGCAGGCTTCATTGATGCCGACCAGGCCGGTGGTCAGTTCGATAAGGTTGCCTTGCTGCCGGGCGAGAATGCCGTACCAGTTGAGTCCTTCGACGGTGAGCGCGGCCACGGTTTGCATCAAGGATTCAGTGAAAACAGTTTCCGGGCGGCTCGGCCAGGGCACCGCGACGAGGAGAAAGGCGACCGGCAGACAAAAATGTTTCAACCAGGGCCGGCCGCCGACGAACCAGACCGCCAACAGCGTCAGCGCGATGACGACCAAACTGTAACTCCAGCTCACCAGCCGCCAGTCAGGATTGGCTTCCTGAAACAGGCGAATGGGGAGCAAGGCCAGCCCCAACAAGCCGGCGAGCAGCGCCGCGCCCAGCGGTCGCGCGGGCGGCTGCGCAGCGGGGCGGGAGGGCCAGCGATGGGCGAGGAGATAAAGCCCCAACAACGGAACGCCCCAGCCGTAATTGTACTGCGGGTTGATCGTCCACTCGACACGAAGCTGGTTGAGGAGGCCGAGCCAGATGGCGGCCAGGAGCAGCGCGCTGCCGAGCAACAAAAGTCCGGGCGACAATTTCGGACGCTGGATCTGGCTCGTGTTCAATTTCCGGTGAGCATAACACGAATCATCAGGCATGCCCACCGGCAAAAGTCGGTTTTGAAATGCTGGCGGAAGTCCTATCGGCAAAGCGCTGATCACCTGTCATTCGCAATCCTGCGCCTGGCGATAGCAGTGGCGCTTCACGGCTCGGGAGTCGCCCGGTAGAAGCGGTGGTTCATTGAGGAAAAATTGGTATCAACGATCGAGAAGACGCTGTTGGTGGTGGAATTCGTGCTGATGGCAACCCAGTTGAGAAAGTCGGAGGAGGCCAGGGTCCGATAGACCCGGCTGACTTCACCGGTGACGGTGAGCAGGCATTGGTTGGACACCATGCTTGCTTGCACGCCAGGTCGGAGCGCGACCACGACGTTAACGGGGTTGGAAGTCCGGCTGAGTCCAAGATTGTCCGTGGCGATGGCGCTAAGGCTGTAAGTGCCAATCGCAGGGTTGTTCCAGGACAGATCGAACGGAGCAAGGGTGGAGGAGCCGAGAAAACCACCGTTGAGGTAGTATTGGACCTGGCTGACGGACCCGTCGGAATCGTTCGCGTTGACTTTCAAGGTGACCAGATCCCGAGGGACGTAGCCATTGTTTGCGGGATAGACGATGGCCACAGTTGGCAGAGCGTCCACAATCAGCGCCACGGGCGCAGAAGTCTTACTAAGGCCAAGGCTGTCCGTGGCTCTGGCCGTCAGGTTGTATACGCCGGAAGGCGCACCAGTCCACATGAGATTGTAAGGGCTGCTGGTCGCCGTGCCGAGATAACTGGAGCCCGCGAAGAAATCCACTCTGGCGATGCCTTGGCTGTCGGAGGCTGTCGCGCTCAGGGGAACCGATCCAGGAGGCGTAAAGATGGCGTTGTTGGCTGGAGCGGTCAGCGTCACCACGGGCACGTCGTTGCTGTTGACGGTGATGTTCACGACGCTGGACGTGGAGACGACGCCCCCATTGTCGGTGGCTCTGGCCGTCAGGCTGTAACCGCCCGGCTGGACATTCGTCCAGGTGAAATCGTACCCGCTGGTGAAATCAGTGCCCAGCAGATTCGTTCCGTTGTAGAAATCAACCTTGGTGACCGAACCATCGGCATCGGCAGCGGTAGCCATCAAAAAAAACGTGACCGGTGCGATGGACGTTGCTCCGTTGGTCGGCCCGGTGAGGCTGACCGTAGGGGGCAGGTTCCCAATCGAAATCCAAGTGTCGGTGACGGGGTTGTAGCGGCGCCCGTTGCCGAGATAATTGCCGGCATCGTATCCGCCCCAGACGATCATCTCCGTGCCAGTCCAAACTGCGGTGTGATAGTAGCGCGGGGAAGGAGCGCCAACCAGCGCCGTATTGGTCCAGGTGCTGGTCGCCGTTTTGTAGCGCCCACCGCTGTTCAGGACACTGTTGTCATAACCACCCCAGACGATCATTTCGGTGCCGGTCCATACCGCCGTGTGGGAATATCGATTTTCGGGAGCACCGTTGATTGGGGTGGCGACCCAGGTGTCGGTCGTCGGATTATAGCGCCCGCCAGAATTGAAATTCGTGCTTTCATTGCCGATGCCGCCCCAGACGATCATTTCGGTGCCCGTCCAGATTGCGGTATGGGAATTGCGTTCGGCCGGTACCGTGGCGGCGTTCGTCGTGGTAATTTGCCAGGTGTTGGCGACAGGACTGTAACGTCCGCCGGAGTTTTCAAAACCGCCCAATGTGCCGAAGCCGCCCCAAACGATCATCAAACTGCCCGTCCAAATTGCCGTTGGTGAAGTGCGCGCCGCGGGGACACCGGTTGTAGAAGTGGCAAACCAGTTATTCGAGACCGGCGAATAACGTGAGCCAGTGTCCAGGTCATCCGTGCCAAAGCCAGCCCAGATAATCATGTGCGTGCCCGACCACACGGTGGCATGGTTGTGACGGGCGGCGGGTGCGGCGGTCGTTGTGATGTTGGACCACGTGTTGGCGGAAGGATTGTAGCGGCCTCCGGAATTTAGACTGCCGGTCGCGTCCTGCCCTCCCCAGATGAGCATTTCACTGCCGGTCCAGACAGCCCGATGGTTCTGTCGGGCCGACGGCGCTCCCGTTGTGGGCAACGCCGTCCAGGTGTCCGAGGTCGGGTTGTAGCGCGCCCCGGTATTTTCATAACCATTGGAACTGACCCCGCCCCAAACGATCATTTCCGTGCCTGTCCAAACGGCGGTGTGAAGGTAGCGCGCCGTGGGCGGTTGGGCTTGAAGGGAGCCGGGCGCGCCGGAAAAAATGAGCATTGCTCCGATTACAGACGGCCAACACGTCAATCGAGACTTTTTGCGGGGTTCCGCAGCTATTCTTTGCGGATCCAAGGTGAGAAATTTGGAAGGAGGATTGAATGAAGCACCCCAAGCCAAACGACGGTCAAAGGCGATTCACTGTCCGGAGTCAAAAATCCGGGCGGAAATTCCAAGTGCCTTTGTTGAACCGGACATGTGTTCAATCCACGGTGATTGTTAAAATGGATTTCTGGTTGGAAAAAGGAATACCGCTCACGCCTGTTTTGCGGGACCGCCCTCTGCCCAACCCTGCGGGAGCGATTACCGCGCACGGTCTGCGCGCTTTGCGTCCCGGCAGAGCGCCGCGGCGACAAATTCCGAGGGACGGTGGTGCTCTGTCGAGACACCGCTGCAAAGAGAAAACTCATGGAAACGGACGGTGTAACTAGTCGTCGCTAAAATCGGAAACAACTTCTGCCAATCGGTATGCATTGTTCGTAACATAAATCGCTGGCCATGGCAATCAAAAAACATTTGAAATCGGAAAAGTTTTGGAGCAAACCCGGGTGACCTGCCGGTGACAGCCCGGGGTGCCCATCGGTGCCAACCCGGGGTGCCCGTCAATGAAGCACTTCAACTGGACGGCGGTGCGCCGACTCAGGGCTCCGGCGTCGCCCGCCAGAAGCGGCGGCTCAACGGAGAGGCATTGGTGTCGATGATCGAGAAGACGCCGTTAGAAGTGGTGTTGGTGCTGATCGGCACCCAGTTGACGAGGTTGGTGGAGGCCAGGACGCGGTAAACCCGGCTGACTTCACCGGTGACGGTGAGCAGGTATTTGTTGGAAACAGCGGCCACTCCAATGCCCGGCCGGAGCGCCACGAACACATTGACCGGGCTGGAGGTCTTGCTTAATCCCAGATTGTCGGTGGCGACGGCGCTCAGGTTGTAATTGCCGATGGCCGGGTTGGACCACGTCAGACTGAACGGAGCGGTGCCGGCGGAGCCAAAGAGACCGCCGTTGAGGAAAAACTGGACCTGGCTGACGGAACCGTCGGCATCGGCGGCGTTGACGCTCAACGGGACCAGGCCCGTGGGGACATAGCCATTGTTGGTCGGATAGGTGAAGGCCACCGTCGGTAACGCATCCACCGTCAGCATGACCGGCGCGGAGGTGGCCCAGAGGCCGTTATTATCAACCGCCGTCGCGGTCAGGTTGTAGGCGCCGGAGGGTACATTGGTCCAGGTCAATGTGTAGGACGGACCGTTGGTCATGCCAATGAAATTGCCGTTGGCAAAGAAATTGACCTGACTGATAATGCCATCGCTGTCGTAAGGAGTGGCGGTCAAGGTGGTATTGGCCGGCGCGGCCAGGACGGTGCTGGTCAACGGGTTGACCAGCGACACCGTGGGAGGAGCGTCCACAACGATTTGCACCACGCTGGAAGTGCGCATCAAGCCCAGGTTGTCGGTGGCCCGGGCGGTAATATTGTAAGTGCCGGAAGCCATGCCGGTCCAGAGGTTGGTATAGGGGAGGGTCATGACCGTGCCGATGAAATTGAGGCCCTCGAAGAAATCTACTCTGGCGATGGAGCTGTCGGCGTCGGAAGCATTGGCGTTCAAAGGAACGGCACCGGGGAGCGCGAAGACGCCGTTGGGAGTCGGCGCGGTCAGCGTCACGATCGGTGCGACGTTGGTGTTGACGGTGATATTGACGACGCTGGAGGTCGAGATCACGCCGCCGTTGTCGGTCGCCCGGGCCGTGAGGCTATAGCTGCCGGCCAGAACGTTGGTCCATGCGAAATCGTAACCATCGATGAAGTCGGTGCCGATGAGATTCGTGCCGTAATAGAATTCAACTTTGGTAACGGTGCCATCGGTGTCGGCGGCGAAGGCGTTCAGATAAACCGTGGCCGGCGCGATATAAACTGCGTTGTTGGTTGGATTGTAGAGGGAGACCGTGGGCGGAGCGTCCACAATAATTTGCGCCGCCCCGGAGGTGGCCGCCAAACCCAGATTGTCCGTGGCCCTGGCGGTGATGTTGTAAGTGCCGGAGGCGACATTGGCCCAGGTGAAATTCCATGGGCTGCTGGTCACCGTGCCCAGCAGGGTGGCGCCCTGGAAAAATTCCACCTTGGCCACCGTGCCGTCGGTGTCGGTCGGGCTGGCGCTCAGGGCCACCGGCCCCGGCACGGTGAAGAAGGCGTTGTTGGTCGGCGTGTTGAGCGTCACCGTGGGTGGCAGTTCCACGGTGATTTGCGCCACGCTGGAGGTTTGCGCCAGACCCAGATTATCGGTGGCCGTGGCCGTGAGGTTGTAAACGCCGGCCGCGACACTGGTCCAGTTGAAGTCCCACGGGCTGCTGGTGACTGTGCCGATCAAGATAGCCCCGCGGAAAAATTCCACCTTGGCAATCGTTCCGTCGCTGTCCGCCGGGTTGGCGCTCAAAAGAATGTTGCCGGCAACCGGGAAGACGGCGTTGTGGGCGGGCGCGGTGAGTGTCACCGTAGGCCGGTTGTCCACGGTGATCTGCACCACGGCTGAAGTGCTCGCCAGGTTCAGATTGTCCGTGGCCTTGGCAGTCAGGTTGTAAATGCCGGGGGACACGCCCGACCAAGTGTAATTGTAAGGGGAGACTGTCACTGTGGCGATGTAATTGGAGTTCTGGTAATAATCTACTTTGGCGATGCCGTCGCTGTCTGAAGCGTTGGCGCTCAGGGGAACCGACGCGGGGGAGTTGAAGAGGGCGTTGTTGGCCGGCGCCGTCAGCGACACCGAAGGCGGGTTGTTGGAAAAGACCGTGATGTTGACAACGCTGGAAGTGGCGATCAAACCCCCGTTGTCAGTGGCTCTGGCGGTCAGGCTGTAGCTGCCGACGGCAACATTGGTCCAGGTGAAGTCGTAGCCGCTGGTGAAATCAGTGCCCAGGAGATTCGTGCCGTTATAGAAATCAACTTGGGTGACAGTGCCGTCGGTGTCGTTTGCGGTGGCGCTCAGGAAAACCGTGGCCGGGGCGGCGAAAGTTGCGCCGTTGGCCGGAGCGGTCAGGCTGACGGTGGGCGGTGAATTGGGAACTAGAATCCATGTGTCCGTGCCGGGGTTGTAGCGGCCGCCGTTGCCGAGATTAGTGGTGGCGCCGTACCCGCCCCAAACGATCATCTCGGTGCCGGTCCAGACGGCGGTATGATAGTAACGCGGGGAAGGGGCGCCGACCAACGTGGTGTTGGTCCAGGTCAAGGTATTCGTTTTGAATCGCCCGCCGTTATTCAGGACATTGTTATTATAACCGCCCCAAACGATCATATCTGTTCCGGTCCAAACCGCCGTGTGGGAATAACGCCTTTGCGGAGCGTTATTCGTCGTCGTAGCAATCCAGATGTCTGTCGTTGGATTATAACGGCCGCCAGAATTAAAATTCGTGCTATTACTGCCGATGCCGCCCCAGACGATCATCTCTGCGCCGGTCCAAACTGCGGTATGGGAATTGCGTTGTGCCGGTACCGTTGCGGCGTTCGTGGAGGTAATTTGCCAGGTGTTAGCGACAGGATTGTAGCGGCCGCCGGAATTCTCGTAGCCGCCCAGTGTGCCGAAGCCGCCCCAAACGATCATGGAGCTGCCCGTCCATATTGCCGATGGCGAGGTGCGCGCGGCGGGGACACCGGTCGTGGAGGTGGCAAACCAGTTATTTGATGTTGGGGAGTATCTTCCGCCTGTGTTTAAATCATCCGTGCCAAAACCTCCCCACACGATCAAGTGCGTGCCTCTCCACACAGCCGCATGGGAGTAACGGGCGGCGGGTGCGCCGGTGGTCGTGATGGCAGTCCAAGTGTTGAGGGAAGGATTGTATCGTCCGCCGGTATTTACGCTGTTGGGGCCTTGCCCTCCCCAGACCAGCATTTCACTGCCAGTCCAAACACTCCGATGGTTCTGCCGGGCGGTGGGTGCTCCCGTAGTGGACACCGCCGTCCAAGTGTTACTAGCCGGGTTGTATCGCGCGCCAGTATTTACAGCACCATTGGACGTGGTACCACCCCAAATGATCATCTCCGTGCCCGTCCAAACGGCCGTGTGAAGGTAGCGCGGTGCCGGCGCTTGAGCCTGAAGATTAAGAGCACTCAGAAGGACAACAATTGCCCCCCCGAAAACAGACCATCCAGGCAAACGAGTACTTCGCCGCAGCGTGCCAACTATACGATACAATTCCAAAGGAAAGTTGGAAGAGTAGAATGGTTAAAAAAAGAAACCGGCAAAAATGGCAATCATGCCATCGAATAAAAAACCGACCCGCCTGAATACAATTCGTACGCTACAAGGTATTGAGCAACCCTCTCGATTGGCAACCACCCACGCCTCCGCTTTTGCTTCGCCGTCCAACCCCGTCAGGTCCAACTCATCTCACTCACCGCCAGAACAGAGAAGCAGGCCAATCAAATTCACTTGCTGGCAGGAGGAGTAATCGCGGTGACCTGCACTTTGGCGCCGTTGGCGAGGTTAAACTTTCTGACGTTTCCAACCGAAGTCTCAACGTCCTGCAACAGAGAAGCAAAGTCGGCCCCGTTGTACGGTTGCACCAAGCCGGTCGTCGAGTTAAACTCCTGCCCTGCGTTTACAGTCACCGAAACGCCAAGACCCGCCGTGCCCCGCTTGCTGTATCTGACCGTGACAGATCCAACGAGCACGCCAACAAATCCACTCGTGCTGACTCTGTACTGAGTCCCGGTGATGTCCACGATGCCATCGGGAGTGGCGATTGAATAGCGAGAGCCTTTGGCGATCTTTTGAGTGAACCCAAGCACGCTCCCCAACTTGAGCGTCAAAAATGTGTCGGTGACAATTTCCTGGCCTTTTTCTTCGCGGCTCAGCCGGGTCAAGACCAGGTGCGAGTCCTTGTCCGCCCGGACGACCGGCCCATTGTAGTTGAGGTACAGGTCAACCGTCGAAGTGGGGGAGGTTTTGATTTCGGCGCCGGGTTTCAAAACATCCTTGACCTTGAGCGGGATCCAGTTCCGGCCATCGGTTGAATATTCCGCCGTGCCGTCAATGGCCGCCACGACAGCCTCGCCTTGTTTCACCTCGGCGCGGAGGGGGGTGGAAAAAACCGCCGTTGCGACGGCCAAACTGGCGGTGAACAGTGTCCAAATTCGGGTGTGATATTTCATTTGATTACTCCAGGATTGTTGGTTGCGTTGTTGCTCGGTTTTCTTATGCGTACTCAAAGCCGGTGTATCGGACAGCTTTGAAATTTTCAGGATGATGGCATGTAAACCCGGAAAAAGTCAATGGAAATGTTGCAATTAAACGAAATTTCTTGGCCCCCTCGTCTGCTTTGAACGTCCGCACAATATTCCCATCAAATCACATGCGTTGGGCAAAATAGTGGACGACTGCGCATTTGGTGCGCATGTTTCCTGCTTGTTGCTGCTTTGCGCGAAACTAAGAATGACACCGATGACTCTATCAACTGTGATCCGACGGGAAAATAAATTGACTTTGAATCCCGCCGGTGACAATCTTTATCCAACGTCTGAAAACGTTTCTGCCAATAACCCGTTGATGTTAAATAAAATATACTTATTGTTCGCATTTTTGCTAATGCTCGGGAGCCACGCCTTCACCGCCCCGGCCAAAGACGCGAATTCCGAAGGCCGCCCGGCTGTCCTGCTGGCGCAAAACCGGATTTCCGAAGAGGAGTATGAGCGTGCCCGGCAGAAGTTGCAGGAGTCGTTGCAATCCGCCAACCCAACCAACGTTTCCAAGCCAACTGTCAATCCACCGCCCCCGGTGACCACCGGGGCGGCACCCGCCCAGGCGGCTTCCTCCAGTGCCACGGCTTCGGGTGGTTCCCCCAAAGATGAGGCCCTTCAAAAGGCCCTTCAAAATCTCGACGAGTTGATTCACCAAACTCCCTCCGGGCCGGCCGGCGCAACGCCGGCGGCCGTTCTGGCCGCCAATGCGGACCCCAGGTCGGCCGCGAACTCGCCGGCCGAAGAAATCCCCGCCGCGATGAAGTTGCTGGATGACAAACAGAAGCTCGGTGTCCAAGATCGGATCAGTTTTCGCGTCCTGGAAGATCGGGAAGACCCCAAGGCATTGCAGGTGACGGATTCCGGCGAGGTGGAAGTTCCCTACGTCGGCCGTTACAAAGCCCAGGATAAAACCTGCTACCAACTGGCGTGCGAGGTCAAAGGGTTGCTCGAAAAGGAGTATTATCATCACGCCACGGTCATGATCGGCGTGGACGCCTTGAACAAGATGCGGGGCAAGGTTTATGTGGTCGGCCAGGTCAAAGGCCCCGGACCGGTGGAGCTGCCGGGGGATGAAGTCTATACTGTCAGCAAATGTATATTGAAGGCCGGCGGGTTCGGCGACTTTGCCAAGAAGAAAGAGGTCAAGCTGATGCGCAAGGCCGATCCTGCCACCGGCAAACCCGCCCAGACGTTCATCATTAACGTCGAGGAGATCTGGGAGAAGAACCGCACGGAGAAGGACATCGTGGTCCAGTCCGACGACATGATCTATGTCGCGCAGAAATTGATCAATTTTTGATTATGGAGGAAACCACCAGCACGTTGCCCAAACCCGCCTCGGCCTCGACCGATCTCCGCGCGCGGTTGTACCGATCAAAGATGTTGCTCCGCCGTTACTGGTGGATTCTGCTGATCACGGTGGGCATGGGCCTTGGTCTCCAGGGTTATCTGGCGTCCAAGGAACCCCCGCACTACATCTCCGTCGGGCGCATGTGGGTTTTCGGCAAGGTGAGTCTTCCGGAAGGCGGGTATTATCACGAGGAATTTCAGAACTTTTTCGGCACCCAGATCGAGCTGTTCAAAAGTGAAATCCTGCGCAACCGGACCAAGGCGCGGATCAAACTCCTGAAGCCCAATCTCAAACCGATTGACGTGAACTTGAAGGTCGTGCAATCCCCGCGGGCAGCCGTGTTCCTCCTGCAACTCGCGGGCGATGAACCGCAATACACGCAGGCCTATCTTCAGACCCTGATGGAGGAATATTTGAACAGCAAAAAGGAACTGCGCGCCCAGTCTTCCGACGACGCCGCGTCTTCGCTCATCGCGCAACTTTACAAGCCGGAAATGGAGCTGAAACAGGAACAGGAAAAACTCCTCAACTTCAAAAGGGACAACAACGTCGTCTATTTGGAGCAGCAGGGCAGCAGCGCCGGCAAGTACCTCGCCACACTGAGCACCCGGCACGCCGAACTGAAAACCGAGGCGCAATTGCTGGACTTGCTCACCGATGATCAAAACACCGAACGGGCGGTTAAATCACTGGGCAGCGGCACGACGCCGGACGCCAAACAAGCCGACCCCGCCATGCCCATGGTCGGCTATCAAAAAGCCAAAGAACAGGTCCAGTTGCTCAAGGCCGAGCGCGCGGAGTTGGGTCGGGATTTGCAGGACAAACATCCGAAAATGAGGAAGCTGGCGGATGAAATCTCCCGCCAGGAAAAATTGCTGGAAATCTTCCGCCAACAAAATCGGGACCAACTCGAAAATCTCCGCCAGACGACCAGGCTGCAAATCCAAAACCTCGAGGAAAGCATCCGCCACGCGGATGCCCAGGCGCAGGAATCCGGCCGCAAGATGTTCGACTACGAAAAATTAGTCCGCAACGAGCAAACGCTTCAGGCCCGCTACGACCAGCTGCTCAAAATGATTCAAGGCGTTGGCCTGACCAAAAACATTGATCAGGAAAACGTTTCCATCATGGAAAATGCCTCCGCGGCGGGGCGCGCCCCTTCCGACCTTGTGAAACAGCTCATTCTGGGATTGCTGGCCGGCCTGGCCGGTGGCGCCGGCATTCTCTATATGCTGGACCGTCACGACGACCGCATCAGTTCCGTCACGGAAATGATGCAGGTCTTCGACCAGCCGGTTTTCGGCCATGTGCCGGCGCTGGACATTGGACGCAAGAAACTCGAACTGGTCCATCTGCACGACCAGCGCCATTCCTTTGTGGAAGCATTTCGCGACATCCGTTCGGCGCTCTTTTTCACGGCGGTCAAGGGCAACCGGCCCAAGACCATTCTGGTGAGCAGCTCCATCCCCAACGAAGGCAAGTCCTCGATCTCCGCCAATCTGGCCGTGACCCTGGCCGTCTCCGGCTCGCGTGTTTTGGTGATCGACAGCGATCTGCGCTGCGGCACGCTGCACAAGCTCTTTGATCAGCCCGCCGAGCCGGGGTTGAGTGAAATATTGAACCGAAAGGTCCATTATTCGGAAGTGATCAAACCCACCGCGACGCCCAACCTGAGCTTCATTCCCTGCGGCAAACCCGTGGCCAATGCCGGAGAATTGTTCCTCAGCCAGGACACCGAAAATTTCTTCAAGGAAATCTATCCGCAGTATGATTACATCGTGATTGACAGCGCGCCCATCCTGGCGACCGCGGACACCGCCAGTCTGGCCCCCAAAATGGATGGCGTGTTGTTCCTCCTGCGCGGGGCCTTCACCTCGGCCCGCCTGGCCCGCAATGCGCTGGATGTCCTGCAACAACGTCAGGTGAACGTGCTGGGCCTGATTTTGAATCGCGTGGATACCGCTTACCCCGAATACTACCAGTACAAATACAGCAAATATTACCGTGCCGCCGTGCCCGCCTGATGCCGCCCGCCTCGCGCCCACGCATGATACCATCTGCCCGCCGCCGGCCCTCCGAATTCCCATTCTTCGTTGCTGTTCATTTGCGCGCCCCCGCAGTGCTCTATCCCAACATGCCCGCAACCCGCGAAGATTTTCCAGCGGGATGGAGTGCGCCCGTCCTCGGGCGCAGCGAGCGGCGACGTTGGGCAGAGGATGGAATAATCCGGCGCCCACAGTTTTCGGACATTGCTGCGCCCGAGGACGGGCGCACTCCGACTCGGTTGCGGCAGCGCCGCGTTGCGTGGTTGCGGTGCGATGCGGCGTTTTCTTCGACCCGGGCATTTCTTTTCCGCGGTCATTTACCGCCAGGCTGAGACTGGCATACAGTTGGCTTAACGGGTAGTCTCGCCCGTATCAGCAAGGCGCTTTTTTGTCGGCTGGTGATAAATTGTCGGCTCATGTTGACCACGCAATCAGGATGTTGGCGCCTCGCCAATCATCCAAGTGCGGCAGCTTGCCCGGAGCCGGTTCAACCCAACGAACATTCAACGTCCAACATCCAACATTGAACTTCTCGTGCTTCGATCACTGCGAGGTTCGAGGTTCGATGTTCAGTGTTCGAGGTTATCCGGTGCCGCTCCGCCGCGTTGAGAGCTTTCCCCGTTAGAACCGGTCCCCCATGAGCGTTATTCTTGGCATCAACGCCTATCATGGCGATTCCTCCGCCTGCCTGGTCCGGGACGGGCGTTTGATCGCGGCCGTGGAGGAGGAGCGCTTTCGCCGGATCAAGCACTGGGCCGGCCTGCCGACCGAGGCCATGCGCTACTGTTTGCAGGCAGCCGGACTCCCGTTCAGCGAGCTGGAACACATCGCCATCAACCTCAACCCGCGCGTCAACAACCTGCGGCGCATCACCTATGCGCTCACCCGCTGGCCGGAACTGGGCCTCATCAAAAGCCGGCTGCGCAAAATCTCCAAAACCGCCACCGTCGAATCCGCCATCGCGCGCGCCTTTGCCGGCGAACCCATGAACGCGCGCCTGCACCACGTCGAACATCACCTGGCGCATCTGGCCTCTTCCTTCCTCGTCTCGCCCTTTCCCGAAGCGGTGAACGTCTCGGTGGACGGCTTTGGCGATTTTGCCAGCGCCGCCTGGGGCCTGGGGAAGGGGAGCGATATTCCCATTGATGGCCGCGTCTATTTTCCGCATTCGCTCGGCATTTTTTATTCCGCCCTCACGCAGTATCTGGGCTTTCCCCATTACGGCGACGAATACAAAGTGATGGGCCTCGCCCCGTACGGCAAACCCCTGTTCCTCGACCAGATGCGCCAGCTCGTGCGCGTGCAAACCGACGGGACCTACAAGCTGAACCTGAAATATTTCCGCCATCACCGGGAAAACGTCAGCTACCGTTGGAACGATTGCTCGCCCGAAGTCGGCGAACTGTTCGCGCCTGAACTGGAGGACCTGCTCGGCCCCGCGCGCAGGAAGGACCAGCCGCTCGAACAAAAACACAAGGACATCGCCCGCTCCGTGCAGGCCATGTACGAAGAAGCATTCTTCGCCCTGCTCAACGTGCTGCACCAAAAATATCGCTGCCCGGCGCTCACGCTCTCCGGCGGGTGCGCGATGAATTCCGTCGCCAACGGCAAGGTGTATCAACAGACGCCCTTCAAAAAAGTTTACATCCAATCGGCGGCCGGCGATGCCGGTGGCGCCATCGGCGCGGCCTTCGTGGTGGCGCACCAGTTGAACGGCGCCGGCGAACGTTTCCTCATGGACCACGCTTACTGGGGGCCGGAATACGATGAAACCCGGATCGCCGCGCTGCTCGCCTCGCAGGCCGGGCCGGTCCGCGCCGCCCACTGCGCGGTGGAACGTTGCCCCGAAGCCGACGTGCTCTGCCAGTTGACCGCGCGCGCCGTCAGCGAGGGGAAGGTCGTCGGCTGGTTCCAGGGCCGCATGGAATGGGGGCCGCGCGCGCTGGGCAACCGTTCGATTGTCTGCGACCCGCGCCGGGCCGACATGAAAGACATTCTGAACCAGAAAATCAAACGCCGCGAATCCTTCCGCCCCTTTGCCCCCTCCATCCTGCGCGAGGCGGTTACCGGGTGGTTCGAGACCGACGACGACGTGCCGTTCATGATGCAGGTTTTTCAGGTGCGCGAGGAAAAACGCAAATTGATCCCCGCGGTGACGCACGTGGATGGCTCGGGCCGGCTGCAAACCGTGTATCGCCACACCAATCCAATTTACTATCAACTGATCGAACATTTCCAAAAGCTGACGGGCGTGCCGATGGTTTTGAACACGTCGTTCAATGAGAACGAACCCGTCGTCTGCCGGCCGGAAGAAGCGTTGGATTGCTTTCTCCGCACGAAAATGGACCTGCTGGTCCTGGGGAACCATTTTATCAGCCGCAAAGAATGATCTGCGAAACCGCCGACGCACTTGTTGCGCCGTGACCCCCAAAGCCTTCATCTATTCGCTTTCGCCGGCTTCCTTCCGCGGGGTCTATCAGCGGATTGAAGCCTCGCCCATCGGCAGCCGTCTGGCGCGGGGCGCGTTCTGGTCACTGGCCGGTTCGCTCATTTCCCGCGGGCTGGGATTACTCTCGGCCGTAGTTGTGGGCCGAATGCTCGGCAAGGACGAATTTGGCGAGCTGGGCATCATCCAGAACACGATTGGCATGTTCGGCACCATCGCCGGTTTCGGCATGGGCGTGACGGCCAACAAACACATCGCCGAATTCAAACGCGGCGACCCGGCGCGGGCGGGGAGGATTCTGGGTCTGGCCAGCGGCTTCGCCTGGGTGAGCAGCGGCATCATGGCGGTCGCGCTGGTATTCATTGCGCCGTGGCTCGCGACCCACACGCTCGCGGCGCCGCACCTCGCGGGCCTGTTGCAAGCGAGCGCGCTGCTCCTCTTTCTGGGCGGCATCAACGGCGCGCAGACCGGCGCGTTGTCCGGCTTCGAGGCGTTCCGGGCCATCGCGCGCATAAACCTCCTCTCCGGCGTCGTGTCGTTTCCGCTCATGCTGATCGGCGCCTGGCGCTGGGGTGTGTTGGGCGCGGTGTGGGCGTTGATTTTCAGCCAGGCGCTCAACTGCCTCCTGTGCTACGCCGCCGTGCGCGCCGAGGCCGCGCGGTTCCAGATTTCGCCCGGCTTCAACGGGGCGCTGGCGGAGGGGAAAATCTTCTGGAGCTTCAGCTTTCCCGCCGTGTTGTCCGGCGTGTTGAACAGCATCGTCGGCTGGGGCGCGGGCGCGCTGGTGGTGAACCAGGCGGGCGGTTTTGGCGAACTTGGCATCTACAACGCGGCGCTGCGCGTCAAGCTGCTTCCGGAAACGTTTTTGGGAATGCTCATCGCCCCGATGCTGCCCATCCTGAGCGAAGCGTTCGGCCGTGGCGAACGCGCCACATTTCAACGGACGCTGCTCTTCAACTTTCTGCTGGCCACGTTGATCATCGTGCCGGTGTCGCTGGCGCAGGCGGCGGCGCCCGCGCTGACGGTCATGCCGTTCGGCGCGGAGTATCAGGGGCACCCCGGCGTGGTCGTGTGGCTGATGCTGCACGCGGTGATGTATGCGCTGCTTTTTCCCATGGGCAACGCGCTCGTGAGCATGGGCCGCATGTGGTTCTCGTGGTGGGTGAATCTGGCCTTTGCGGTCCTCTTCGGCGCGGGCGCCTGGTTTCTGGTTCCGCGTTACGGCGCGGCCGGCTACGTGGCGGCCATGGCGCTGGCCTATGCGGTGGCCAATGTTCCCTGCGTGGTGTTCCTTTACCGGCAGCTGCCCGAAGTCATGAAATTTTTGCGTTGGGGATTGGTAGCGGCCTGCGCGGGATTGCTGTTCCTGCTCTGCCTGGCCGCTTTCAGGCATCTCGCGCTGCCGTGGAGCGCGGCCGCCGGTCTGCTGGCCGCGCTGGCGTTCGTGGCGTTGAAATATCGGTTGCACGCCGTGGCCCTCCTGAAATCATGACGTCCGTGCCATCACCGCCCTTGAACGCCGAAAAGGATTCCGCCGCGGGGCCGCAGCGCGCGGTCAAAAGGTGCCCGGCCTGTGGCGGCGCATCCTTCGCGCCGGTGGGCGGCGAGGCAGGCGCGTTCGATACCGAGGCGGGCGGCAAGGTTTTCTGGCATCCGCCTTATGCGGTGAACGAGTGCGCGGCCTGCGGTTTGTTTTTCAAATCACACACGCTGCCTTTGGAAACGCTCGAAGATTTTTACTCGCGACTCGATTTCAAACCCTACGATTACGAGACGCTGTTCCCCACGGACCGCCTCGTGCTCGCCGCGCTGGCGGGGCTGGGCGACGGCGCGGCCGTGCTCGACTACGGGTGCAGCACCGGGCGGATCCTCGCGCGGTTGCCGGCGGGTGTGCGCAAGCTGGGGATGGAGATCAATGAGCCGGCGGCGGCCATTGCGCGGGGACGCGGCATCCAGATCGTTCCCGAAGCGGCGGCAGGCGAAGGCGCGATCAGCGGCCTGGATGCGGTAGTGTGCATGGATGTCTTCGAACATCTGGCCGAGCCGGTCAAGCTGCTGGAGACGCTCGCACGCGTTCTCAAGCCGGGCGGACTGCTGGTGCTGGTCACCGGCAACGCGGATGCCATCGCCACGCGCGACCGGCTCGCGGAGTTCTGGTATTTCCGGCTGGCCGGCCATTTCCAGATGTTGAGCGAACGCCATCTCCGGTGGCTGGCGGCGACGCTGCGGCTGCAACTCGCCGGCGCGGACCGCTCCTGTCACTACGATTTTTCCTGGCGCGAGCGGTTGCGGCAACGCGCGCAGTCGCTGGCCTACTTTCAGTTCCAGCGCGCGCCCCATTCATTCGGCGCGGCGCTGCTTCGGCGGTTGCCGGTGTTCCGCCGCGCGGAGCATTGGACCGATGTTCCGGCGCTGACCTGCACGAAAGACCATCTGGTCGGGGTTTTCCGCAAGAGTTGATCCAACACTACATGAAAAAGAAAATTGTCGTGATCGGCACCGGCTACGTGGGTCTGCCCGCCGCGCTCATGTGGGCCAAGGCCGGCCTCACCGTCGTCGGCGTGGACATCAACGAAAACGTCGTGCGCGCCATCAACGAGCGCACCATGCTGCTCAACGAAAAGGAACTCCAGGCCTTGCTGCTCGATCAAACCGTCCGGGCCAATCTCCTCGCCCAGACCAGCGCCTGCCCCGGCGACGTGTTTGTCATCGCCGTGCCGACCCCCGTGGACCCGTTGAAAAAAGTGGCGGACATGGCTTACGTCCAATCCGCGGTCGAATCGGTCTGCCCGCACCTGCGCCCGGGCAACCTCGTCATCCTGGAAAGCACCGTCCCGCCGTTGACCTGCCGCAAATTCGTCGCGCCGCTCATCGAAAAACTCACGCCCTTCAAAGTGCCCGGCGACATCCTGCTGGCGCATTGCCCGGAGCGGATTCTGCCCGGCGACATTTTCCAGGAGATTGTCCACAACGACCGGTTGATTGGCGGCGTGGACGAGCTTTCGACGCAGGCGGCGGCAGAAATTTACCGCGCCTTCGTCAAAGGCCAGCTTTTCCTCACCGACGATCTCTCGGCCGAACTGTCCAAGCTCATGGAGAATACCTACCGCGACGTGAACATTGCGCTGGCCAATGAATTCGCCCACATCTGTGAAGACCTGGGCGTGGACGCCCTCACCGTCATCGGGTTCGCCAATCGCCATCCGCGCGTGAAAATCCTCAAGCCCGGCATCGGCGTCGGCGGCCATTGCATCCCGGTGGACCCGTGGTTTCTCAAGGAAGTGGCGCCCTACACCTCGCGCCTCATCACGATGGCGCGCGTGGTCAACGATGAGATGCCCCATCGCGTCGCCGCCAAAATCCGCAAGGCCGTCAAACATATTCCCGACCCGAAAATCGTGGCGTTGGGCGCGACCTACAAAAAGAATTGCGAGGACATGCGGGAAAGTCCCGCCACCGAAATCGTGCACCTGCTCCAGGCCGACGGTTATGCCGTCAGCCACTACGATCCGCTGGTGCCAAAGATGCAATATCCCTCCTTGCTGGAAGCCGCGCGGGGCGCCGACCTGTTGGTGGTGCTGGTCGCCCACGACGTCATGGTGCGCGAGTTGAAGGAACGGCGAGCAGAAATCGTGGCCGGGATGCGCCACGGCAATCTTTTGTTTTTTGAGGAGTAATTCCAACAACGCCTGAAGACGGTTTAAATTCAACCATGTCAAAAAACATTCTCGTCACCGGCGGCCTGGGCGCCGTGGGAACCTACCTGGTCAAGGAACTCCGCAGCCGCGGCCACACGGTGTTCGTGTGCGATATGCGCCATCATCACGACCCGCAATACGCGCGCTGTGATGTCGGCGAGTTCCACCAGGTCGAGCGCCTTTGGACCGGCGGCGGCTGGGCCAAAGGCTACCTGCCCCAAGGCCGTCAGTTCGATCACGTCTATCACCTGGCGGCCGAGTTCGGCCGCTGGAACGGCGAGGATTACTTCGAGAACGTCTGGCGCACCAATGCCGTGGGCACCAAAAATATTTTGCGCATGCAGGAGCGTGAAGGTTTCCAAGCCGTCTATTTTTCCTCCTCGGAAGTCTATGGTGACTACGACGGCGTGATGAGCGAAGACGTCATGGACAAGGTCGAGATCAAGCAGATGAACGATTACGCGATGTCCAAGTGGGTGAACGAAATGCAGGTGCTCAACTCGGCGGCGCAGTTCGGCACCCGCTCCGTGCGTGTGCGACTCTTCAACACCTACGGTCCGGGCGAGTATTACAGTCCGTATCGCTCGGTCATCTGCCTGTTTTGTTACCGCCTGCTGCACGACATCCCCATCACCGTGTATCGCGGCTACAAGCGCACCAGCACCTACATCACCGACATGGCACGCTCGCTGGCCAACATCGCCGACCACTTCAAACCCGGCGAAGTCTATAACATCGGTGGTGAGGACTTTCACTCCATCGAGACGGCGGCGGACATCATCGTGCGCAAGCTCGGCAAGGAAAAGCGCCGCAAGCAGCTCGTCCGCTTCAAGCCCGAGGAAATCCTCACCACGCGGCAGAAAAAAGTGGATTGCGCCAAGGCCCGCCGCGACCTCAAGCACAAGACCACCGTGACCCTGGAGGAGGGCATTGCCAACACCTTGGCGTGGATGAAGGACGTGTATCGGAAATGACGAAATCCCAATGACGAATGACGAAAGAAATCCGAATGACGAATGACGAATCCAACCTCGCCGCTGGCCTTCGGGTTTCGGGTTTCGTCATTCCTTCGTTATTCGTCATTCGTCATTCGTCATTCATCTTCCCAGCCTCCGCTCCATGAAGCGCATCCTCGTCCTCTTCGGCACCCGGCCGGAAGTCATCAAGCTCGCGCCGGTGATCCGCGAACTGCGGCGGCACCCGGACACATTTGTCTGCCGCGTTTGCTCGACCGGCCAGCACCGCGAAATGGTGCAGCAGGCGCTGGACGCCTTCGGCCTGCAGCTCGACCTCCAGCTCGACGCCATGTCGTCGGCCAGGTCCCTCGGCCGCCTCACCGCGCGGTTGTTCGACGACTTGGACCCGTTGCTCGAGACCGAGCAACCCGACTGGCTCCTCGTGCAGGGCGACACCACCTCGGCGATGGTTGGCGCGATGTGCGCCTTCTACCGGCGCATCAAGGTGGGCCACGTGGAAGCCGGCCTGCGCACCTACAACCGCTGGGCGCCTTTTCCTGAAGAGATCAACCGCACCGTCATCGGCGATGTTGCGGACCTGCACTTCGCGCCGACCCGGCGCTCGGCCGAGAACCTGCGCGCGGCGGGAGTGCCGGACAAATCCATCCACGTGACCGGCAACACCGTCGTGGACGCCCTGCTGTGGGTCAGCGAGGAAGTCCAAGCCGCCGTGCCGCCGGGCCTCGATTCCGATGTGTTGCACGCCTTGAAGGGCAAACGCCTGGTCCTGGTGACCAGCCACCGGCGGGAATCCTTCGGCGAAGGATTGGAAAATATTTGCCGCGCGCTGCGGGCGCTGGTCGAGCGTTATCCAGACGTTGTGATCGTCTATCCTGTTCATCTCAATCCGAACGTTCGCGAGCCGGTGCGGCGGTTGCTCGGCCAGGAGCCGCGCATCAAGCTGCTGGAGCCGATCGGTTACCGGCCGCTGGTTTATCTCATGCAGCGCAGTTACTGCATCCTGACCGATTCCGGCGGCATCCAGGAGGAGGCGCCCGGTTTTGGCAAACCGGTGCTGATCCTGCGCGAGACCACCGAACGCCCGGAAGTGGTCGAGGCCGGTTGCGCCAAACTGGTCGGAACTTCTTTCGACAACATTTTCCAGGCGGCCTGTGAATTGTTCGACAATCCGTCCGCCTATCAGGCCATGGCCACGGTCAAAAATCCTTTCGGCGACGGCACGGCCGCACAGCAAATCGTCCGCATCCTCGCCGAAAGTTGATTTCACCTCCCGCTCATCCGCTCCCGCCGTGCGGGACCGTGAACACCATGTCCGCCCCGGCTACCGTCCCGGCTTTTCTCCGCCTGCTTTACGTGGGCGATGTTCCCGTTGAAGCGACCGTGGCCGGCTCGGTCTTGTTGTATCGGCTGCTGCAGAAGTATCCGCCTGCACGCTTGCAGGTTGTCGAAGGAAACACGATCACTTCCAAACCGGAGAAACGACTGGTCGGGGTTGAATATGGACTCCTGCCAGTTGGCTGCCGCCGCTTGCTCCACACGCGACTGGCATCGCTCTATTCCGGTTATTTGTGCCTGACCGCGCCGGGCCGGGCGCGACGACTCCGCGCGCGGGTGGCGCGTTTTCAACCCGATGCCATCCTGACGGCGGCGCATGGTTTTTCCTGGATCACCGCGGCACAGTTGGCACGACAACACCAGCTGCCGTTGCACCTGGTCGCGCACGATGATTGGCCCACGAATATTTACATGCCGCGCGGGCTGAAAAAATGGGCGGATGAAAAATTCGGCCAGATCTACCGTCAAGCGGCCCATCGCTTTTGCGTCTCGCCGCAAATGGAGGAGGCGTATCGCCGCCGTTATGGTGTGGCGGGCGCGGTCCTCTTTCCCTCGCGGGCCGTGGATTGTCCGGAGTATGGCGAGCCACCCGGGCGGCTTCTGGAAAAGCGAGGCGACATCACGGTCGTGTTCGCCGGCACCATCAACACGCCGGGTTATGGCGCGGCCCTCGTGGCGCTGGCCGTCGCGCTGCGCGCGGTGAACGGAAAACTGCTGCTCTTTTCGCCGTTGTCCCCGGAGGACCGGGACAAACTCGGCTTGAACCTGGACAATGTGGAAGTCCGGCCCACGGTGCCGGCACACGAGTTGATCGCGACGTTGCGGGCGGAAGCCGACGTGGCGTATGCGCCCATGACTTTCGAGCCGGAATATCGGACCAACATGCAACTGGGTTTTCCCAGCAAGCTGACCGACTACACCGCCGCCGGATTGCCGGTGCTCATTTACGGCCCGCCGTATTGCTCGGCGGTCCAGTGGGCGAGGGAAAACCCCGGCGTCGCCGAGGTGGTTGACCGGGCTGACCCGCAGGCGCTGGCCGCGGCGGTGAAGAAATTGTCCGCCGACCCGGCCTGGCGGCATCAACTGGGCGCCGCCGCTTTGAAATCGGGCCGGCAATTTTTTTCCCACGCCGCGGTGACGGAAAAGTTTTATCGCGCCCT
>CAZIFU010000123.1:0-2355 GCA_964539075.1 uncultured Verrucomicrobiota bacterium | reverse complement strand
CGCAATGATCTGTGACACGTTGGTGAACATACCCGAGCCCTCCGTGTGAGCGAGTGTTGTTGGACCACTCACGATTCTACGGACGCTCGGTTTTGCCGGCCCATGCTACCACTGCTATCACAGCAATGCTTAACTATTCCTCAGCAAGCACCTCTGACTATCTTGATGCCATTCAAGCCTGACCCCTGGTATGTAGTTTTCCTTGTAAGAAAATCAAGAAAACCATTCCAACTGTTCGTTGTGGGAAAAGTGTTTCACTTTTTTCTCACTACAGGAGACAGTTGGAATGGCTACAAAGCGTAAATCTCGCACATCCGTCGCAAACGCTCAAGTCGTGCTGGGCAAACCAAACGGTGTGATCCAACCTCGCGTGCAGGAGGTTGGGCCGGAGCGGTTTGGGATCGTGGCGGTGGACTGCGCCAAGGCCCGCTCGAAGTGGATGCTGTGCGATTTCTATGGCAAGGTCCTGATTGCTCCGACCGTCGTCGAGCATCAGCGTGCGGCGCTGTCGATGGCCGTGTTGCAGCTCCGCGAGGCCTGCCAACGACACGGCCTCCGCGATCACATCGTGGCGGTCGAGATGACCGGCACCTATCATCGCCCCGTGCAGCGCGCCTTTCGCGAAGCGGGCAGCGAAACGCGGCTCGTGCATCCCTTCGCCTCGCGCTACTATCGCCTTCCCAGTCACGGCGACAATAAGACCGACGACACTGATCTGGAAGGCATCTTTCGCGCGGCGGTGAACGGCTTCGGTTTGCTGGAACCGGTGTGGGATGAGGTCTATCAACACTTGCAACTGCTCTGCCGTCATCGCCGCGATCTCGTCGAGAAGCGGGCCGCGCTGCAAGTGCAGATCCGTGAGTATCTGGAGCGTTGCCTGCCCGGCTACGGAGCGTTGTTCCCAGACGACGAACTGTGGACCAGCGGCGTGGCCGTCTGGATCGCGCGGCGGGCCGGCACACCGGAGGCCATCCGGCAAGCGGGCATCCCCGGCGTCTCGCGGTGGCTGCACGAGGAGCAACGGCGGTTTCAATCGCGCACGATCGAGAGGCTCGTCGCCTGGTCGAGCAATGCCGCAACCTCCGATCCGCAAGCCGCGATGCAGTCCCGCATCTGGCATTCGCTCGATGACGATCGGCTGGCGAAGTGCCAACAGATCGTGCAGCTCGAACGCGAGATCGCCGGTTTACTCGTGAAAACGCCGTATATTCTGCTGCTCAGCCATCCCGGCATCCACGTGGTCAGCGGCGGCGAGCTCGCGGGCGAGATGGGGCCGATCGAACATTACGCTCACGCCAAGTCCATCACCGGCCGCGCGGGATTGTTCCCATCGCGTTATCAAAGCGATCAGGTGGATCGCGCCAACGGTCCGATCTCTCGCTTCCGCAATCGGCGACTGCGCGCGGCCTGGCTGCGCGTGGCCGACAACCTGATCAAGTGCAACGCGCACTTCCGCGGCAAGGCGGCGCTTTGGAAGCAGCAAAAGGTGGATGCCCGCGACAGCCGTTGCCGCGTGGCCAACCGCGCCACGCGGATCGTGTTCCAGATGGTCTCCGGACGGCAGTTGTTCCGCCATCCCAGCCGGCTCGATCGCCTGTATGTGATGGATAAACTGATGACCTATCATCTGGAACATCAGACGCCGCCGCACGAGATTCTCCGCGATCTGGAGCAAGCCGCGATGCAGATTCCGCAGGCCGACCATGCGGCCGAGGCGGCGCCGCTCCTACGGACCTACCAACGCAGCCAGCGCAGCCGGAAGAAAGGCGCGGAATCGATCGGCGCAATCTTGGTGGCGGTGCTGGCGAGACTGGGTGTGACTGGATTAGACTTGATGGAGTGCGAGGCACAGGAGCCCGAAGCGTCTGCGTCCGAGACGAACCTGCGATAACGCCGTTGACCCCCTGGGTATTTCACGTTCGCAGTGAACGTGAAGCAAGCCCGTTGAAAAGTATGGCGCTCTGTCGAGGGTCGCACGTCGGATAAGACAGCTTGGGGCTCACGGATCTAGGTCCATGAGCCTCGTATTACCAGGCAGGCGAGAACGACCCGTTGTAATCGACAGAGATGGTTTGTCCAAGACCAGACACCTCGGCCCTCGCGGCCTCAAAAAAACCGCCTCACGGCGGCCCCGCTACCGGTACGCGCGCATCGCGTTTTCGTCAGTTCCCACATGGCAGCTTCTCTTCCGGCGTAAGTCACGACCTGGCTGCCGTCGGGGCTGAAGCAGTAGGGAGTACCGGCGGTGGGCAAGCGGGCAAACTCGCGGCCGGTCGCGGGATCCACCAGCCGCACTGCACTCATGCTATGGAGCAAGGCCAGCATCTTGCCGTCGGGCGCGAACACGATCAAGCC
>CAZIFU010000122.1:0-6025 GCA_964539075.1 uncultured Verrucomicrobiota bacterium | reverse complement strand
AACCATCAAGGAATTCTTTGTCGAGCACGCGCATGAGCCGGGACGGGTGGCGTGCGCGGTGGGGCTGGGATTATTTTTCGGCATCGTGCCCGTTTATGGTTTTCAAATGGTGATCGCGGCGGCGGCGGCACATCGGTTGCGTTTGAACAAGGCCATCACTTTGCTGGCAAGCAACATTTCCATTCCACCGATGGTGCCGTTTATCGTTTACGGCGCGATGATGCTGGGGCATTGGATATTCACGGGCCGGATGCTTGATGTCTCACCGCATCAAATAACAAAGGGCCTGACGCTGGAATACCTGTGGCAATGGATCGTGGGCAGTCTCGTGCTCGCGGTGATCGTGAGCGCGGTGGGAACCATCGTCACTTACCTCATTGCAAAACTATCCCGGAAGGAACGGGTCAAACCATGAGGCGAGTGAGCACAACGGCCGGGCAAATTCGTTGGCGTGCGGCGGGAAGCGAAGCGCCACGCCGCTTTCGCATAGCCGGAGTCATTCGACTTTTGATCATCGCACCTCAGCCGAAAGCGGTGTCGCCGCTGCGCTCTGCCACCGCACTCCAAATTTCATTGAGAAGCTAAAATTGAAACCGGATCTTTACACGCGATTTTATCTGTGGCTCGTGGCGCATCGCCGGTGGGTGTTGGGCGTCACGCTGTTGATCGCGGCAGTGAGCGTTGTCATCTCGCTGCGGATTGACCTCGAGGAGGACATTCTCGCCATGCTGCCGCAACGCGACCCGCTCGTGGACGAGTATCGCTACGCGCTCCACAAGTTCCGCCAGATTGATCGCGTCTATCTCGACGTGGGCATTAACGCCGACGACCCGGATAAACTGGCGGCGGCGGCCGATGAAGTTTTCTCCGCGCTGTCCACGAACACGGCTTACCTGCGGATCATGTATCGCATCGAGGTGGGCGGGCAGCAGAAGGTGATTGATTACCTGACGGGTGCGCTGCCGAATCTCTTTACCGACACCGACGCCCAGGCGCTCGCGCCCATGCTCGAGCCCGCTCAGGTGCGCGAACATCTCACCGACATGCGCCGCAAACTGGCCGGGCCGGAAGGCATGGTGCTCAAAGACGTCGTCGCCGCTGATCCGGTCGGCATGAGCGCATTGGTCGTGGCGAAAGTGTTGCCGCTGCAAACCGGCTTCGGCGACGCGCAAATCGTAGATGGCCGCATCACGAGTGGCGATGGCCGCCACGTCCTGCTCATGGCCGAGCCGCAATTGCCTTCCGCCAATTCCAGCGCGAGCTACGCGCTGGTGAAAGACCTGTTGCGCATGGCGCGCGACGTGGAGAAAACATTTTCTGGCGTTCATGTCGCGATCACGGGCGGACACCGGATGTCGGTGGACAACGCGATGATTATCAAAGCCGACGCAGCGCGCTGCATCACGCTCGGCACGGGGGCAATGTTGATATTGTGTTTGTCGGCATTTCGTCGGCGCTGGCTCGCAATACTGGCATTTTTGCCATCGTTGTTCGGCACGCTGGTCGCCGGCGTGGTGCTCGCGCTCTGCTGGCGTCATCTCTCCGCCATCGCGACGGGTTTTGCGACCATCGCCATCGGCATCACGGTGGATTACGCAATCTACATCATCTATCACCTCGACAACGCCGCCAAGCTGGACCGCGTGTCCGTGGGGCGGCATCTCGGGCGACTGGTGTTGCCCATCAGTATCGGCGCGCTCACGACCATCGCCGCATTTTTGGTGATGGCGGGTTCGCCGATGCACGGCTATCAGCAACTCGGAGTTTTCGGGGCGATTGGCGTGGTGTTTTCGGCGGCGTTCGCACTGGTGATCCTGCCGCTGGTTGTGCCGATGGCGAAAGCCGACGGGCAGCCGCCACTGTGGCTGACGCGGTTGATGGAGTGGTTTCAGACTTGCCAGTCGCGTTGGCGACCGTGGCTGCTGGTCGCAATTTTGGCGATGACGGTTGTGACCGCGTTCGGTGTGCGACGGCTGCGGTTTGAAGGCAACATCTCCCAGCTCAACGGCATCACCGAATCCACGCGACGCGACGATGCGTTGATCAACGAAACCTGGGGCAGCGCGCTGGGCATGACTCTGGTCGTGGCGCGCGGGCCAACACCGGAGGACGCGCTGGTCCAAAACGATCGCGCCGCTGAAACGCTCGCCCGTGATCCGAATGTGTCCGCCGTGTATTCGTTGTCGTCGGTTTGTCCGTCGAAGGCAACGCAGGAGGCGAACACCCGACGCTGGCACGAATTCTGGACGCCGGGGCGGCGCGGGGCTTTGCGTCAGACGCTGCAACAGGTCGGCGGGGAATTGGGTTTTCGCGCCGAAGCGTTCGCGAAGTTCTGGCAACGCATCGAAGGTGAACCGGCGTTGTTGACGTTGGCCATGTTTCGCGGCACGCCGTTGGAACAGGCATTGAATGAACGGGTCGCGCTCGGTGCGGGCGACAACGCGGTGAGCACGCTGATCAAACAGAAGGATCGCGGGAACGTCGAAAAGCTCCGGCAGGCGATGCCCGGCATGATCGTCCTGGACCACAAAGCCTTTGCCGGTCACATCGCCGGACTGGCGAAACGCGGACTCGGCCGGTTCGCGCTGTGGACGGCCGTCGCGGTGGCGGCGATTCTTTATTTGACACTCGCTGCCATTGAACTGGTCACGGCGACGTTGCTGCCACTGGCGTTTGGCTTGTTGTGGACGTTTGGCGCGATGGGCTGGCTGGGGCTGCCGATTGATTTGATGAACAGCGTGTTCGTCATCTTCATCATCGGCGTAGGCGAGGATTACAGCGTGTTTCTGGTGACGAGCAAGTTGGACGAATGGCGCGGACAACCGCAGCGGACCGCGTCCACCAGCGCCTCGGTGCTGGTCTCCGCGTCAACGACAATCGTTGGTTTTGGCGTGCTGGTGCTGGCGAATCATCCGGTGTTGTATTCGATGGGCACCACGGTATTGCTCGGCATGGGATTCGCGTTCGTCGCCACACTGATCTTGACGCCGCTGTGCATGGATTTGCTGCTGTTCAAGCCTCCGCCGCGCGGCGCGCCACGCTGGTGGCATCCGCTCGTCACGCTCTGGGTCGTCGTCCACCTGGGCGGTAGCCAGCTGTTTCTTTACTATGTGCTGCGGCCCATTCTGAAAATCATTTCCCCGCGCACAGCGGCCGGCCGGTTGCGACGCGCCACGAGATGGATGGCGCGGGGCGTGGTCAAAAGCGTGCCGTTTGGCAAACTGGAGTTTCAGAACATCACGCCCGAAACTTTTTCGCCGCCGGGCATCGTCATCAGCAATCATCAATCCGCCGTGGACGTGATGCTGGTGGTGAGCCTGCCCGGCGACGTGCGGCAGACGGCCAAGAAACGCGTGTTCGATGCGCCCATGCTTGGCCTGGGTTGCAAAATTCTGGGGCATGTGATGATTGAACCGAACGACCCGGAAATGACGCTGCGACGCTGTCGCGAAACGCTGGCGAGCGGCGCGTCGGTGCATTTTTATCCCGAAGGCACACGGTCGCCGGACAGTTTTGTGCAACGCTTCCATCGCGGCGCATTCGAACTCGCGGTTGAACTGAAGCAGGAGATTTTGCCCATCGTGCTGTGCGACTCCAACACTGCCATGCCGCGCGATGCTTACTGGTTCGAGCCATTTCACACCACCGTGCGCGCCCTGTCGCGCGTGACGCCGCAGAATTTTGATTATTCCCAGGGCGTCGTGCCGCTGATGAAACATTGCGAGTCCATCGTGCGCGACGGGCTGCAAAAACAACTCGACGCGATCAACACGCCGCGCGTCGTCCGACGCAAAGTCGGGCGGCTCTATCGCTATCAGGGAAAATACGTCGAGCAGTTCGTGTATTGGAAAATGAAAATGGACCCGGTTTTCGCTGCGCTGGACAGCGTCGTGCCACGACAAGGACTCATTCTCGACCTTGGTTGCGGCTACGGCATGGCGACGCACTGGCTCTCGTGTTTTACCGACGGACGCTCGTTTCTCGGAGTGGATTATGACGAGGACAAAATCCGTGTCGCACAGCGCACCGCGCCGGACAGCGCTCGAATCAAATTCGAGAGCGGCGACCTTCTCGAAATGGAATGCCCGCCGTGCGACGCGATTCTGCTTCTGGACGTGCTGCACTACTGGCAGCCGGAGAAACAGCAGTTGATCCTGAACAAAGCCAGACGCGCTCTTCGCCCCGGCGGACGATTGATCGTGCGCGACGGCGCGAAGGCGGAAAGCGCGGCGCATCGCCGCGTGGATTTTTGGGAACGAATCGCCACGCGCATCGGGCACAACCAGACGAAGGAAGGGCTTCATTTCCAATCGCTCGCGGAACTGGAGGCGGCGCTGAAGCGCTCAGGCTTCACGAGTTGGGAAATCAACCGCGAGGCCGGGCGGGACTCGAACGTGATGCTGGTGGCGTGGGTGGATTGAGCCGAGGAGCGCGGCCTTCAGGCCGCTTCACCGTGTGGGAGTGCCAGACGTCCTTGAAATTCACGGCCGCCCCGCGTTGTCGGTAGTTGAAGCGGTGTGAACGCCGCGAGCCGTAAGAACGTTTGCGCGTGGTTTGATCGCCAGCGCTATGCTCCGGCGCACGAACTCCAAAAACTCCTCGCGCGGCATCGGCAGATACGTTTCCGGCGCGATGGGTTCGCCAAAGTGAACCTCCACCTGGCGCAGGCCGGCGATGGGATGAAAACGCCCGGTTTTGGTGGAGACCCGCTGCATGTTCTCAATGAAGATCGGCACGAGGGGAATCTGCGCCGCCTGCGCAATGAAATAAATTCCCGGCTGACACTCCGCCACGTTGACGCCGTCGCCGCGCGTGCCTTCGGGGAAAACGATGAGTTGAAATCCCCGGCCCGCGCGACCGAAGGCTTGCAGGTCGCGGATGCGGCTGGGATTGAGTTTCCCGCGTTCCAGCAGGAGGGCGGTGCGGTTGGTGAGAAATTTTCGGATCCACGACGCATGCCAGATGTTTTTGTCGCCGAGCACGAGAATCGGATAACACCCCGAACGCCAGGCCAGGCCGCCGAGCACCAGCGTATCAAGCAGGCTGACGTGATTGGCGACAAAAAGATGGCGCTGGTCCGGGCGCAATCGCTTCAGACCGTGCGCGCGGCGCAGAAAGGGCAGAACAAAAAAGAGGTATAAGCCCAGGCCGAGCAGGCATTGAATGAACTTTACGCCGCGCGTGACGCGGGGCTGAACGGGTTTGGCCTTGGTCCGCTTTTGCCCGCTGTTCATGGCGTTACTTCGCCCTCTGCGCCTGCTTCAACAAGCCTTCGAGTTGCTGCCTTTCGGTGAGAAACGCGGGATGTTCCACCAACGCGGTCTCAAAAGCCTCCGCCGCTTCGCGGTTACGCCCCAGCGCCAGCAGCGCCCGCCCGCGCAATGCAGCGTTCTGATAAAAGCCCGGATTCAATCCCTCGGCCTTTTCCGCCTGCGACAACGCGGCCTGGACATCTTTGGTTTTCAATCCGCGTTGCCCCTCGGCCAGGCACTTCTGCGCCTGCCTGGCCTTCTCATATTTGCCGGCAGCAAGCATGGGGTCCGCCGCCACGCTGCGCTCCGGCAGTTCGCGGTCAAAATCATTTACGTCGAACGCGACAAACTTGCCAAGCTGGTTCGGCGGCGATGCGGCCCAGAAAATTCCGTCGGTCAAATCCATCACAGTCGAGTGCGTGGCAATGAGCGCGTTCAACGTGGCGCGGTGGCCGTTGCCCGCGAACTTTCCGCCGGTCAGGTTGCGATCACGCAGCATCTCAGCGGCGCGAGTGGCGTTGATTGCACCGCTATTGGTCTGGATGAGTTCGCTCATCCGGGCGTAGCGGGGCGACGAGGTGGCTTCCTCGATGTAACGGAGGTTGCGTTTGTCGTCCTTGAGTTTCCCGGTCTGGAAATGATTCGCCGAGACGATGGAATCGCCTTCCGGTACGCGCACGCTGGTTTTCTCCGGAGTTTTTTCCACGACGACGAATCTGCCATCCGCCTTGCTGCCGACCAACCAGAGCGTGGAAACAAAAACTCGCGTGTGG
>CAZIFU010000121.1:0-6258 GCA_964539075.1 uncultured Verrucomicrobiota bacterium | reverse complement strand
CGAACTCAAGAACGACATCACGCGCGAAACCCCCGCGAGCTTCGAGCCGAGCATTGATTACGTCGTGACCAAAATCCCCCGGTTCGCGTTTGAAAAATTTCCCCAGGCCGACCCGACCCTGACGACTCAAATGAAATCCGTCGGTGAGGCAATGGCCATCGGGCGCACCTTCAAAGAATCCCTCCAGAAATGCCTCCGCTCCCTCGAAATCGGCAGAAGCGGACTCGGCGGCGACGGCAAGCCGTGGCGGATTGGAACAGAAGTTTACGGCGACCGCGACATCCTCCCGCGCGACGTCATCAGCCGCAAACTGAGCGTGCCCAACGCCGAACGAATCTTTTTCATTCGGCACGCGTTGCGAGCCGGCTTCACTATTGAGGAGATTTTCAACCTCACTAAAATTGACCGCTGGTTTCTGGTTCAGATCAAAGAGATTGTGGATTTTGAGGAGGAGTTGGCGACCGCGAAGTGCTGATCGCTCCGCCAACTTTCCAAAGCCTCTGATCCTATCGCTAAGCCAGCGCAGCACGTCCTGTCGAGGGTGTTTATTCCACTTGCCCCCCCCTTGCTAAGAGCCTGTCTGAAAAATCTCCTTTGAGGGCATGAGTGCCAAGCGCGAAGCGGGCCGCGAGAAAAAAACGGCGCAGCGCAACCAGGGCTTGACATCAGCGATGGCGGGGTGCGGCCCATGTTCGCGGCAGCGCACTCGAGGCGATGAAAATCGCCTCCTACGACACCGATCTGACCGACGCCCAATGGGCGCTGCTCCAACCTCACTTGCCCGCCGCCCAGCGCCGTGGCCGACCGCGTACCCCGTTGCGCTCCGTGGTGGACGCGGTTCTGTACGTCGCCAAAAGCGGCTGTCCGTGGCGGCTCTTGCCACAAAGCTTTCCCCCGTGGAAGACCGTGTATCACCACTTTCGCCAGTGGTGTCGCGAGGGTCTCTGGACGGCGCTCAACGACCGGCTGCGGGCACGGGCGCGTGCCGCCTTGGGCAAGCGCTCGCGTCCCACGGCGGCGGGGCTCGACAGCCAGACCGTACGCTCCGACCCGCACGGCGGTGCGGTCGGCTACGATGCCGCCAAGAAGACCAAGGGCCGCAAGCGCTTCCTGCTGGTGGACACCCTGGGGCTGA
Source organism: uncultured Verrucomicrobiota bacterium (assembly GCA_964539075.1). Taxonomy (GTDB): domain Bacteria; phylum Verrucomicrobiota; class Verrucomicrobiia; order Limisphaerales; family CAZIFU01; genus CAZIFU01. Next base: position 5,123 of record CAZIFU010000121.1, on the reverse strand, counting down.
TCCTCGGCGCCGCGGTCCACCCCGCCCACATGCCCGAGCGAGCTGGGGCGCAGACGTTGCTGGCCCCAGTGCTGCCGCATTTCACCTGGCTGCGCCGACTGTGGGTCGATGGCGGCTACACCGGCGCCGAGTTCGCCGGCTGGGTGCGGGAGCGGCGCCCCAAACTGACGGTCGAGGTGGTCCGGCGCCGCGACGACCTCAGTGGCTTCCACGTGTTGCCCAAACGTTGGGTGGTGGAGCGGACCTTTGCCTGGCTGATGCAGCATCGGCGATTGGTGCGCGACTACGAGCGCAGCGAGGACAGCGCTACCGGCTGGGTCTTCGTCGCTCTGGTTCGCGTCATGCTCCGTCGCCTGGCCTGATCGCTCAACCATCATGATTTTTCAGACAGGTTCTTAGGCCAGTTCCTTCCGCAGCCGGGCGGCCCGCTCAACCCGGATTTCGGAGTGGTGCCCGCGAAACACGCGAATGAAGCGAAAACACAGAACATTCGTTCCGTCGCGCCCCGGACTGACATCCAAGAGACCGGCGGACGTTAGCGCGTGACCACGCGCAGACATAAAGACTGAAAGAATTCGCGGCTGGGGAATGGGGAGAACGGCGCCCCTCTGGTTGCGCGCCGGTCTCCTGACCAGCACAACTGGCCTACTTCTTCGTGGTGGTGACGGTGGTGTCTACTTCCTGTTGAATCGTTCCGTCGATGGAAGCGCCGACGCTGTAGTTGGTCGATCCTGTGAAATCCATCGTCACCGTCGCGTTGGCGATGGCTGGTGCGGTCAGATCCTTGATAGTCTCCACAGTCTTCGCGTCGCCGACTTGATATTTCGTCTGAAAGACCTGCTTGGTCTGTTTCGCCGTAGCCGACCAACGGGCGCTCACGGTGACATCAACTGCTCCGTGAGACTGGCTTTCAACCGCGTGTATCAGGACATCGAGCGACGCAGAACTGCCGTCTTCAGACGCCGTGAAGGCCGCCGCATCTGTCTCGCCATCGACAGAATAGAGCAGCGACCCGATACAAGTATCGTATTGGGTGATGTCCACGTGTGCGCCGGTGAGAATCGTCGTTGTCCCTCCATTCGTCGCCGTCGCTGACATGATGCCGCTGATGGAAGTCGAGGTCAGCACGCATCCTTCCGCATCATAACTTTGGAAATGGGCATCTGTTCTTGAGCTCGATGTCGTAGTCTGCGTTGTGGCCGCCCGTGTTACCGGCGCGGCCAGCGCGACTGCGAACTGATAGGAATTTGCTTTCTGGACGCTGCGCGGTTCAGTCGCCCCATGAATTCCTGGGCACCTGCTTAGAATTTGTAAGTGATGCCGCTGATGAGTTTCAGATCGTTGCGCTTGCGATTAGCGGCTGGCTGGCTGGCGTAATTGTCAATGAACGTCACGGTCAGTTCGATCGTTTTCGTCAATGACGCCCCCGCGCCCACTTCGAAGTTGACCAGGTACCTCCCAAAGTCGGACAGATCGGGCAGATACTCCACGCGCTGCCACACGCGCGCATGGTCGCTGAACTTGTGCTCGAAGCGTTCAGCCACGCGCAACGTTGCGTAGGTATCGTCCACCCCGCCGAGCTTCTCGAACGCCACACCCGGGCCGACTTCCATCGCCAGCGACGTGGTTTTCTCCTTGATGAAGTAATAACCAATACCCGGGCTGAGGGAGAAACGATAGTCCACGTCGGCGATCCCATCATACAGGCCGTCCGCGCGCGCGTAACCGAACCAGCGCTCGCTGAAGAGCCGGTTGTATTGTCCAAAGCCGTGAATGCTTTCATTGTTCTTCACCGAATCGTTTTCCCCGTAGGTGCCGTCGAGCCCAAAGCCCCACTCATTCTGCGGCCCCTTCTTCTGGGTCTTGACGTTGGCCGCGAGCAGCAGGGTGTCGCTGTTGCCTTTGGTCAGCGAAAAACCCAGGGTGGCGATGCTTTCCCAGGCCGGCGGCGGTGGAGGTGCGGGTGGAGTTTGGGGCTCCGTCTGCGCGAGTGCGCGACCGTGGCTGCCGGCCACGAGACCGGCCGTCAAGAGTATGGCGATGGTTTGTCGTTTCATGCGTTTGGTTTTGGCTTGATTTACTGGACTGATTTTGATGCTGAACGGATTTAGATTTGCTCTTTGGGTGCCCGCCTTGCTTTACCCTGCGCGGGGGTGAGGGAGAATCGGTTCTCGCTCGCTTTACTGATAGGAATTTGCTTTCTGGACGCTGCGCGGTTCAGCGCAGCCTGGCATTTCGCGCTGGTCGGGTAATGCTTTTCCATTTCCTGCATGGCATTGATGACTTCCTTTTCCTTGGCCGACCCCAGCAATGCGATCAATTCGTCTTCGGTCTTAACTTTGGCGGCCTGCACAGAACAAGTCGCCAGCGCGAAAACACCGATCACCAGCCCGATGACAAAAACCCGTTTGGTCATGTTTTGCATAAATAATTCCTCAATGGTTAACGATGGTCTTCCACCGTCAGGTGGCGAACCCGATCCTTTTTCTCTCCTGAGGTGAAATCCATCAAAATGATTTGAATGTCCCTTTGACGTTGCTGCTCGTGAGCGGCAGCCGCAGGCGCGCGTGTCAGCCAGAGATTTTCCCGGGTCCACTCCGGCACATCTCTCCGCTTCTTGTCACCGCTCTTGATTGGTTCGAGTTGAAAACTGGCAATGAATCCTCCGCACGTATCCAGCCACAGGTCGTAGGTTTGGTCCGGAAGCAACTGTGCCTCCACCACGCCGACTCGTTCAACCGAGCGGTTGATGAGGTAATGGGTGCCAGGCTCGCAAAGGTAGGCGACCGAATGCCCGTTGCCCAGATCGGCAAGAAAATTAGTACTGTCCCATACCCCGGTATAGAGACCGTAGCCTTGGGCAGCCCGCGGCCGATGAATCATCACCGCCGACTTGCCGGCGACCGGGGGCCCCACGGGTGCCGCAGTTGGTTTCATCAAAGGGCTGGGCTTGGTGACTGGCCCGCGGCATCCCGCAAACACCAGTGTTCCCAATACGAGGAGGACGAAAAACCCCCGCTTGGTCATGTTGTTCATAAATAATTCCTCAATAGTTCAGGCTGCCGCCGTTGGTTCCCAAGAGGGCGAGACGCATCGGATGATGCCAATTGTTTCGGTCTCGTTTCCAACGCCTGCCTGCAGTCGCAGCCTAGCGAAGCCCGATTTCTTGTCAATTGGCTTTACTGATAGGAATTTGCTTTCTGGACGCTGCGCGGTTCAGCAGCGACAGGGTGGAGAGCGCATTGAGAATCGCCATGGCTGTTGGGTTTTGGCGAGCATGACATTCTGGTGCTGGCTTCAGCGAGGCTACTGATAGGAATTTGCTTTCTGGACGCTGCGCGGTTCAGCCGCCCCGCCGGCATTTGTTTTGTGACGGGCAGCTCGCCCGCGCCGTTCTCCGGGATCGAACCGAGGGCGTATTGCCCGCGACTGGTCGCGACCCACAACGGCCCGTTGGTTTCCTGAATGATCGAGCGGGGCGTCGCGGCGAGCGCGGCGGGCAGAAAGAAGCGCGTGAGCTGCTGCCGCTGATATCGCCAGAGATCGCCGTTCGCGGTGTAGAGCCAGACCGCGCCGTCCGCGCTCTCGCAGATCGAGACCAGGCGGCGCTCGGCTCCGCCGCCGGAGAGTTCGCCCCGGCCCAGCGCGAGGAGGCGGCCATCCTTCATCAGCGCCGTGCCGGCGGTTTCCGTGCCGATCCAAAGACGCGCCTGGCTGTCTTCAAACAGGTTGAGGATGCGGCTGTCGTTCAAGCCGGGAGTGTTGCTCTCGTCGAAGGTGGTGAAGCGCTGGCCGTCGAAGCGCGAGAGACCGTTGAGCGTGCCGAGCCAGAGGTAGCCGTCGCGCGTCTGCACCATCGAGATGACCGAGTTCTGCGGCAGGCCGTCGCCCGTGTCGTACACGCGCACCGCGGTTCGGGCGACGGGCGCGGGGGCTGCGGCGACCGCCATCGCGAGGGCGAGCCACAGCCCGGCCACGGCGGCCAACCAGCGGAGCTTCATCACGCTCAATTGTTCCGGGCGAAGGGACGCGGGTGTAAAGGAACTTTTCGCAGACCTGAGTGGCGCGACGAACTTGCCAGAAGCTCCGTTTCACCGAATGCCCCGCACGCCGCCCATCCACTCGGGCAGAGTTAATACAACAGCGCACAACTCGGCGCTTGGCGTTGAAGGGCGCGAATACCTGCGTAAAAAAAACGCCTTTGCTCGGGGCAGGGGCGTTTAGCGCCGTCCGGTTGCGGTCACGAGTTCGTTCACCTTGGACTGCATTATCGCGAAATAAATCGGGTCCATTATCAGGATGCCAAGGACATTCACGTATGGGATCACCCGCAAGATGCAACGGGCGAGCGCTAGTCCGCGCATCCCGGAAGGCGGCAGTCCATGCAACTGCCGCTGTTCTTCGAGGCGCTCACATAGGCGCAGGTTGCTGAAAAAAATCCAATATAAGTTAAAAAATGGAATGCACATGAAGCCGATGGCCTTGCCCGCGCCGGGATCATCCTGCCGTACCTTAGGTAATTTGCCGTGCATCAGGCTGAACCAGATAAAGTTAAAAATTCCACAGGTGACGAAGTGCAGGATGACGACCACCGCCGGATGGAGATTGGACAACTGATGGCCCGCCGGAGCTACTCCGGAAGAGAGTGTAGCCGGTGTGGCCGGCGGTGGGTTGAAAACCGCGGCCAGAGCAGGCAGCGCGCTCGCCGCCGTCACGACGCCGGTTTCCACGCACCGGATTTGCGAGTCCGCTACCACGCGCCGTTCTCGCACCCAATTAGCTAGGCCGTTCTCATCCACCGGTCCATAAGATTGTCCATCAGGTGTTACGAGACAGTAGGTGTTCATGTCATTACTCCTTTGGCTGAAATGTGAATATTGTTGTTTTGAGAGCGTTGAAATCGAGTTCGGGCGGACGCTAGACTGGTGCCGGTACCCAGGCAACTGAAAACACTTCGATCAAAACGCGTGTTCGCAGCGAAGGTTTGGATTGTATCCGAGCGCGACTTTGCGATTGGCAAGGGCTGCTGGCTGCTGCCTTCTATTTGGGAAGCGATCCGCCCGCAAGCAAGTCCGCGAGGAACCGTCCCGTCTGCGAACTGATAGGAATTTGCTTTCTGGACG
>CAZIFU010000120.1:0-1996 GCA_964539075.1 uncultured Verrucomicrobiota bacterium | reverse complement strand
GTACTCGCTTCGTTGGCCCGTCGGGTTTGTTTGCCCGAATTGTCACCACGGAGAGGCTCTACGGGAAAATCATCAAACCACTACCTGTAGACAATGGTTGAGTTAAGTGCATACCCAGACATTATAGCACACCCAAAAACTGCAAAACAGGGGCGCCGATTCGGCCATGAGAATGTCGCGAAACGCTGTATTGACACCCGTCCATTTCGCGTTGCCGACGCAGAATCACCCGAGTGCTTCTCGAAGTCTAACCGCCTGCGCTTTACCTTGGATTATTCATGAACAACCGGGAAATTGACGCAAACCATTGGATGGATTGACGTTACGGCCATCTTGCCCAAAACACACTGCGCATCGTCTACGATCAAACGGTCAGCGAGAGGTCGCGAAGATGTCCCGCTCGTAGTTGAAATTGGGCGCTGACTCCTGGAATGGATTGTTAGGCTTGATTGGGTTTGGCGTCAAGGGTTGGTGCAGCAACGAGTCGATCCAGAGCGGTGAGGAGCTGCGGCAGATGCTTGTGGCCCTTCACGCGATTGAAGCGACTCTCCGCGTCGACCAGGCCCGCCACGCACCATCGCTCGCGCATGTCGCCGTCACGCCAGCGCTTCACGCGCCGGGTCACGCTCTCCGCCACACTGAACGCACTTTCGATCGGGTTGGTTGTGGCCAGCGTCTTGCGCAGGAGTTCCGGCACGCCCAACCGGACCACGGTGAGCGTCTCTTCGAGACCTTCTTCCAGACTGGCCGCCGCGGCGGGGCTGATCCGCCGCAGCCACGTCACGGTCGCCCGCAACAGCGCGAGAGCTTGGGTCGCGTTCGTCTCGTGGTACGCGGCATTCAGCCGTTGCCGCAATTCCTCGTGATGCTCGTCGACGAGATGGTCCTTCACGTTGCGGAGCTTGTGGACCTGACACCGCTCTCTCACGGCGAACTTGCCCCACACGCGGATCACCGCTGCCCGCAAGGCTTTGGCCCCGTCCAAGACGAACAGCGTGGGCACGTCCGTCCGCACGCCCCGTTCTCGCAATTCTTCCAGGAGTGAAGTCACGACAGTCGCATTTTCCGTCGCTCCTTGCCGCAGGCCGAGGAGGCGCTTTTCGCCGGAAGTCGTGATTCCCAGGGCCACAACCATCATTTCGCCCGCGTAAGGCTGGGCGTCGATGAAGATCACGGCAAACCGCTCGTCGCCGAAACGCCGCGCGGCCAGCCGCTCGACTTCTGCGGCCGAAGCCCGCACGAAACCGCGGCTGACGCTCGAGCGCTTCACGCCGAACCCCGCGCGCGCCAGTTGGACCACCCGTTCATAGCGACGTGTCGAGACGCCGTTCACCAGGTGGCCCAGCGCGGCCTGCGGCAGCGCGTCCGGCGATTGCAACAGCCGATAGCGTTCGAGGTCCACTTCGCCACCGCCGCGGGTAGAACGTACCCGCGGCTTCGCAATCGACACCTTTTGGCTGGCAATCGTAATAAAGCCCGGCTGATGGCCGAACCGCGTCTCTTGACGGTTCGGCTGACGCTCATGCCGCTCTCCGCAACGCTGAGTGACTTCGTCCTCCAACAGGCACTGCGCCACTTTCAGTCCCATCTCGACGGCGAACGACGAGAGGGCTTCGCGCGAGAGCTCCAAGAGGGCTGCCACGTCCAGCGGCAGTTGCACCTCTCTGGCCTGAGTCTGTGCCTGCTGCTCGATCTTGCGCGTTCTGTGGCCAGGCTTGCGAACACGAGACGACTTCCGATACCTTCGTGACATGGTGGTGGGCTCCTTCTTCGAGAGGAAATGTGACTCCCGGAATGTAACGTCCGGGAGAAGGAGCCACCACCTTTTCAACTAGACCAGGGACATCCTCAGCGCGACCGTTACCGCTAAAGCTTCGCACCCAAATCCTACGACGTGACAACCATCCGTGCATTTTCTGTGGTCGGGAACTTCAAGATACGAAATTCGAAGTCCATCACATCATGCCGAGGAGCATCATCCTGAAACTCAACCTCA
>CAZIFU010000119.1:0-7277 GCA_964539075.1 uncultured Verrucomicrobiota bacterium | reverse complement strand
TCAGTCGGCGCGGTGATGGTCGCGACGATGCGCAGGCAGGTCGACTTGCCGGCCCCGTTCGGGCCGAGCAGCCCAACCACCCCCGGGCCGATCGTCAGCGAGACGTCGCGCAGACCCCAGACATCGCCCCGATACCGCTTGCCGAGCCGTTCGACCTCGAGCTTCATGCCGCCCCCTCGCGCTGCATCACCACTCCACCGTCCCGCCCCGGCGGGAAAGCCCATGGTGAGCGGCATCTGCGCATCCTCGAAACCCGGCTCAAACACCGCGAGAGGCGTCCTTTTCTCCACGCCGCGCTGAACCACAAACCCAAACACCACCGACGCGCTGAACAGCCCGATCATCAACCCCGCCGCCGCCGCCGCCATCAGCGGACGCCACTGGAGCCAGCGTGAGCGGGACGGTCCCGCCGCGAAGGGTTGCGACGCGCCGAGCATTCCGCCGGAGTCCGCCGTCAGCAGTGATTGCATCTGGACTGCGCGCAGTTCCTCCGCGAGCGCGGCGTCGTCCATCAACAATTGGGCGGCGAGGGAGCGGGCGGCTTCGTCGGTGCGCAGCGTGGCGTTGAGTTCCGCGCGCTCGGCGGGGGAGAGCGTTCTGGTGCGGCTTTCGAGCAGCAACTCATCGAGACGCTCGCGCCCGGGAAATTCAGAGTTCGGTTTCATGATGGGGACTGCTGGTTGATTTGGCGTTCGATGCACTCGGCGAGACTGCGCCGGAGCCGGAGCAGAAGGACTTTCACCGCGCCCAGGCTCATGCCGTGGGCCGAGGCAATCTCCGCCTGCGTGTGACCGAAGACGTAATGCGACGTGAGCGCCTCGCGATGTCGCGGCTGGAGCTTCTCCGCGCACCGCGCCAGCGCCTCGCTGCGGATGTCGTGCGTCTCGGCATGTTGCAGCGAGGCGTCCGCCATCATCCGCGCCACGTCGTCGTCGAATATCAGCCGCTCCCGCTGCCGGTCGCGGACGACGGCGAGCACTTCAAAGCGCGCCACCGCCAGCGCCCACGGCAGAAACCTCGTCTGCGGATCCCAATCACCCGCCTTTTGCCACAGCACGATGTTCGCCTTCTGCCACGCGTCCTTCGCCTCTTCGCAATGCCCGAGCGCCGCCTCGCAATACGCACGCAGGGCAGTCTGCGACTCCGTCAATGCCCGCACGAAGGCGGCGTCGGGCGACGGGCGGGCGGTGTCGGCAGATTCAGGCATTCAATCAATAAACTCCGCGGCAGCAGGGAAAGGTTACAAGAATCTGCCGAAAAGCGCGATGAGATCCGAGCAATGCGAGACAAGCCGGCAAGCTGATTTCGAAAGAGTGCGGGCCACGGAGGGTGTGCGTTCATCGTTTGCGCGGCATCATGGGGAGACCGGCTTTGCATCGCCGGGTCATGCGATGGGTTCCTGCGGCTACTTCGCATTCGGATGCTTCCCGCCCTGCGTGACGAATTCTTCGCGCGTCAGGATGCCGTCGTGATTGGTGTCCCAATTGTCGAAACGCTCGGCGGCAGCCTTCGCGTCGGATTGATGGGTAATGTAATAGTCGCGCGTGAGCTTGCCGGTCTTCTCTTTGTCGAGTTTGTCGAAGCGCGGACCGCGATCTTCCGACGAAGTGGCGGTGGTGGAAGCGGGTGAAGCTGGGGAAGGTTTTGCGTCAGCAGACTTGCCCTTGGCTTTCATCTCCTTCTTGGTCTGCCCCTTCTTTTTCTTCTCTGGAGCCTCGGTCACGACGGGCGGGAGAAACTTCGAAAGCGTTTCGATGATCGCCTTGTTCTCCGGCCGGTCGTGCAAGCTCACGGACTCGGCGGGGTCGTTCTTCTCGTCGTAGAGTTCCGTCGCGACGATCTTCGAGCCGGTGCGCTCGCGCCAGAAGGTCGCGCGCCAGCGTTCGTCGCGGATGCTGTAGCCCATGACGTTGCCGCCAGCCTTGCCCGCGCTACGTGGATACTGGCTGATGGCGACTTTGGCCTTGGGCGTGGCGGGGTTTTCGATGAAGGGCTTCAGGCTGCTGCCCGCAAGGCCGGCGGGTTTCGGGAGACCGCACAAGTCGGCGAGCGTCGGATACACGTCCACGAATTCCACGGGCGCGTCGCATTTTTGTCCGGCGGTTTTTTGCTTCGGCAGGCTGATAAGCAACGGCGCGCGCGTCGCGAGTTCGAAGTTGGTGTGCTTGTGCCAGAGGCCGTGGTCGCCGAGCTGCCAGCCGTGATCGCCCCAGAGCACGATGATGGTGTTGTCAGCGAGGCCTTCTTTTTCGAGCGCGTCGAGCACGCGACCGACCTGCGTGTCGGTGTAGCTGATGCAAGCATAGTAGCCATGGCGCAGCGTCTTTGCGAAGTCGGCGGGAATCGGATTCTCCTTCGGCACGCCGATGTAGTTGTGCAGCTCGCTGTTGTTGTGGCCGGCAAACTCAGGTGCGCCCGCGGGCAAATGATCAATCAACGGCAGCGGGATCGCGCTCGGATCGTAGAGGTCCCAATACTTCTTCGGCGCGACGAACGGCAGATGTGGCTTCAAAAATCCGACCGCGAGGAAGAACGGCTGGCCCTTGGACTTCAACGCGTGCAGGCGCTTCACCGCTTCGGCGGCGGTCGCACCGTCGGGGAGTTCGTCGTCTTGTTTCGGGCTCACTTCAAACGCCGGGCCGCCTTTGCCCTCTTTGCCACCGGCCTTCTTGCCGGGCTTATCGTTGTCCGCCGCGTCGGGCTTCGATTTCCCGACATACTCCTGCACGCTCACGTCGTGCTTGGTGACGATCTGCTTCGTCCAATCCACCGGGTCGGTGTCCACGGCGCGGCCCTTGGGATACCAGTGCGGCTCGTTCCACGAGCGGCCGTCTTCAAAGCCCGCGTGGTAAACCTTGCTCAACGCGGAGCAATAGTAGCCGTTCATTTTGAAATGCTGCGGCAGCGTGATGCAGTCCGGCTGCGCGACGCGGAAGTGCGTCTCCAAGTCCCAGACCTTCGTGGTGTCCGGGCGCAAGCCGGTGAGCATCGCGGTGCGCGACGGACTGCACACGGCCTGCGAGACGTAAGCGTGATTAAACAACGTGCCGCGCGCGGCGAGGCGATCGATGTTCGGCGACTTGATGAGCTTGTTGCCGTAACAGCCCAACTCGGGACGCATGTCATCGATGGCGATGAAGAGGACGTTGGGTCTGTCAGCCGCGTGGAGCGCAGCGAGCGGCAGCAACGCTGCGGCGACGATGAATTTCAATACGTGTTTCATAAGTTTTGGGTGACTGGTTGAGAGTTATGTGAGCGGCGAAAAGTGAGTTCCTATTTCAATTTCTTCCCGCCGTTGCTGATGTATTCCTCGCGCGTAACAATGCCGTCCTTGTTGGTATCCATCCGTTCAAAACGTTCCGCGGCGGCGGCGGCATCGGACTGATGGGTGGTGTAATATTCGCGCGTGAGCATGCCGGTCTTTGCCTTGTCGAGCTTGTCGAACTTCGCAGCGCGCTCGGCGAGCGCGGGGTCAAGCTCGGCGGCGGGATTGGCGGACGGTGTGGTCGTCGCTTTGGCGTCGGGTGCGGCGGCTTTGTTTTTCTTCTTCTCTTTCTTGGTCTTGTCACCGCGACCACTGCCTTCGCCCTTGAAACCGGCTCCGGGATTGAGTTCGGCGAGGACGGCGCTGAGACGCTGGCGAGCGGCCATCGCGGCTGCGTCTTTGGAATCAGCGGGAACGGGAATTTCTTCGAAGGGTGCGTTCTTCATGTCGAAGAGATGGCCGGCCTGGTTGAGTTTCCATCCGGCTTCGCGCACATGGTAGTTTTCTCCGAGTTGAGTGAACGCCCAGGTGCGGGGGGATTTGGTTTCGCCTTTGATTTGGGGGAGCAGGCTTCTGCCGTCGATGATCCGATTTCCCGGAAGGGGCGCGCCGGCAATTTCAGCGAAGGTGGGAAGCAGATCGGAAGCGTCGGTAAAGTTTTCGCTCAATCGGCCTGCGGGGGTGACGCCCCGCCAACTGATGATGAAGGGGACAAGCCCACCGCCTTCTTCCATGCCGCCCTTTTGCCCGATGAGGCGACGGCCGCCGATGGTGGCGAGATCGGAGGCGGCCTTCGCGGTGCCGTTATCGCCCATGAAGAAGACGACGGTGTTGTCGCGGAGTTTAAGGCGCTCCAATTCGGCGAGGAGTTTGCCGACGAGTTTGTCCATGTAGGTGATGTTGTCGTTGTAAACCTGGGCGTAGCGCGCGGCGGCATCCAAGCCGGGCGAAGGCGGCGTGCTGTCGGGCGTGGGCAGGATTTGCGAATGCACGTGCGACATCGAGTAGTAGAGGAAGAACGGCTTGTCCTTGTTTTCGTTGATGAAAGCCACGGCGTCCTTGTGCATCAAGTCGGGCATGTATTCGTTGTCCGCCATCATCAGCTTTTTCGCGTCGATGTTGTAGGGACCGGGGTTGGCGCGGACACCGCCTTCGGCATCTTTCTCGCCGGCGAGTCCATACTTTTTGATCCAACTGGCGGCGGCCGTTTTGTTCCAATAGATGCCGCTGGCCTTAAAACTCATCATGTGGTCGAAACCCCATTCTGCCGCATCGCCCGAGGGCAGGAGCTGGCCCCATTTGCCAATCATCGCGGTGGTGTAGCCTACCTTCTTCAAGACCGTGGGAATCATGACTTCGGCTTTTTCTCCGGTGCGGATGATGGAAGCGCAGGCGTCCTGCGTGACGGCACCCGTGCGAAAGGCGTAACGTCCGAGGAGAATGAGCGCGCGCGAAGGGCCGCAAAGCGGCGCGGTGTAAAAGTGGTTGAAGCGGACGCCGGTCTTGGCGAGCGAGTCGATGTTCGGGGTCTTGTAGCGATCGGCTCCGTTGGCGCCGATTTCGGCGAACCCGAGGTCGTCGGCCAGGATGAAGACAATGTTGGGCTTGGCGGGCATCGCGGCGTGGAGCAACGCCAGCGGAGCGAGCAGCAGGGCGATGAGGGTTGCGAGGGTTTTCATAATGTATTGTATCATGGCTTGGGATGTCTTCGCATCATCGTTGTTTGGATTTTGAAGACAAAGCGGTCACCGTCTTGCGCGCCTTCGCCTTTTCCTCCGCGGTCAGGTCGTTGCCCGGTTTGCTTCCGCCCATCAACCGGTTGAACGGTGCCGCATTCTTCGGCGGATGCGGGAGACCGAGGGTGTGTCCCAGCTCGTGAGCGACTGTGCGACCGAAGGAGCCTTGCTGGAACTCTCCGCTTTCAACCAACAGACATTTCTCCGGCGGTCGCACTCCTCGCGAGGGCTTGACCGATTGAGGTTTGCCCGTCTTTGCGCATAGCCTCCCGGTTCTCGACCGGCAATACTCAGGGAACAACGAGGACATAGATAACGTAAATCACGACCGCGCCCGCCGCGGCGAGGACGAATCCGCTGAAGCGTCGGCGCCGGATGAAACCCATCAACACCAGGCCCGTCAGCGAGACGAGCGTGAGGAGGACGGCGGAGATGTCGATGAGCCACGACCACGCCGTGCCGCTGTCGCGGCCTTTGTGGAGGTCGTTCAAGATCGCGACCAGGCCCATGCGCGTCTCGGTGAGTTCGTAGGCGCCGTTGTCGCGATTGATGAATGCGTCCGCACTGTAGCCAGGCCCTTTGAAGGAGACGGCGCATTGCGCGTCGTCGAGGCGGAAATCACCGAGCGCGCCTATCACGCCATGCGTGCGCCGCAGGTGCTCCACGATTTCCAACCGGGCCACTTGCGCGTCGTTCGTCTTCACCCAGCCGACGGTGAGCTGGCCCTTGAGCTGACGCGGGCGCGTGACTTTCCCGAACTTTTCCGCGTGGTTCAACGTAATGCCCGTGACGGAAAAGAAGAGCAGCAGCCCGAAGCTCACCATCGAAACGTAAATGTGCAGCCAGCGCGCCACCGACGCTGAATGCCGCCGCCAGTAGCCGTGAACATGCGGTTTCTGAAGTGACATGGCGGGACTCAACGCGCGGTTTTGCGCCGGTAGTCCAGGGATGCGCCGGCGATCTCCGTGTTGCCCTCCAACTTCGCCTGCGCGGGAGTGCCGCTGAAGTCGATTTCCTTCCGCATCAACTGGTAGGTGCCGTGCTCGCGCGCAGCCTCGATGTAAACGGTGTATTTGCCCGGCTTGACCGGGACGCCCTTGTCATCTTTTCCGTCCCACTGGAGCGTGTATTTTCCGGCGGAACGCGTGGCGCTCGAGATCGAGTTCGCCAGGTCGGTTCCGTCCACCAGCGAGCGCAATTGATCTCCGCGATTCCATGCCTTCAAGTCCGGCAGCCAGCGGGGCTTCTGAAACCAAAGCGCCAGCGTGCGCAGGGGAAACTTGTCCTTGTCTTCGATCCAGACCGCCACATACGGCCGCTTGTAACGGGGATTCTCCACGCGGGCTAATTCCAGATTGATCAGCAGTTCCATCGAGGCGTCCCAAGCGGCGCCCGCGGTGCTGTGCGGCGCCGGCGGCGCCTCGGCCGCGAGCAAACCGCGAAGGTCACCAACGGCGGCGACTTGAATCACCGGACGCTTCAACTGTTTCCAGCCCGGGCTGCGCAAGCGCTGGCCGTCGCGCATCACGAGCAAATAATTCGCCCCCGGAATCGCCGCGACCAGGCGCGCGGATTCCTCGGGCGTCAACACGCACAACGCCGTGGCCAGCGCTCCGGCATCCGCCGCATCGCGTGCCACGATCGTGGCGCTCAAGACGTCGTCGGCTGGGCGGCCCGTTCGCGGATCGACGATGTGGGAATAATGTTGGCCATTGATGTCGTATCCGCGCCGGTAACTTCCGCTCGTCGCCACCGCGCCATTCGCCACGACGAGTGTGTCCAGCGGACGGGCGTTCTCGGCATCGGCCACCGGATCCGCGATGGCCACCGTCTCCTCCACCTTGCCGCACACAACGAGGTCTCCGCCGATGTTCAGGACGAGCCCGGTCGGAGCGGCCGCCGCCATCGCCGCCGCCGCCGCGCGTTGGATGATAAAGCTTTTGGTCAATGAATTGAAAACCAGCGGCGTGTCGCTCAGGTGTGTCGCGCGCGAGGAACCGGCGTCGAGACCCCAATGAGTTTGCCTGACCGCCGTAAGCGCGCGCTTGGTGGCATCGGGCGCGGGGAGTTGCTGCTTCGTCTCGGCCTCCCGCCAAAGCTGACACACTGCCGCTGCCGCGGGATCGAGAGAGCCGCCGGTCCGGACGCGCCAGTGATCGAACAATCCCAGCACCTGACTCAGTTCCGTTGACACCGGCACGGCCTCGCCACGCGTGCGCAGCCAGCGGCTGACTTCGCTCCACGGGTCGTAGGTGCTGAGGATTTTGGCCAGCCGA
>CAZIFU010000118.1:0-4393 GCA_964539075.1 uncultured Verrucomicrobiota bacterium | reverse complement strand
GAAGATGGTGGAGGCCGGGCGCGCGGGCTTGTCCCCGTCGGCCTCGCGCTCCGGCACGCGGACGAGGAAGAACGACAACGCCTCCAGCAATTGCTCCTGCGACAGCACCTCGCGGTAAAGATATTCGACCGGATACTCGTCGGCATTCTTGGGCGTGTTGGTCAGCCCCATGTTGTGCCAGCGGAAGTTCTCCTCCTTGCGCGGGTCGGTCGCGGCCATCGCGTCGGTGGTGTCGGCGGCGAGATAGAGGAAGGGATGCTGGAAAATCTTCTTCGTGTGGTCGCGCTTGGCGAACTGCGCCACCGCGTCATGCACATTCTGGTTGGCCTCGTGCTTCAACTCCAGCGCCACGATGGGCAGGCCGTTGAGGTAGAAGACGAAATCAATCTCATGGTTTGCATCGCCGAAGTAGAAGTGCGGGCGGAAGGTGATGCGGTTCTGCGCATACTTGGCGGCGGCGGCACTCGCGGCGGAGCGCGGCTTCGGATAGAAGAGCCGGAACTCCAGCCCGCGCACCTTGAGCCCCTGCCGGAACAGCATCCACAGCGGCGTGTGCTCCAGTTCCTTGCGCAGCGCTTTGAAGACCTCCTCCCGCGCGTCCGTGCCGTAATCGTCCTCCAGCTTCTTCAGCGTGTCGGACTGCGTGGCTTTGAGGAAGGCCCAGAGCTGGTCTTCGGCTATGAAATGCTCCGTGTCCGTGATGTCGGACTGCTCCAGCACGGCATACTTGTGCTCGCGGACGAGGTAATCCGCGATGTGCTGCTGAAACGTCAGCTCCGGGGGTTTCTTCTTGCGCGGCATGGGCGCTTTCCTCCCTTCGTTTTCTTCAAAGGCAAATCGGGTAAATCGGACTCACGGCCGGTCGCGCCGCAGGCTGGGCAAAGAAAACGGTCGCGTGACAATGCCTCGAAGCGCAAGCCCGTGTCTTCGTCCAGCGATTCCGGGCGACAGGTGAAAAGTCCTCCGCCCGCCGCCACGTTTTCCATCAGCCCGCAAGCCGGGCACTCCAGCAATTCACGATCGTGAGCGAACAGTCCCAGAGCCTTCGCCTTCGCCTGCAACGCGGCAATCTCAGTGGCGAGCGCGCGCAAATCTTTCATCGCTCGATTCATGATTTGGCCGGAGTGCGTTTCACCCGGTAAGGAACGGGCGACTCCGCCAGATGACTGCTCGCCGGTTCATCCGCCGGTTCAAGCACGACGCGCACCTTTGCGCTCAGGACTTTGGCCACACGGCGCAGCATCGTCAGGGAGTGGCCTTCATAAGCCGGCGATTCGAGCCGGCTGATGTTCTGCTGGGAAGTCTTGAGTTTGCGCGCGAGATCCTTCTGTGAAAGGCCCGCTTTCTCGCGCAACGCCGCGATCTGCAACGCCACATCCCACGCCTCGCCCGCCTCTTCAAACCGCTCGGCAAACACCGGGTCTTTCAGTTGTTCCTCCAGATAAAGGTCAAAGTTGGTTTTTTTCATGTTTCGAATCTTTCCTGCCAGTCGCGCATCCGATCCTGCGCTGTGTCGAGGTCGCGCGCCGGGATGGCCTGGCCTTTGTTGCGAATGCCGTGAACGGCAATGATGCGCCTGCCTTTCATAAAGAACCAGAGCACGCGCGTGTTCAACTTGCCGACGTGACGCAACTCAAACAGGCCGCCGCCCAGCGCCTTGGACAACGGTTCGCGGTGATACTGGCTATTCCGCAATTTCGCCAGACCACGGAGCACCGCCGCGTGGTCGCCGGGGTCGCTTTGCTTGATGTCATCAAGAAACTCCTGCACGGGAGATTTTCCGTTCGCATTCACGTAAAACTCTACGGTGAACTCCATAAGCCGGCAACATCAAATTTGGTGTTGTCTCGAAGCGGGCGATTTTTCCCGTCTTGCCGCTGCTAAATCCGCTTCCGTGATCCGCCGCTGGCCGGTGACGCATTCGTGAATCAGCGACTTGCGGTAGGCGGTAAGGGTGGCGATTTGGGTTTCGATGCCGACCACAAGGCGCTTCACTGCGCCAATCTTTTCCTCCAAGAACTTGCATATTTGCCTTTGTTCTAGCTTGGGAGGCAATGCGACTCGCAGCTTTGCGAGTTGGGGCATTGTGATGGTTTTTATTGTCGTCTGTGGTGCGCTGGAATTAAGGGCCTCGTTGAAGTATGTGCTGCGCATGAGCCAGCGAAGGAACTCCCCAGTAACACGATGCTTGTAGGGGGAGAGACGTAGCATGTTGGCAGTGATATTCGCGCCAACATATCTTTCGTCCACCAACCCGATCTTGCCCATCGTTCCTCGCACCGACATGACGATGTCACCGAGGGCCAACTCTGTTCGCGGAAATTGCGCTGCTGTCTCCGGAGAAATATAACGCTCGTCGGGCAACGTCTCGATGAACCCATTAGGCGTCAACGACTCCCCGCGAACCTCTGCGATTCCTTCAGGGACGTATTCGATGTTGAAGTAAGTTGGGTATCGGTAAATGAGCCGGAACAGGCTTTTGAACCGGATGGCCCGCCATTTTGAGGGGATTTTTGGAAACCAATCTATGCCGGTTGATGTAAACGAATCATGCTTCTCGCAACCCATCGTGACGGCGTGATTGATGATGGTGCTGGCGAGAGAATCGAGGGTTTCGAGTTGGCGGCGTTTGGCGGCCACCGCCGCGTCAATCGCCGCGCAGCTCGCGTCCAGATACGCCGCGATGCGCTGTTGCTCCGGCAGCGGCGGGAGCGGGAGGTTGAATTGCGACAGTTGAGTCGGCCAACTGACGCGAGGCATCTTTGCGCCATAGGCAAGCGCGTTGCATCGCTCGATGAACCACCGTGACCCAAGGCAGTAGAAGAGGAAGCGACCTGCAATTCTCTGCGGCTTGAACGCCAAAATCTCGCCCGTGCATTTGCCGTGAAACTCGGCGACCCAATACTTTTCCAAGTAGGGTCGCAGCTTTCCGAAGAGCACATCACCCGTCTTGAAGAGCGTGACCGCGCTGCCAACCTCAAGCGTGTTCCGACGGCTCAGGATTCGTCCAGTGCCGGAATCCAAGTCTTCAAGTTCGAGGTAGTCCTCATCTGCACTCGCCTCATCCGTCTTTTCGTTGCGCAAAGAGACGACATCTTTGAACCGGTCGAATTTCCATCCGGCAGGCAGATCGTCGAGGAAGCTGTCGTGAAGACTGCTCATTTCGCCAATCCCTCCAACATCTTCTCCGCGTCCTTCTCCAGCTTCCAGAACTCCGCCAGCAAGTCCTTCGCGGGCGTGGGCGGCTGGTAGCGGTAGAAGTATTTGTTCGGCAGGATTTCGTAGCCAAGAATCGTCTTGCCGTCCTTCTTGGTTTCCTCCCATCGGATGATTTGCTTGGCGATTTCCCGTTTCAGGAACGCCTCGATGTCCTCGCCGTGCGGGATGTATTCGTCGTCCTGCACGTAATGCCGGTGCGTCCATTCGACGGAGAGCGCTTCGTCAGCATCGGCCATCGCCTCATTGAACTTCTTCGCGGCGTTGTCCTTTGCCTTGACGGTGAACTCGACGGTCCTCTCCCTGCCCTTCGCCTTCACCCGCACGCGGAAGGTCAGGTCGCTCTCGTGGAAGTCCTGTTCCTTTTTCACATTCGCCGCGGTGAATGCCTTGTCGTAAGGCTCGGTGACGATGGCGGGCTTGTCGTGCTCATCGGTCTGCCAGAAGACGACGCTGACCTTGTGATAGGAGAAGTCTTCGCGCGGGAAGATTTTGACGTGCTCGTCGGCGTAGCCCTTGGCCCAGCCTTTCTCGTAGCGCGCCTCAATCCACTGGCGGTGAGCGTCCGTCATGCGGTTGCGCTTGTTGGCGAAGGCTTTTGGCTCCCTCTCGAATTGCTTCCGCGCATCAATGAGCATCACGCGCCCGCGATGGCTGGCGGGCTTGTCGTTTCGCAGCAGCCAGATGTAGGTGAAGATGCCGGTGTTGTAGAAAAGCTGGTCGGGCAGCATGACGATGGCGTCGAGCCAGTCGTTCTCCAGAATCCAGCGGCGGATTTCGCTCTCGCCGGAGCCGCAGTCACCATTCGAGAGGGGCGAGCCATTGAAGAGGATGGCGATGCGGCTGCCGCCTTCCTCGGGCGGGGCCATCTTCGCCAGCATGGTTTCCAGAAAGAGCAGCGCGCCGTCATTCACGCGGGGCATCCCGGCCCGATAGCGGGTCTGCTCCAGCTTGCGGGCTTCCTTTTCGTAGCCGTCCTTGCCGCCCCAGGTGACGCCGAAGGGCGGATTGCTCAGCATCCGGTTGAAGCGCCATTTGGGCTCCGGCCACTGGTCGCCCGGCTCCTTGCTGTGCGGGTCGTGCGGGATGAGCGAGTTGCCGAGGGTCACCTTGGCCTGCTTGTCATTCTTGATGAGGAGGTCGGCCTGGCAGACGGCGTAGTTCGTCGGGGAAATCT
>CAZIFU010000117.1:0-11638 GCA_964539075.1 uncultured Verrucomicrobiota bacterium | reverse complement strand
ATCACGCGCGAAACCCCCGCGAGCTTCGAGCCGAGCATCGATTACGTCGTCACCAAGATTCCGCGCTTCGCCTTCGAGAAATTCCCGCAAGCCGACCCCACGCTCACCACGCAGATGAATGGGTAGCACACGCGCCCCGCGTGTCGGTTTCGACGCCCTCGTCGAAACCATCTTCCCCCGCCGCCAGATTCGGTCAGCGGGGCGCTGACCGATGCGCGCGAGGGCGCGTGCGCTCCCCGTTGCTCGCTTGAGATTGGCCGCAGCGGTCTGGGCGGCGACGGCAAACCCTGGCGCATCGGCACGGAAGTCTATGGCGACCGCGATATCCTGCCGCGCGACGTCATCAGCCACAAGCTGAGCGTGCCCAACGCCGAACGCGTCTTCTTCATCCGCCACGCCCTGCGCGACGGGCGCAGGTCAGCGCAAGGAATTCATCGGCACCTCGCGGATTCATCCGCGAGGACGTCGCAATGACGGCGTCGCTCAACAGAATTTATTTTGATTCTGCCTCGAGATTTTGAAGCAGTATGGCTGCGTCTGAAAAGGCGGGATCAAGTTCCAACGCGCGGTGGGCCGTGATCCGCGCTTCCCGATGGCGGCCGAGCCGGGCGAGAATCGTCGCGCGGGCGTAGGGAATCCGGGCGGACAGCGCATCAACGGATTCGGCGCGGATCAACGCATCCAAAGCGCGGTCGGATTGTCCGGTTTGAGAATACGCCAGCCCGAGATTATACCAGGCGCGGGCGAATTGCGGGTCGAGCTTCACCGCTTCCTCCAACGCGGTCGTGGCTTCGGCAGGCTTCCCGAGTTCGTTCAGAGCGAGCGCGAATTTGTAGCGATACTCCGCTTCACGCGGCGCAAGGCGGCAGGCGATTTCCAGTTCCTTCGCGGCTTCGTCCATCTTGCCTTGCGCGTTCAGTGCCATCGCCAGCGCGTCATGAAACGGCGCGGAGTGGGCGTCCCAATCCACCGCGCGCCGAAAATAGTTGAGGGCAGTTTCCGTCTCGTTACGGTCCAAATGAAAAATTCCGAATTGCAACGCGCCGGACGGCTGGTCGGCATTCTGGCGGAGGTAATGAACGAGGTCTGCGCCGGCCGTTGAACGCGGATCAACTTCCGAATGCAAAGCCCACGCCGCCTCAATGCGCACTGCTCGCACGGGATCCTCGAGAAGGCGGTTCAACGCGGCGCGAACGTTCGGGATTTGCAACGACGCCAACGGCTCGAGTGAGCGCGCAGCCGTCGCGAGGACGCGTTCGGACTCGGGGGAGCCGTCGACGGCCGCCGCGATGAGGTGCCAGGGGCCGGGGCTGATCTTCGCATGGGCGAGGAGCAGGGGGGTCTTCGTATGCCGCAGGACCTGCTCGGCGACGCTGCCGAGGAAGACGCGTTTGAGGCCGCGACGTCCGTGGCTGATCATGGCCAGGAGGTCGAAGCGGCCCGTCCGGGCGAAGGCCGCGATTTCAGTCGCCGGCTCGCCCTTCCCCTCCCGTCCCTCGGCTTCCATCCCCATCCCCCTGAAAATCCGCTCGGCTTCGTGGATTTTTCCGCCCTTTCCGACATGGAACAGGGTGACGAGGAGGGGCCTGGCGGCCGCCAGCGGCAACAGCAGCAGGGCCAGGGCCTTGGGATCGTCCCCAAGGGGGGCCAGCACCTTCAGCGGTCTCACCATGCCCGATGACCATGCAAAAGCCAGGCCAGTGGACAAATCAATCCGGTAGATTTGTCCGCGGACAAATCTACCGGATTGATTTGTCCACTACAGGGCGTCGACTTCGGCCAGCAGGACGGCCGGGTCGATCTCGTCGGGCAACTGATAGGAATTTGCTTTCTGGACGCTGCGCGGTTCAGGATTTATTTCACACGCGGTGTAAGCAAGTCCGAAAGACGGTCGAAACGGCTTTGCTCCACCGGCCCGTGACCAAAGTTCGGCCACGCCCGACGCCAGCGAATGCAAATCTATCGGACGTGATTTCTCTTTGGTCCGGGGTGACTGCGCAATTATGCCGCAACCGCGACGAGTGTGTCGCGATTGGCAAGCATGCCGCGCAACTTTTTCTGGTAGCAATGCGGTTCAGGGGTGATTAATCCCTTCGTCTGGTCCACCTTCATGAACCGGCCGGCATTGCCGGGCGATTCCCGCCAGTCCCGGACTTGCAATGGCTCATGTTCGTGCGGTTGGCAATAAAGCGTATGATCAAATTCCGCTTTCGGATGCACTTCGCCGTCGTGGATGTGAACCGTCGGGAAGAACAATGTTCTCGGATCGCGGCGCGGAAAAGAAAACGCCATGGGGTGTACAGTCATCTCGCCGGATTTCAACTTGAAGACAGCGAAACCATAGTCACGATACTGCGGCAGCTTTTTCCACGCGTCGTCCGAAATGCGAAATCGTTCGTCGAGTCGGGAGAAATCTTTCAACGTGGGCACGAAGGAAGCTTCAAAATTGCCAACTCTGACGACTTTCAAGGTTGATTCCGCGACTACTGACGCGGACCTTGTCCGCCCGAGTGACCAAGCTCTCTTCGTTTGCACCGGAAATCCCTTGAGTAGATCGGCAAAAAAGTCCGGGTAACCGCTCAGATCAATGAAGCTCACAGCCTTCTCATCCGTGCCGGCCTTCACTGGCAACGGCAGCACCATGGCCAGTTCCTTCTCAGCATTGACAGTCATGCTGTAAGCCAAGAACTGCCGACCATCTTTGCCGCCCCGGGCGAAGATATTGGTGGCGCTGACGGAAATGACCGGTTGGGAAAAACAACACATACGCTTAACTCGCTTTTTGTTTGCCCGCGTGGCTTCCGAGTTCCCGGGTAATCACTTTGAGTCGCGCCCCCGGGCCGCCGCATCATCCGCTTCCTGGTTTTGCTTCAACTTGCGCAACATGTGTTTGATATCGAACGCGCCACGGATGCCCACGTACACCGTGATGGTCGAATACCATACGAGCACCGCCAAGGTGAGCAGTCCCCAGACGGGATGATTGGTCAGCATGGATGATAGATTCATAGCAATGGTTCCGTCAGACATTTTCACGTTTTGGTTTGAGCAGTGATCCGATCACCAACGCGACCGCGACGGCAACATAAGTGCCAATGTTCACGAAATTGCTGCCGAGATTACTGATAGGAATTTGCTTTCTGGACGCTGCGCGGTTCAGTGGTGGTTTACACCAATTTAACCCCGGTGCCTTTTTGGCAAATTGTAGCTTTAAACGTAATTATGATGATGGGAGTTATGGCCAGAATGGTGCCTTCAATGGCATTAACTAACTGATAGGAATTTGCTTTCTGGACGCTGCGCGGTTCATGTTTTCAATCGGCGAACTTGCAGGCCATGACGGATGAGTGAACCACGCCGCGTTATGAAGTAATAACAGCTACTCCTTTATGAGTTGATCTTTCAACGAGACTTCTTGGAAGGCAATCGGCCGTAGCTAATCGAAAACGCTTCAAGTTTATTGTCGTTCCCCTTTCCGTAAGAAATATTAACCACATCGCCCACCATAAAATCAGTGAACCTCCCCCGTGTTTTCCCCCTCGAAATCTTTGTCGTGTCCGTGACTTGAATTGTCTGTTCCCCGACCACCATAGTTTTAGCAGCTTTGTTAATGGCGTTGACCTTACCAACAAGCCCAAGTCTACCTAACCTCACGGATACGGCAATCAACTCATTGTTTCTTTCATTTGTGAAGTAGACGTAAACAGGCTCTCCAACCTCGAAATCATCAATTGTGGCTGGATTGTTCCGTCTTATCATCTTCGTCGCGTCCGTGATTTGAATTATCTTTTCCCCGACGGTCATGGTTTTGGCAGCTTTGTCAATAGCCGAAAGCTTATTGTCAACGGTAAATTGCCGCAATCCGAAGACTACTTTGTACGCTGTCGGTTTGCCATCCTCTCCTTTTGTGTAATCAATGCTAACTTGGCCGCCTATCACGAAATCATCAAACGTGACCCCCCGATTGTCGCTGTTATAGATCTCCGTCTTGGGCATGATTTGAATTATCTTTCTTTCGACCGTAATGGTTTCAGCAACGCCATCAATAGAGTCGATCTTACCATCGAGAGGAAGTTGATCCTGCGATTTAACTCCGGCTTGCGGAGGCGGTTCCTTCTCAGAGGCAACCTTGTTTTTTTCCTTGATGGTTCTGGTGGTCTGATAATCTCGACCGGGTGCAGGTGATACTCCCGCAGAGAATTCGGTCAACCTTCCATTGCGGAATTTGAGCAGGTTGCCACCGTAATCGATATCACCCATGGAGCCTGTTCTAAGGTAGGCTTCTGTAGCGACGCCGCACGGAATACCAAGAAGATGGATTACCCGTGAAGCCATCATGCCTTGATTTAGCCTCGGCCAATTCTCTCTTACAACTTCTTGTTGGCTTGAGCTTTTGAAGCTGTATCCAAAAGTTGTGTGGTATATCTTGGTGTCCGATCCGCCGCTGCTGGCGCAGCCGACTAAAGCAATCGCTGCGGCTGTGGCTAGGGAGGCTAATAGGTGTTGCATCTGGCTCATTTCAATCCTCAGTATCGCCGCCGAGATAGACTGTCAAGCCCGAATGTGTCACGTGTCGCGTAGTTACTGATAGGAATTTGCTTTCTGGACGCTGCGCGGTTCAGTTGCTTGGCTTCCATCTGGAAGACGGGCGGTTTATCAGCGTGCCGGTGGCTTTTTATCCGACACTGGCGCTGGCCACGGCCGAGGAACGCGGACGTTTCGAAATCAACGGCTCGTCAGTCTTTTGGCCGGAACTCGACGCTGACATTGGAGTGGAAGGCTTGCTGGCCGGGGCGCGGGAGCATCACCACTACGCGCGCAAAGCCGTGGAACGCGCCGTCCGCCTCGGACGTCTGCCCAGGACGGCTCTGGAAAAAATCCCACTGCAACCCGTTTGATCGCGTGCGCATTGCCGGGGACGGCTGAACCTCGCCCGGATCATGACCGGCGGCGCCATTCGTCGGTGGTCCTGGCTTGATCCAGATTTTCCAACCCCTCGTCCAGCAGCCGTTCCAACTCCGGTGTCATCACCGCCTCCGCACCCCGGTGGCGGATTTCTTCGTTGTCTAATTGCATATTCGAGGGAGGGAAACTATGGCACCCAGCGGATAAATCAAGACGCGCAATTGTCGAAGTTTTTCCCTCGTTTGGACAGTACACAAAACAGCGGGCCGTCCCGGCTGACCCACCGACCGGAACGGCCCGCCCCCTCACCCGAGAGGAAAACTACTGCGGCAGCGCCCGATAAAACTGCTTCGAGTTCGTGGGCGAGGTGTAATCAATCCAATAATACGGCTGCGTCGGCAGTGAGATGTTCGTCACCGTCGTCCAGTTGCTCCCGTTCATGTTTGAGTTGGCCTGAATATTGTAGTTCGCGCCAATCGGGCCGACGATTTCCAGCCCGGCATACATATTCAGATTCAGGAACGTCAGGCTGACGCCGGTGCCGATGTTGGTGCCTTGCGAATTGGCGGCTACCACCCGGTAGTAGCCGATGTTCGTCAGGCCGGAGGAGCCGAGCGAATAGCTCCCTCCCGTGGCTCCGCTGATGTCCGCATAACTCACCCCATTGATCGAGAACTGCCATTGATACGTCGGCGGGGGAAAGCCCGTGGCCTGCGCGGTGAACATAAAGCCAAGCCCGGCAGCGAGGATTTGGCTCACTGGCGTTTGCGTGAAGGACGGCGGTGTCAACGCCTGCACCACCACCAGGAAGCTGTTGGTCACGCTCAATTGCTGGCTGTTCACCGCCCAGGGATTGTTGTCCGTCACGCTCACGGTGATGATGTTTGTGCCGACCTGGCCCACAGTCGGCGTCCAGGTCAGGACGCCAGTTTCGACGTCGAGCGCCACACCAGACGGCGCAGTGACGATGGCAAACGTGAGCGAATTAGTCGGAATATCCTGATCCGTGGCCGTGTTGGTGACGGTCAACGTGGTGGTGGCATAAATTGTTTGCGTGCCGGGAACATACAAGACCGGAGCCACATTCACTTCGTTGACGATGACGGTGAAGTTAGTCCAAGCCATCGCGAAACCGGATTGATAGACTGCATAGGTTATGTTGACATTGGTGCTTGGTCCCTGTGTCTCTGTGGGCACCCACGAAATCATGCCGCTGTTTGTATCAACCGACATCCCCGTGGGTGCATTTGACAACCCAAAGGTGTAGCCACTACCACTGACGGTGGGCGTATATTGCCACAATGCTTGCTCATTGATGTTGGTGTTTGGAATTGATAACGATGGGCCTAGCTGGAGGGATAAAAACGTAATTCCCATACTTGCTGCATTCCCGCTTTGCTTGGTGAGTACAAGCCGATTGATATTTTGCGCCGGCGTCAAAACGAAAAGTTCACGGTTCAGGTTACCCGCAATTCCTGAAATTAAAGTCCCCGTAGTTGGATTCCACACCGGCCAATTCGAATTCGGGAGTATCCCTGTCGTTCCGGAAAAATTATTCGTGGGCCAACTCGCGAAGCTCACTTGGTTGGTGGACGAACCGTTGATGACATAGGCTTGCAATAAATATTGTTCCGTTCCATCCACATCTACAAACAAGATGCGATCTTGCGAAGTCAACGGGATAAGAAAATCAAACTGCAACGTTCCGGTGGAATCTAAGGTTGTGTTCAAATCAATAATGTCACCTGCAATTCCATCACCCGTCCCGTTGTTCGTCATACCCACAAAATTTGTCAGATACGCCGGGTTGTTTCCCGGCGTTGCACCGCCGAATACATCAATGGACGACCCTATCGGATTAGCAGTGAGGCGGGTCACCTTCAAATCATTGTGCGCCTTGAAGTCGGTGATGAAAACGCCGTTGGTGTTCAGAACGTTGGTTACGTTCAGCCCGGCGTCATTAATCCAATGAGCGACAGGAATATTTTGCGCCTGAACCAGGTTTGAAAACCCCCACATCAGAACCGTCAGACATTTGATGATTGTGAGATTTGTTTTCATGGTATTTCCTTCTCCTTATCAGACAGGGTTGAATCAAGTTTTTTTTGATTTCGTCCGGTTTCAAATGGTCACCCCGGCACCGTGACCGTCACCGGATTACTCCACACGCCCACCTGCTGGTCGCCCACGCGGTAGATGGCGCGGTAGGTCCAGATGGCTGGCGTGGCGGGGAAGGGTTGCGTGTCGTTGTAATTGGGCGTCGTGTCGAAAGTCAGCACCACGAAGCCCGCGCCGGTGCCGCGGTCCACCTGGATTTCGATCTGGTCGAGGAACGCGCGGTTGCCGCCCCAGCCCCATTTCACGTTCACATGGTTGGCGGTGATGAGCGCGTCGATCACCGGCTGGATGGTGTTCATATCCGGGCCGGTCACTTCGGTGCCGATGATGCCGAGGTCCGTGCTGATGGTTTCGGTGGCCGCGCCGCCGTCCTTGATGAGCTGGACGAGGGCGAAGAACTGATAGGAATTTGCTTTCTGGACGCTGCGCGGTTCAGCATGTGGGCGAGAAAGGATCGCTAGTAAATTCCATTGCTCATTTCTCCAGTGGATAAAGGTCTATCCGGCGGAAGAAAATCTCTCCACGCTTGGCTTGGATCAAGATTCTGCCGTTCGTCAGACTCGAAGCGGTCGCCTCAGTGGAAAGTTTGCCGTTGAAACTTACGGTCAACTTTCTACCACTACAGATAATCTCGCAGGTGTTCCACTCGCCCAAGGGCTTTTCCATTGCCTCTTTCGTGGGCTTAAACCCGCTAAACCCAGTCTTTGTCTCTCCACCGACACTCAACTGGGCGTCGCCAATGAGCACGATGGCCCCGGTTCCGTCCTGAGCCATGTCGACCTCAATGCACTTCAAGGGTCCGGTCTCTGGCGGATTGCTGTGAACGAATATGCCGCTGTTGCGGTTGGTCGAAGTCCCGCCCCATTTGAACTCAGCGACCAACTTGTAGTTAGCAAACGACGCTTTGGTTACCAGATAGCCAATGCTACCTCGGCCAGCGAATGCGCCCGGCACGTTGACGCGTAGTAAACCATCACGAACGGTGAATACCTGATCTGGGTCGCGGTTGACCCCTTGGTCCTGCCGCCAAACGTAAAACTGGTTCAGGTCGTTGCCGCTGAACAGACGCACCTCGCTCTTGACGGTCATGTCAGAACCAGATGCGAGCCCGCCACGAACTTGAGCTAACACGCTCGGTTGGGCCGAAACCGCCAGTCGTTTGAGGCGAATGTCTTTGAACTCCGCAGTCACTGTTGGGCCCGTGTTGATGTAAAGTTTTAGCGCCAACAAGCCGGAGAGCTTGCGCTTTACCGGGTTCTCGTCGGTGAAATCGGCTGTGACCACACCATTGACCTTTTCGACGATGTGGTTGCCCTGGGCGATAATGGTAACTTCGTTCCAGTCGTTCGTCTTGAAGGCAGCCTTGATCTCGCCAAGCGTGTTGACTGCGACGCCGTAGTCTACCTGGTTGGGGCTGCCACCCGCGCGGGCAATCGTTTTTCGTCCCAAGGCTGTGTCCGGGAAGGACAACGTCTTGCGGTCCTCATCCTCTGAGAGGATTCCGTGAAAAACCCGGCTGTTTCGTTTCAGGCCTTCGATTACCATCGAGTATCCGCCCACGCCATTGCTTTCCAAAATCGTCCCACGAAATTTCACACCAATGTTCCCTTGGTAGTCTGGATGAGGAGGCGGAGAGCCTGGAAGGATGCGGCAGGAAAACCGCAGTTCAAAATTGTCCACGAAACCGCCGCGCCAAATCAGGTAAACGTCTTTGGGCTTTTTGATGTCGGTTGAGCCTTGGATGGCCCCGTTCTTGACGGACCAGACCTTCAGGTCTCCTTCCCACCCCGACATGTCTCGGCCGTTGAACAAGTTGACGAACCCTGTTTCTGCAGCGAACACCCCAACGCTAGGGGAAAGAATAATCAGGAACGCGACTCCGGAGAGGCGAACAAGCTTCGTGAATGAATTCAGTTTCATACGTTGAGGTTAGACGATCACATCCTTCACCACATGCCCATGCACGTCAGTGAGCCGGTAGTGGCGGCCCTGGAACTTGTAGGTGAGGCGTTCGTGGTCAATGCCGAGGAGGTGCAGCACCGTGGCCTGGAAATCGTGGACGTGGACTTTGTTACTGATAGGAATTTGCTTTCTGGACGCTGCGCGGTTCAGCCCAATTGTCGTGACAGCGTCACGACAATCTTTGCTTCCGGGAAACTTTCCGCAAACTGAACCATCCGGCGCAGATTTTTTTCCGCGTAGCCCCGGCCAAACTCTTTTTCCAATTGTCGTGACAGCGTCACGACAATCTCCGCCCCATACTCCGCCCGCTCCTTCTTCAGGATGTCCTGCCGGATGCGCCGCCCCACTTGCCAGTAGTGCAGCGCCAGACCAGCGTCCACCGTCCGCGCGACACTTTCGCGTGCCTGCACGATCAGTTCCCGCACGTCCATCAGCAGCGCGCGGGCGGCGGGCCGCTTCGTCGGCTTGGCGGCGGACCGCCTGGCTAATGTTTTGGAAGATTTCGCGCTCATGTTGCCATTCATTGTGGCCGAGGGTGGGGTTCCGCGCAGCCCAATTGTCGCCCCAGTGCGGCGACAATCCGCACTCCATACTCCGCCCGCGCCACTCCGGCACGCGCCTGCACGATCAGTTCCCGCACGGCCATCAGCAGCGCGCGGGTGGTGGGTCGCTTCGCCGGTTTCACAGCCGTCCGTCGTGCCAGCTCCTTGGATGGTTTCGTGCTCATGCGGGATGCGCTTTGACCCGGTTGATGTCCGCCTCCGTGACCCGCCGCTGGCCGGTGACGCATTCGTGAATCAACGACTTGCGGTAGGCGAAAAGGGTGTCCATCTGGCGATTGAGAACACCTTTCGGACGGGCACCATCGTCCCCACTCTTGTAGAGAGAGGTAACTCCATCAATCACACCACAGCTATTGTCCAAGTATGAGGTGATCTGCTTTTGCTCGTTCAAAGTGGGCAGCGGTAACACGAGGGCTCCAAAGTCTTTGTCACCGACGGCTGGATACCCGACTCCCGTAGCAGTTGCCTCGAAGTGCTGGCGTGCGTAGTCGGATATGAGCACGTAATAGGCAAACTTGGGCCAGAGCTTGTTCTCATCTGGGCAAACCACGTTAAAACCCGTCGAACAAATCAGCCCCTCAGGCACATTCGAAAAGAACGCAACTGCCTGAAGGTTTGGACGAACCGAGGAGATGATTGTGCAATTGGTGAAGACAAGTCGGCGAGCACGGGATGGAGCGTCTTCAAAGCGAAGTCGCTCTATTGCAGCAGGGTCAACAATCCCAAAGTAATCGACATTCGAAATCTCAAGATACGGGAACTCGAAATCTGGGTCGGTGCCAGCAGGCAACGCCATTCGGTTGACCGAGCACACATCTTTCAGTCGGTCTGCTTTCCAATTGGCAGGAAACGGTTTCATCGGGAAGCGACTCCCCCTTCTAGCTGGTTGACCATCTTCTCCGCGTCCTTCTCCAGCTTCCAGAACTCCGCGAGCAAGTCCTTCGCGGGCGTGGGTGGCTGGTAGCGGTAGAAGTATTTGTTCGGCAGGATTTCGTAACCAAGCTGCGGGCTGTCTGCCCAGCGGATGATCGGCTTGGCGATTTCCCGTTTCAGGAACGCCTCGATGTCCTCGCCGTGCGGGATGTATTCGTCGTCCGCGACGTAGTGCCGGTGCGTCCATTCGACGGAGAGCGTTTCGTCGGCATCGGCCATCGCCTCATTGAACTTCTTCGCGGCGTTGTCCTTTGCCTTGACGGTGAACTCGACGGTCTTCTCCCTGCCCTTCACCTTCACCCGCACGCGGAAGGTCAGGTCGCTCTCGTGGAAGTCCTGTTCCTTCTTCACGTTCGCGGCGGTGAATGTCTTCTCGTAAGGCTCGGTGATGGTCGCGGGCTTGTCGTGCTCATCGGTCTGCCAGAAGACGACGCTGACCTTGTGATAGGAGAAGTCTTCACGCGGGAAGATTTTGAAGTGCTCGTCGGCGGTGCCCTTGGCCCAGCCTTTCTCGTAGCGCGCCTCAATCCACTGGCGGTGAGCGTCCGTCATGCGGTTGCGTTTGTTGGCGAAGGCTTTTGGCTCCTTCTCGAATTGCTTCCGCGCATCAATGAGCATCACGCGCCCGCGATGGCTGGCGGGTTTGTCATTTCGCAGCAGCCAGATGTAGGTGAAGATGCCGGTGTTGTAAAAGAGCTGGTCGGGCAGCATGACGATGGCGTCGAGCCAGTCGTTTTCCAGAATCCAGCGGCGGATTTCGCTCTCGCCGGAACCGCAGTCGCCATTGGAGAGGGGCGAGCCATTGAAGAGGATGGCGATGCGGCTGCCGCCTTCCTCGGTCGGGGCCATCTTGGCCAGCATGGTTTCCAGGAAGAGCAGCGCGCCGTCATTCACGCGGGGCATCCCGGCCCGGTAGCGGGTCTGCTCCAGCTTGCGGGCTTCTTTCTCGTAGCCGTCCTTTCCGCCCCAGGTGACGCCGAAGGGCGGATTGCTCAGCATCCGGTTGAAGCGCCACCTGGGCTCCGGCCACTGGTCGCCCGGCTCCTTGCTGTGCGGGTCGTGCGGGATGAGCGAGTTGCCGAGGGTCACCTTGGCCTGCTTGTCATTCTTGATGAGGAGGTCGGCCTGGCAGACGGCGTAGTTCGTCGGGGAAATCT
>CAZIFU010000116.1:0-27802 GCA_964539075.1 uncultured Verrucomicrobiota bacterium | reverse complement strand
GCTGCTCATCGCCTCGAACGGCACGGACAGCCGCGTCGGCTCGCTCACGGCGGATTGGGAGCGGTTCTTCGAGTGGAAACGCATCGAGCGCGAGGACGAGCCGCGCCGGGTGTCGCTGGAGGTGATGCTGCGCGGGACGTGCGACCGGACGCGCCTGCTCGACCTGGTGGAGAATTTCACGCTGTTCTCGGAGCACAAGGCCGGGCTGGTGAAAATCATCGGGCAGAATCACCAGTTCCTCGGCGTGAACAACGCCATCGCCTCGATGCTTTAGCGGCTTCTAACTTGAAGTAAGCGTCCGTTTCGGCTAATGTCCCGAACCGCCAAGCAATATGCCACACACACCTCTTGCCCAAATGTTGCGCCGCGCCGCGGGTGCCGCGGCGGAAGCGTCGGTTCGGCGCGCCGAAGGAGGTCGGCCGCGTGGAGCTTTACCTCTACGACGACCGCGGCGGCGTCCAGCCACCCGCGGCCTGCTCCATCCCGCATCTGGCCGGGGACGAATGACGGGATGCCGCCAGCCAGGTGACAAAACCCGCCGCCCCGACCGGCAGCGCCCTCAACACGCTTACCTTTACCAAAGTCACCACGGCGAAACTCCGCGTCGTCTTCACCCACCAAGGCAAAGCCCGCAGCGGTCTGACCGAATTGGAAGTGTGGAAGGACTGACGCCGCGCAACATCACCACGGAATGGTTTCCATCGCCATAAAACGGATTCTGTTTCGTCTCCGTTGCACCGACCTGGTTGCATGCCCGGCCAACTCTCAAAGGAAGCGGCACGTCCGCGCCGCTGGGGCGGCTGGTTCTTTCATTGCCCGTCAGCAACGCCCTGCTACACTGGGCGCATGAACCCCCCTTGCTTTCCCAAGAGATTCAGTCGGCGTGGACAGTTGCTCTGCGCCTCTGCCCTGTTGGTATTCAGCTGCCCGTGCCCGGGAGCTCAACCGGCGTGGCAGCCCGCCGCCGGGCCGCTCATGACCAGGTGGGCCAAGGACGTGAAGCCCTCGAAGGTGCTGCCGGAATATCCGCGCCCGCAAATGGTGCGAGAGGATTGGCAGAACCTCAACGGGCTATGGGATTACACCATCACGGAGAAGGACTCGCCGACTCCGACACAATGGGCGGGGAAGATTCTCGTGCCGTTCCCGATCCAGTCCGCGCTTTCCGGCGTGCGGAAGGACTTGAACGAGAACCAGCGGCTGTGGTATGCGCGCAAGTTCGTCATCCCGCGCGGGTGGCAGGGTAAACGTCGGGTGCTGTTAAAGTTCGGAGCGGTGGATTGGGAGTCGACCGTGTGGATCAACGGCAAGGAAGTCGGCAAACATCAGGGCGGCTACGATGGCTTCAGCTTCGACATCACCGATACGCTGCACGCGAAAGGCGAAAACGAAATCGTAGTGAGCGTTTGGGACCCGACCGACGCCGGCCCGCAACCGCGCGGCAAACAAGTGCGCAAGCCCGGCGGCATCTGGTACACGCCCACGAGCGGCATCTGGCAGACGGTGTGGCTGGAACCGGTGGATGGTGCCGCCATCATGCGCCTGCAATTAACCCCGGACGTGGATGCGGGCGCGCTCAACATCATGGCGGGAGGCGACAAGGCGGAGGGACGATTCACGGTCGAAGCGACCGCTTTCGCGGCCGGGAAAAAGATTTCCTCAGCCCAAGGCAACCGCGGAGCGACCTTCCAACTCCCCATCCCCAAAGCGAAGCTCTGGAGTCCCGAGTCTCCTTTCCTCTACCGCCTCAAGATCGCTCTGCGGCGCGATGGAACAATCATCGACGAGATCGAGAGCTACTTCGCGATGCGCAAAATCTCGATGGCCCGCGACGCTCAGGGCCGCCTGCGGATGCAGTTGAACAACACGAATTACTTCCAGCTTGGCCCGCTTGATCAGGGCTTCTGGCCGGACGGCTTATACACCGCGCCCACGGACGAGGCGTTACGCTACGATATCGAAATGACAAAGCAGCTCGGCTTCAACATGGCGCGCAAACACGTGAAGGTGGAGCCGGAGCGCTGGTATTACTGGTGCGACAAGCTCGGCCTGCTCGTCTGGCAGGACATGCCGAGCGGCGACAAGAGCGCGCATTGGAAGGGCCCCAGCGGCTACGACGGCGAGGAGATGAAACGTACGCCGGAGTCCACGGCAATTTATGAGCGCGAGCTCAGGACGCTCTTCGACGGGCTTTACAATCATCCCAGCATTGTCGTCTGGGTGCCGTTCAACGAAGGCTGGGGGCAGTTCGACACCGTGCGCATCTTGAATCTCGCCAAGCAGCTTGACCCCACGCGGCTCATCGACGGCGCGAGCGGCGGCAATCATTTCCCGGCGGGCGACATCATCGATCATCACCAGTATCCCGGTCCGGGCGCACCGGCGGTGGTGGCGGATCGCGCGATGGTGCTCGGCGAATTCGGCGGCCTTGGCCTGCCCGTCAAAGGGCACACGTGGCAGAACGAAAAGAACTGGGGCTATCGCAGCTTCACCAACGCGGAGACGCTCACGAGGGCCTACGTGAATCTGCTCCAGAAGCTTCATCCGATGATCGAAGACAAGGGTCTGTCCGCCGCGATTTACACGCAGACCACGGACGTCGAGGTCGAGATCAACGGCCTCATGACGTACGACCGCGCGATGGTGAAGATGCCGGTCGCGACGGTGGCGAAGGCGAACCGTTTCCAGTTTCCGCCCGCACCGGCGCAGCGCGTCCTCTCGGCCACGGCCGCGCAGCATGTCGGCGTGACATGGCGCTACACGTCGGAGAAACCGGACGGCGACTGGCCGAAGCCCGGGTTCGACGCGGGTGCGTGGAAGGAAGGCCGCGCCGGCTTTGGCACGGCTGGCACGCCCGGTTCCATCATCGGCACGGAATGGAAAACGCCGGACCTCTGGTTGCGGCGCGAGTTCGACGCGCCCGATGCGGCGGCGCGTGACTTGCGCGTCATCATGAATCACGACGAGGATGCCGAAGTTTACCTCAACGGCGTGCTGGCGGTGAAGGCGCCGGGACACATCGGTGATTACCAGGAGTTCGATGTTTCGACCGAAGCCGCGAAATCGATGCGCCCGGATCGAAACGTCATCGCGGTGCATTGTCATCAGACGACCGGCGGCCAATACATCGACGTGGGCGTGGTGGAGCTGTTACCGGCGAAGTAACGCGTCATGTCGCTGGAATCCCTCTCCGCCCGCGCTGCTAAAAGTTTCGCCACATTCTTCGGGCGCGCGCCCCAGTGGCTTGTCGCCGCGCCGGGCCGCGTCAATCTCATCGGCGAACACACCGACTACAACGATGGCTTTGTGCTCCCGATGGCCATCGAGCGATCAACGGTCATCGCGGCGGCCCCGAACGAGCACCGTCGCATCACGCTGCGCAGCGCGACCACGAAGGGCGAAGCCCTGCTGGAGCTGAGCAGGCCGATCGAACGCGGCGAGCCGGCCTGGTCGAATTACGCGCGCGGCGTGGTCGCCGGCTTCCAGCGTTTGGGAGCAACCTTCGTCGGCTTCGACGCGCTGATTGATTCCGATGTCCCGCTCGGGGGCGGACTTTCCAGCAGCGCCGCGCTCGAGGTCGCCACCGCGACATTGCTGGAAGCCGTCACGGGCCTCCTGCTCGACCCGGTGGAAAAGGCGATGCTCTGCCAGAAGGCCGAGCACGAATTCGCCGGCGTCCCGTGCGGCATCATGGATCAGTTCACCTCGATCATGGCGAAGGAGGGTCATCTGCTGCTGCTCGACTGCCGCTCGCGCACGACGGATCTCGTTCCGCTGGCGAACCCCGAACTTTCGGTGCTGATCATCAACTCCAACGTGAAACACGAACTCAGCGGTGGCGAATACGCCGAACGCCGCGCCCAGTGCGAGAGCGCCGCCCGTCTGCTCGCCCTGCCCTCCCTCCGCGATGCGGGCATGCCGCAACTGGAATCGACGAAAGGCCGCATGACGCCAGTCATCTTCCGCCGCGCCCGACATGTGATTTCCGAGAATGCGCGCACGACTCAAGCCGCGCGCGAGATACGCGCGGGTAATGCGCCGAAGCTCGGACAGCTGATGTATGCGAGCCACGACTCGTTGCGGGACGACTTCGAGGTCAGTTGCGGCGAATTGGATTTGCTGGTGGAACTCGCGCGCCAGCTCGGCGAGAAAGCCGGCGTCTTTGGAAGCCGCATGACCGGCGGTGGCTTCGGTGGCTGCACGGTCAGCCTGGTTGAGACGCGGGCCGTGGAAGGCATCCGCCATCACATCGGTGAGGCTTATCGCGCCAGGACCGGGCTTGAAGCCACGATGTTTGTGTCGCGTCCGGCTGGAGGCGCGCGCGTGTTGAAATAGTTTCGCGATGAGCGAGCCCATCCTCAGAGTGCGGAACGTCACCAAAGCCTTTGGCGGCGTGAAGGCCCTGGACGGCGTCGGCTTGACGCTGCGGCCCGGCGAGATTCATGCGCTGATGGGCGAGAACGGCGCTGGCAAATCGACGCTCATCAAGGTGCTCACGGGCGTTTACACGCCGGACGATGGCGGAATCGAGTTCGACGGCAAAGGGATCGCCCCCCGGTCGCCCCGTGAGGCCGAAGCCGCTGGCATCAGCACGGTGTATCAGGAGATCAATCTCGTCCCCACGCTCTCCCTTGCAGACAACATTCTGCTCGGCCGGCAGCCGACAACGTTCGGCTTCCTTCGGAAGAGGGCCATGAAGCAGCGCGCGGAAGCGGCGCTGGCCCGGCTGGGCTTGAAGCTCGACGTCAGCCAGCCGCTCGGTTCCTGCTCGATGGCCCAGCAGCAGCTCGTCGCCATCGCGCGCGCGCTCGATATCAAGGCCAGGTTGCTGGTCCTCGACGAACCCACCTCCAGCCTCGACGAACGCGAGGTGGAGTTTCTCTTCGGGATTCTACGCCAACTCCGCGGCGAAGGCATGGCGCTTCTGTTCGTCACGCATTTCCTCGATCAAGTCTACGCGGTGGCCGATTGGATCACGGTGCTGCGCAACGGAACGTTCGTCGGCGAATACCGCGCCACAGAACTGCCGCGCCTCAAACTCATCGGCGCGATGCTGGGCCGCACGTTCGAGGAACTTCAACATCTGCGTGAAGAAACCGAAGCGGCGAGCGGCGCCCCGGCAGGGCAGACGCCGTTTCTTGAAGCGCGTGGTATCGGCAAGCGCGGCGTGATGCACGGGATTGACCTCTCCGTCGCGCCCGGCGAAGTCGTCGGCCTCGGCGGCTTGCTCGGGTCCGGCCGCACCGAAACCGCCAAGATGCTCTTCGGCGTCTCTCCGCCGGACAGCGGCAGCCTCAAGATTGCCGGTCAGGCGGCTTCCATTCGTTCCCCGCGGCAAGCCGTGAAACACGGGCTGGCCTTCTGTTCGGAAGACCGGAAGAGCGAAGGCATCATCCCGCATCTCTCCGTGCGCGAGAATGTGATCCTCGCCCTGCAAGCCTGCCGCGGCCCGCTGCGATTGCTGCGGCGCAAGGAACAGGACGCCATCGCCGCGCATTACATCCGTGCTTTGAACATCAAAACTGCCAGCGCCGAGACGCCCGTCATGCATCTCTCCGGTGGCAACCAGCAAAAGGTTCTCCTCGCCCGCTGGCTCTCGATGCAGCCGAAGCTGATCATTCTTGACGAGCCGACTCGCGGCATCGATGTCGGCGCCAAGGCCGAGATCGAGAAACTCGTTCACTCGTTGCGCGCCCAAGGCATGGCCGTCCTGTTCATCTCCTCCGATGTCGAGGAAGTCGTCCGCACCTGCCAGCGGGTGGCCGTGCTGCGCGACCGCCGGAAGATTGGCGAACTCTCCGGCGCCGACGTGCAGGCGAACCGCATCATGAACGTCATAGCTCATCACGATGAGTGATCCGCTCGCTAGAATTCGTCCGCGGTTCCAAGGCGCTTCGGTGCTCTGGCCGGTGCTGGGCCTGGCGGCATTGCTCGCCTTCAATGCCATTTCCGCGCCCGGATTCTTCCGACTCGAGATGCGCGAGGGCCACCTCTACGGCACGCTCGTGGACATCCTGAACCAGGGTTCCAAGGTGATGCTGCTCTCCATCGGCATGACGTTGATTATCGCCACGGGCGGCGTGGATTTGTCGGTCGGTTCGCTCATGGCCATCGCCGGCGCGGTCGCCGCTCTGCTGGTAACGCAAACGGTGCTGCCGTTCGCTGCCGTAATCGCCGCCACGCTGGCCTTGACCGCCATCACCGGCATGGCGAATGGCCTGCTCGTCGCCGTCGTCGGCATTCAACCCATCATCGCCACTTTGATCCTGATGGTCGCGGGACGCGGCATCGCGATGCTGATCACCGGCGGACAAATCATCACCTTCGAGCACGCACCGCTTGTTTTCGTCGGCAACGGCCATCTCCTCGCGCTCCCGTTCACCGTCCTGATCGTCGCCGTGATGCTGGCGCTGACACTGATGGTCACTCGCAAAACTGCCATCGGGCTGTTCCTCGAATCTGTCGGCGACAACGAGAAGGCCGCGCGCTTTTGCGGCATCAACACCTCGGTCGTCAAAGTCGTCATCTACGCCTTCAGCGGGCTGTGCGCGGGCATCGCCGGCGTGATTGCCACATCGAACATCAAAGCCGCCGACTCCAGCCGCGTCGGCGAGATGCTGGAGCTCGACGCCATCTTCGCCGTCGTTGTCGGTGGCACGGCACTCACCGGCGGACGCTTCACGCTCATCGGCTCCGTCATCGGCGCGCTGCTCATCCAGACGTTAACCACCACGATGTACAATCTCGGCGTGCCGCCGGCTGTCGCGCCCGTGCCCAAGGCTGTGGTGATCGTCGCCGTGTGCCTGCTGCAATCGGCACAGTTCCGGCAGCAACTCGGCGGCATCTTCGCAAGGAGGACGTCATGAAGGCCCGGCTGCGCTCCCAACACCTCCCGTTGGCCGCGACGGCTATTGTGCTCGTCGCGCTGTTCTCGGTTGCGTCCGTCCGCTACGAAGGCTTCTTCTCCGGGCGCGTCATGGCGAATCTTTTTGGGGACAACGCCTCTCTCGGCATCGCCGCGGTCGGCATGACGTTTGTGATTCTGGCGGGCGGCATCGACCTGTCCGTCGGC
Organism: uncultured Verrucomicrobiota bacterium; assembly: GCA_964539075.1. Lineage (GTDB taxonomy): Bacteria > Verrucomicrobiota > Verrucomicrobiia > Limisphaerales > CAZIFU01 > CAZIFU01. The sequence goes on along the minus strand of CAZIFU010000116.1, from coordinate 20,730 downwards.
TCGGTGCTGGCCTTCACCACGATCTTCGTCGCCACGTTGGTGCAGAACCAGGGCGTATCGCCGTTCATCGCCATCCCGCTCGCCTTGCTCCTCGGCACGGCCTTCGGCGCGAGCATGGGCTGCCTCATCCATCGCTACGAACTGCCGCCGTTTCTCGTCACGCTGGGCGGCATGTTCTTCGCCCGTGGCCTGGCGTTCGTGATCAGCACGGAGTCGGTCGGCATCACGAATGCGATTTACGGCAAGGTGCTCGAGTTCGGCCTGCCGCTCGGCGAGAACACCGCCCTGTCGGCAACCGCACTGGTCTTCCTTGTTTTCCTCATTGTCGGAGCGGTGCTGGCGCACTCGACTCGTTTCGGCCGCAATGTCTTCGCCCTTGGCGGCAATGAAGCTTCGGCGCGACTGATGGGCTTGCCGGTCGGATCAACCAGGATCGCGGTCTATGCGCTCAGCGGCCTCTGCTCGGCTCTCGCGGGCGTGGTCTCCACGTTCTACAAAGGCTCAGGCAACCCGGCGGACGGCGTGGGCTTCGAGCTCGACGTCATCGCATCGGTCGTCATCGGCGGCACCTTGCTGACTGGCGGCGTCGGCACAATGGCCGGCACACTGACGGGCGTGCTGATCTTTGGCACGATTCAAACCGTGTTGAACTTCGATGGCCGGCTGAACTCGTCGTGGCTCCGGATCGCGATGGGATTGCTCCTGCTGTTGTTCATCCTGTTTCAACGATTTCTCTCTCGCAGCGCCCCGGCGGCACGCTAGACTTTGCTTCGCACAAAACCACAACCCATACGCCACACCATGAATAAACGTTCTTTCCTCACGTCACTCGCGGCGACCGGTCCCGCCATTTTGACTTTGTTGCTGGCGGACTCCACGAGCCTGAACGGCGCGGACAAGAAACTCACCGTCGGCTTTGCCCAGGTCGGCGCCGAAAGCGCGTGGCGCACCGCCGAGACGGAATCCATCAAGGCCGAAGCCACGAAGCGCGGTGTGAACCTCAAGTTCTCCGACGCGCAGGGCAAACAGGAAAACCAGATCAAAGCCGTGCGCGCGTTCATCGCGCAGGGCGTGGGCGCCATCATCCTCGCCCCGGTGGTTGAGACGGGCTGGGAGCCGGCGTTGCGCGAGGCCAGGCGCGCGAAGATTCCTGTCGTCCTGGTTGACCGCGGCATCAAGACCACCGACGAATCGCTCTTCGCCACGTTGATCGCGTCGGACTTCGTCGCCGAAGGCCGCATGGCTGCGGAATGGCTTGCCCAGAAAACGGGCGGCCAGGCGAACATCATCGAACTCCAAGGCACGCCCGGCGCCGCGCCCGCCATCGATCGCCAGAAAGGATTCCAGGAAGGCATCAAGACGCATCCCGGGATGAAGATGGTTGCGTCCCAGAGCGGCGACTTCCGTCGCAGCGGCGGCAAGGAAGTGACGGAAGCCTTGCTCAAGGGTGCTGGCGCGAACGTCACGGCCGTTTACGCCCACAACGACGACATGGCACTCGGCGCCATTCAGGCACTCGAGGAAGCCGGCAAGAAGCCCGGCACCGGCGTCATCGTGCTGTCCATCGATGGCGTGAAAGGCGCCTTCGAAGCGATGACGGCGGGCAAGTTAAACTGCACCGTCGAGTGCAACCCGTTGCTCGGGCCCATGGCGTTTGACGCCGTTGAGAAATCGCTGAGGGGCGAAAAGCTGCCCAAGAGAACTGTCGTTCCAGATCGTGTGTTTGACTCGGGCAATGCCGCGGCGGAGCTGCCGAACCGGAAGTATTGAGCTGAGAGGAATTTGCTTTTGACGCTGCGCGGTTCAGGCTAGACTGCCGTCGATCCGCCATCGACCACCATCACCTGGCCGGTCACGAAGGAAGCTTCGTCGGAAGCCAGGTAAAGCGCCAGGCCGGCAATCTCCCCGGGCTGGCCGATGCGAGGGATGGGTTGCGCCGCTTCAAGTTGCCCCCTGAAGGCTTCGTTTTTCCAAAAGTACTCGCTGAAATCGGTTTGGATCAGGCCGGGGGCGATGGCGTTGACGCGGATGTTGAAGGGGCCGAACTCCTGCGCCCACGAACGCGTCATCATGAGCAGTCCGGCTTTGGTGAAGCTGTAGAGCAATCCGCCGCTTTGCGGCCGCAGGCCGGCAATGGAGGCGATGTTGATGATCGAGCCGCCACGGTTGCGTTCGATCATCCTGGGGACAACCCAGCGGACCAGACGCAAAGCCGCCTTGATGTTGACCTCGATCATCTTGTCCAACATCTCATCGCTGACCTGAAGCGCCGGACCCTGGCCAATGTTCGTCGCGCTGTTGTTGACCAAAATATCAACCGGGCCGAGACGAGATTCGGTTTCCTTCACCAGGCTTTCAATCTGGTCCGCGCGCCCAACGTGACAGGCAATGGGCAGGACCCGGCCAGGCAGCGAGGCAAATTCCTTCGCGGTGGCCTCGAGGTTTTCCATTTTGCGACTGGCAATGACAACATCGGCCCCCGCTTCCGCCAGCCGTTGCGTGATCGCTTTGCCAATGCCGCGGCCCCCGCCCGTGACGAGGGCCACTTTGCCGGCCAGGTTGCTCTTTGAGTTCAACGTTACTTCGCCTCAATCAGCGCCGGGTAATTCCCGACTTCGCAGAGGCGCCGGGCGATGCCGCGCCGCAGCGCCACCGTGTTCAAGGGTTGCCAACGCAGCAGGCGGCGGAGGAGACCCAGCTGCCCGCGCAGCTCGTCGCCGGCCGACGTCGCGGCCAGCGCCTGTCGCGCACGCGATTCCATTCGCCCGACAGCGTCGTTGAGAAAAATCAGGGTCAGATCGCTCATCACCGTGGATTTGCTCCCCTTCTGGCGCGCCTTGAGCGTGCGCAGGAGCGCGCTTTCCGCCAGGTAAATGTCGCTGATGATGTCACTCAGGCTGGCCAGCACTTCCTGTTCTTCGATCAGTTTCTCCCCAAATATTTGATAAGCGACTCCGGCCAGCATGAGCGCCAGCTTTTTGGCATTGGCAATGAGCGGAGTCGCGGCGGCCAGGGCATCGCCGCCCCCGCTGTCGTCGAACGGCGTCAGGTCGAGGATCTCCTTGCTGATTCCGGCCATGGCCTGCATGAGCGGCAGCCGGCCGCGCTGCGCGCGCCGCATGAGCAGGCCGGGAATGAAGAGCCGGTTGATCTCATTGGTCCCTTCGAAGATGCGGTTGATGCGCGAATCGCGGTAAACCCGGGCCGCCGGAAACTCCTCGGTGTAGCCGTAGCCGCCGTGAATCTGCAACGTCTCGTCCGCGGCCGCATCCAGGATTTCGCTGCAGGCCACTTTGATGACCGAGCATTCGAGCGCGAATTCATCCAGCCCACGCGGAAAATGAGGGGTCATGGAATCCATGACTTCACCCGTGGCCATGACCGCGTCGATCATTCCGGCCGTCCGATAAACGGTGCTCTCGCCCGCAAAAATCCCGGTCGCGATCCCGGCCAGTTTGTGCTGAATCAATCCAAAGGAGGCAATCGGTTTCCCGAATTGGTGGCGCTCCAAAGCATACCGCGTCGCCACTTTCAGCGCGTCCTTGGCCGCGCCCATCGCGCCAGCCCCCAGCCCGAAGCGCCCGAAGTTCAAAATATTGAACGCGATGTAGGCGCCTTTGCCCACTTCACCCAAAACATTTTCCACCGGCACTCGGACCTCTTCCAGAATGACCCGGCGCGTGGAGGAGGATTTGATTCCCAGTTTGTGTTCCTCTTTGCCCGTGGTGAGGCCCGGGAAAGTGCGTTCGACGAGAAAAGCCGTGACGTGCTGGCCGTCCACTTTGGCGAAGATGGTGAACAAGTCCGCCCAGCCGGCGTTGGAGATCCACAGTTTGGCGCCGTTGAGAACGTAATGTTTTCCATCGGGAGAAAGGGTGGCCTTGGTGCGCAGGCCCAGCGCATCGGAGCCGGAGCCCGCTTCGCTCAGAGCATAGGCCCCCATCCATTCACCGGTCGTGAGTTTGGACAGATATTTTCGCTTTTGCGCTTCCGTGCCGAAATAAATCAACGGTTGCGTGCCGATGCCCGAGTGGGCGCCGACGGTGACGCCAAATCCGGCCAGGCGCGTGAGTTGTTCCGCCACACCGATGCCGCTGACCTTGTCCAGGCCCAGTCCGCCATACGCCTCCGGAACTTCCATGCCCAGCAAACCCAGCTCGCCCGTCTGGCGAAACAGCCTTTGCGACAATCCTTCCTGTTGATGTTCCAGCGCCTCGAGGTTGGGCAGAACTTCCTTTTCCATGAACTTTTCCGCCGTTTGTGCCATCAACCGTTGTTCCGCCGTCAAGTCCTCCGGCGTGAAAGTAGCCGCGGGACTTGTTTCGGTGAGCAGAAAGTTTCCGCCCGTAAGCAGGGCAGGCAAAGGCTTTGGTTCAGACATGACGGATAACGATGTAACGCTTTGCCGACCGTTCGACAATTAGATTCCCATTCGCTCGACCAGGATTTCCGCCAGATCCAGCACGCGCAGGTCTTCGCCTCCGTGGGCGGCGACACCGTCGGTCATCATCGTGAGGCAGAACGGGCAGCCGACCGCGACGGTCCTGGCGCCGGTCGCCAGCGCCTCCTGCGCGCGCACCGTGGAGACGCGTTTCTGGGGGTCTTCCTCCATCCACATGCGACCGCCGCCCGCGCCGCAGCAAAAGGTCTTCTCCCGGTTGCGCGGCATTTCGCGCAAGCCCATCGGCGGTGACGCGCCAGCAGCCAGGGCCGTTTGCAGCACGGCGCGAGGCGCGTCGTGAATGCCGTTGACCCGCGCCAGGTAGCAGGGATCGTGATACGTCACGGCGCCGGCTGCAGCGGCCCTCGCTTCGTGGTCCACGATCAGTTTCTTCTCCGCCAACAACTGCCCGATGAACTGGCTGTGATGGATCACTTCATACTGGCCGCCGAACTGGGAGTAATCCTGGCGCAAGGAATTCAGGCAATGCGGGCAGTGGGTCAGAATTTTTCGGACATGGTATCTGGACAGCGTGGCGATATTCGCCTGGGCGAGTTCCTGGAACAAAAATTCATCGCCCAGCCGGCGGGCGGATTCGCCGGTGCATTTTTCTTCGCGGCCGAGGATGGCGAAGTTCACGTGGGCGTGCTTGAGCAACTTGACCACGGCCCGGGCCACCCGCTGCGCGCGGCGGTCAAACGATCCCGCACAGCCAATCCAGTAGAGCACCTCAAACTGCGGATTCTCCTTCACCGTCGGCGCGCCGATGCCTTCCGACCAGTTCGGCCGTTCGACGGCGGGCAGCCCCCAAGGGTTGCCGCTGGATTGCATGCGCCGCAAGGCCGTCGCCGCCGTGCCGCTCAGCGCGCCTTCGCCCACCCGGTTTCGTCGCAGATCGGTGATCAAGGTCAGCGGATCGATGCGTACCGGACAGACCTGCACGCAAGCGCTGCAGGCGGTGCAAGACCAGAGGGTCTCCGCCTGGATGGTGTTGTCATGCAGCGCCCGGGGCTGCGGCAGGGCAGCCTCGTTTTGGCTCCCGGTGATTCGTGATCCGTGCTCCGTGCGAGCGAGGGCCATCAGTCCTTTCAGGTCTTGCACGACTTTCCTGGGGGAGAGCGGCTTCCCGGTCGCGAAGGCGGGGCACGCTTCCTCGCAGCGACCGCACTCCATGCAGGCGTCAAGGCTCAGCAACTGTTGCTGGTCGAAATGGTTGATCGCGCCCACTCCGATGCGCCCGGCCTTCTCCACTTCTTCCATTGTCACCGGAATCATCTTGCCCAAGGCCGGTTGCGCGAAGAACAGATTGAGCGGCCCGGCAATGATGTGCAGCAGTCGCGTGTAAGGGATCGATGCGATGAAGCCGAACACGAGCAGCGAATGAACCCACCAGACGCCGAGATGCGCCGAGCGCGCGCTCGATTCCGTCAGGCCGGGGAGGCATTTTGCAATGAACAACCCCACGGGCGAACAGTGCGCCCCGAGGCCGGTTGGATGCTGCCAGACCATGCGCAGCCCTTCGACGAGATAGCCGGTGAGGCCGATGGCGAGGAAGGCAAGAAGCACGTACCAATCTGTCGCCCGGTGCCCGACGCTGGCCGGCCGCCGCAGGCGCCGCCAGAAAAACAGAAGGCACCCGGCCATGAACAGCAAGCCGAATGCATCGAGGGTGAACTCGTAAATGACATAATAGGTCCCTTGATGAAAGTGGAACGCCTGGGAAATGCCGGAGCCCAGATGATCGATTTCGAGCAGCGTCGTGCCCAGGAACAGCATCATGAATCCGGCGAACAAGCCGGTGTGTGCCCAGCTCGGAAGCCCGCGGCCGCGGACCCGCTTCTGCCCCAATCCTTCCACGAGCAGCCGCCGGAGCCGCGGCCTGAACGTTTCCCAAATCTGTTTGAGGTTGCCCACGAGCAACTCGGGCACGCTGGTCGGCACCCCTTGACGCCACAGTTGGAAGCGCCGCCAGGTGCCGTAAGCGAAAAGCCCCATGGCCAGCACGGTCAGCCCATAAAACAAAACGACGGAACCGTGCGGAATGTTGCCAAAGGTTTCGCGTGTCGGTGGCATGGTTCAACTAAAGCACGGGAGGTCGTTTCACAAGGTCAACATGCTGTTCATCTCTTCAACTTCTCCATCAACTCGGGCACCACCTGGTAGACATCCCCCACCAGCCCGTAATCGGCCACTTCGAAAATCGGCGCTTCGGGATCCTTGTTGATGGCGGCGATGATTTTGCTGTCCTTCATGCCGGCCAGATGCTGGATCGCGCCGGAGAGGCCGACGGCGAGATACAGGTCTGGCGCGACGACCTTGCCCGTCTGCCCGACTTGCAGGGAGTTCGGGGTGATGCCGGCGTCCACCAGCGCCCGCGACGAGCCGACCGCCCCGCCCAACGCATCCGCCAATCCTCCAATCAGCCGCTCGAAATCTTCGCTGTTCTTGATCGCGCGACCGCCGGAAACCACGATGCGCGCCTCGGTCGAGTCCGGGCGTCCGCCGACCTTGGCCTCGCGGCCAACATATTCTATGTGGGAGGGCAGGGTGGCCGGCTCCATCGGAACGGAGATCTGGGGCGAAAGGGCCTCGACCTTTGCCGGCGCGGGAAAGGCCGCGGCACGAATGGTCAGCACCTTGATCGCGCCGTCCAGCTTCACCGTGGCAATCACGTTTCCAGCGAACATCACGCGTTTGAAAATAAAATCACCCTCCTGGGCTTGAACCTCGATGACGTCGCTCAACATGCCCGCGTCGAGGAGCGCCGCCGCGCGGGGCAGGATGTCCTTGGAGAACGTGGAGGCGGCGCCGACGATCATCGTGGCTTTCCGCTGCCGTGCCACCTCGGCAATCACCTGGGCGTATTTGTCCGCAACCGGGTTCTTGAGCAGGGCATGGTCCGCGATGAGCACCGACGCTGCGCCGTAAGCGCGGAGGGTTTGCGCCAGGTCGGAAACATGTTCGCCGAGGATCAGCACCTCGAAGGAACCGTCAGCTTGCGCGCACACTCGACCCGCAAAACCAGCCGCGGACAAGGTCGCCAGCTTGAGCTGGCCCTCTTCGTGTTCGGCGAGAACTAAAATGTTGGGCATGGGTCTTTCTGGACAGGCGAACGTCGCTCCGTCGATCAAATCACTTTGGCTTCGTTCCTCAATTTATCCACCAACTCATCCACGGTCTTGACCCGGACGCCGGCTTTGCGTTTGGGCGGGGGTTCGAGGCGCAAGACCTGGGTTCGCGTGGCCGCGCCCACGCCCAGATCCGCGAGCGAAACTTCTTCGAGCGGCTTCTTCCGCGCCTTCATGATGCCGGGCAGGGAGACATAGCGCGGTTCGTTGAGCCGCAGGTCGGTGGTGATGACGGCAGGGAGCTTCACCACCACGGTCTCGATGCCAGCGTCGGTCTCGCGTCCGCACCGGGCCTGGGTGTTGTTTTCCTGCAGTTCGAGTTTGGACACAAACGACGCCTGGCCGATGTCGAGCAGCGCGGCCAGCATCTGGCCCACCTGATTGGAATCGTCGTCGATGGCTTGTTTGCCCATGAGGACGAAGCTGGGCTGTTCGCGCCGGTAAACCGCCGCCAGAATTTTCGCGATCGCCAGCGGGTCAAGAGCGAGGTCGCTGCGCACGAGCAACGCCCGGTCCGCGCCCATCGCCAGGCCGACGCGCAGGGACTCCGCCCATTCCCCGCCCCCGATGCCCACGACCACCAGCTCGGCCCCGCCGATCTTTTCCTTGATGCGGAGCGCCTCCTCGAGGGCGATGGTGTCAAAAGGGTTCAACGAGAACTTCACCCCGTCCAGGTCCAGCTCGGAGCCGTCGGGCTTGACGCGGATTCTGGTGTCGGGATCGGGAACGCGTTTGCAGGGAACGAGGATTTTCATGGGTCCGGTCAGGCGGCTCATTGCTTCCAGCGGGCCAGGTTCAGGCCAACCGCTCAAAGATCCCGGCGCCGCCCATGCCTCCGCCGACGCACATGGTGACCAATCCGTAGCGGCCCTGCCGGCGCTTCAATTCCTGAAGAATGCTCACGGTCAGTCTGGCGCCGGTGGCGCCAAGCGGATGGCCCAGGGCAATCGCGCCGCCGTTGACGTTGACCCGCTCGCGCGGCAATCGAGTTTCGCGGATGACGGCCAGCGCCTGGCAGGCGAAGGCCTCGTTGAGTTCAATCAGGTCCAGGTCCTCGATTTTCAAGCCCGCTCGCTGAAGCGCTTTGGGAATCGCCGCCATGGGGCCGATGCCCATGATCCCGGGCGCCACCCCGCCCACGGCGTAAGTGACGAAGCGGGCCAATGGTTTCACGCCAAGTTCCTTTACTTTCTCGCCGGACATCACGACCAAGGCCGCGGCCCCGTCGCTCCGCTGCGAAGCGTTGCCAGCAGTGACGGTTCCCTTGGGATTGAACGCCGGCTTGAGCGCGGCCAGTCTTTCCGGTGAAGTGTCCCGGCGCGGTCCTTCGTCGGTGTCAAAAACAAACTCCGTGACCTTTCGCTTGCCGCGCTCGTCCAGGTTCACTTCCCGAACCGGAACGGACACACATTCCTCCTGGAAGTGGCCGGCGTCGATGGCGGCCAGCGCCTTTTGATGACTCTCGTAGGCGAAGGCGTCGGCCTCCTCGCGCGAGACGTGGAACTGGCCGGCGACGTTCTCCGCCGTCAGGCCCATCGCCAGGTAGGCGTCCGGCATTTGATCCACCAGACAGGGGTTGGGCGACATTCTGAACCCGCCCATCGGCACCTGGCTCATGCTTTCGGCGCCGCCGGCGATGACGACGTCCGCCATGTTGCTCAGGATGCGCTGCGCCGCGATGGCAATGGCTTCCAGCCCCGACGCGCAAAAGCGATTGACGGTGACGCCCGGCACGGAGTCGGGCAGGCCGGCGCGCTGGCAGGCGATACGCGCGATGTTCATGCCCTGCGCCCCTTCGGGCATGGCGCAGCCGAGGATAACGTCTTCGACTTGATCGCCCGCCAGCTGCGGCACGCGAGCGAGCGCAGCCTGAATGACGAGCGCGGCGAGATCGTCCGGGCGAACGGTCCGGATTTTTCCGTTCGGCGCTTTGCCGGCCGGCGTGCGTGCGGCGGAAACGATGAAGGCTTCTTTCATAAATTTTAAATTTTGGATTGCCCGCTAAAAACGCTAAAAGACGCCAGAAGGTTAGAGCGTGAATCCTTCATCGTTTGGAGCGGACGCTTTCGTGCGAACGATTCTTTCCCATTCCAAGCGTGGGTACGTGCCAAAATTGACCAACAAACCGAGTTCGAAGCCGGTTGCGTTCAAATAATTCAGCAGTGGCGCTCTGTGCCCATCGGCCAATGCTGAAACCGCCTTCAGCTCCAGAATGATTTTGTCAGAACAAATTAAGTCCGGCTCGAATGTCTGCCGCAAAACTCTGTCTCGATAGGTGAGCGTCAGTGAGCGTTTGGCAACCGCCGGTAGCTTCAGGTAATCAAACTCAATCTCCATGCATTCCTGGTAAACGGGTTCCAGAAAGCCGCACCCCTTGTCTTTGTAAACAGCAAAACAGGCTCCCATGATGGCGTAGCACTCGTCCTTGAAAAGCAGATCATCCACGAGGTTTTTCTTTTGGCGGGCTTTAGCGTATTTGGCGGGCGATTCTTCATTCATAACTGGGTTGCCTTCTGTTCAATTCCTTAGTGGTTTTCCCGTTTTGAGAGTGTGCCTGATGCGCTCGAGCGTCTTCGGCTCGCCGCACAAGCTCAGGAAAGCCTCGCGCTCCAGGTCCATGAGGTATTGTTCGGAAACGAAATGGAGCGAAGTCAAATCGCCGCCGCACAGCACAGAGGCGAGCTTGGCGCCGATTTTCTGGTCGTGCTCGCTGATCTGGCCGGCGACGCGCATCTGGTGCAGCAGCATCTTGAAGAAGGACAAACCGCTCGCCCCCACGGCGGGAATGTCGCCGCGTTGCGGTCGGGGCTGATAGCCGCTGGCGGCCATCTGCAAGACTTTCGCCTTGGCTACGCCGATGAGCCATTCGCGGTTCAGCACGAGGGTGGCCTCACTCATCCGCAGATACCGCAACTGGGCGGCCTCGTGCGCGCTGGTGGAAATTTTTGCGAGGCCGATGGTCTCCCAGGCGTGCCGGATGCCCGGAAGGTAATCGGCGTCGTCGGCGCGAGGGACCCCTTCCGTGCAGCGGATCAGCATCTCCTTGGTGCCCCCGGCTGCCGGGATGAGGCCGACGCCGGCCTCGGGCAACCCCATGTACGTTTCCGCGGCCGCGACCACGTGATCCGCGCCCATCGGGATTTCGCAGCCGCCGCCCAGCGTGTAGCCGTGACAGGCCGCGACCACCGGCTTTTCGAACTGGCGCAGGGTGCTGGTGGCGTGTTGAAATGCGCGGATGCTGAGGTCGAGTTCGTCCCAATCCTGGTTTTGAATCTGCGTGGTCACGAGCAACAGGTTGGCGCCCGCGGAAAAATGTTCGCCCTGGTTGCCGATGACCAGACCCGTAAAATTTTTCCCCACTTCCTCCAGCGCCTGTTTCAACATCCCCATCTGGTCGGGTCCGACGACATTCATCTTGGCGTGAAATTCCAGGCACGCGACCCCGTCGCCCAGATCGACCAGGCTCGCGCCCGCATTGGCCCGGATCACTTTGGTGCTTTTGTGCAGCAGAGGAAGGCTGATGGCCTTGGGCGCCGCTGGCACCGGCAGGAAATCCCGTTTCGCCAGGTCGAAAAAGAAGCGCCGCCCGCTCCGCGTCTCGTAAAATGAGGTTTTTCCCGTGGCGATCAAATCGCGAACGAACGCCGGCACGTCCCGGCCTTCCCGGGACAATCGGTCGGCCGTCTCGCGCGCGCCGAGCGCGTCCCAAATTTCAAAGGGACCCAGCTCCCAGTTGTATCCCCATTTGAGGGCGTTATCCACGCTGACCACGTCCTCGGCGATTTCCGGGAACCGGTTGGCGGCGTAGCACAGGACGGCGCTGAGATGTTTCCAGGCGAACGCGCCCGCCTGGTCCGTGGCGGCGCAGAGCGCGCGAAGACGCTCGGCGGGGTCGGCGATCTTCGCCCCGCTTTCCAGAGAAGGAAACTGGGCGCGCTGACGCGGGCGGTATTCCATCGTTTTGTAATCCAGGGTGAGAATCTCGCGTCCTTTTTCGGCCTTCACCCGCTTGTAAAACCCTTGCCCCTTTTTCTCGCCCCACCAGCCGCGCTTGACCATCTCCTCGATGAATTCCGGAAGACGGAAGACGGCGGCCTGGTCATCATCCTTCAGTTGTCCGGCGAAATTGCGCGCGACCTGGACCATCAGATCCACGCCCACAATGTCACCCAGCCGAAAAGTGCCGCTCTTCGGGCGGGCCATCGCCGCGCCGGTGATGGCGTCCACCTCGTCCAGACCCAACCCTTCCTCGACCGTGAGCCAGAGCACCTGTTGCATGGCAAAAGAGCCGATGCGATTGGCGATAAACCCGGGCGTGTCCTTGCAGCGCACGGTGCCTTTGCCCAGAACATTTTCGGCAAACCCGGTGAAGGCCTCGAGCAAGGCGGGGTCGGTGACCGCGGCCGGAATGATCTCCAAAAGGCGCATGTAACGCGGCGGATTGAAAAAGTGCGTGCCAAAAAAGCGCCGGCGATGTTCGGCCGGCAACCCCTCCACCATGCCGCTGATGGAAAGGCCGGAGGTATTCGTCGTGACGATCGCCTCGGGCCGGGCGTGCGCCGCAATCTTCGCATGGATGGCGCGCTTCAAATCCGCGCGCTCCAGCACCGCTTCGATGATCCAGTCGGCGTCCTGGAGACCGGCCAGGTTGTCTTCCACGTTGCCGATCTTGATGAGGTTGGCCGCTTCCGGGACAAAGAACGGGTTGGGCGAAAGTTTCCTGGCACGCTCGAACAAAGATTTCGTGACCCGGTTGCGCACGTCCGGATGCGCCAGGGTCAGGCCGCGCTTTTGTTCCTCGGGTGTGAGTTCGCCAGGCGTCACGTCCATCAACAGGGAAGGAATTCCGACGTTCGCCAGATGCGCGGCAATTTGCGCGCCCATGTTGCCCGCGCCGATGACGGCGGCTTTTCTGATGGTCAGCATAGTTGTTGTCTCACATTCTTTTTCCCAGCCACTCTCTTCATCCGAGGACGGAGCCGGACAGCCAGCGCGGGCCCGCGGCGCATTTGTTTGGCGCCGGAGTGCGGCCGTCCTCGGCCGCAGCAACGTTCCCGCTCCCACGCACCGGACTTGCTCGAAAGCTCATCCACGACCAAAGCCGCTGCGCCGGAGAACGGGCGCGCTCCACCAAACAGATACGCCGCGGCCAGGGCCGGGCTACATATTTTTCAACTCCCGCCGCAAGTATTTTCCGGCGCCCGATTTCGGCAGCGATTCGCGGAACACAACCAGGCGCGGAACCTTGTAGGCGGCCAGGCGCTCGCGGCAAAAAGCCATGATTTCTTCGACGGAAGCGCTGCTGCCCTCCTGCAGGACGACAAACGCCTTGACCGTTTCGCCCCGATAGGGATCGGGCACGCCGACGGCCACCGCTTCCTTGATCTGGGGATGCTCGAACAGCACTTCTTCCACTTCGCGCGGGTAGATGTTGAAGCCGCCCGCGATGATCAGGTCTTTCTTCCGATCCACAATATAGTAATAGCCGTCCTTGTCTTTCCTGGCCATATCCCCGGTGTAGAGCCAGCCATCGCGCAAGACCAGCGCGGTTTCTGTGGGGTTGTTCCAGTAGCCTTTCATCACTTGCGGCCCGCGGATGACGATCTCACCGACTTCTCCGACCGGCATCTCGCGGGTGCCGGTCTCGACGTCCACAATGCGCACCTCCGTATCGGGGATGGGCAGACCGATGCTGCCGACTTTGGGCAAACCGTTGCGCGGATTGAAATGCGTGACGGGCGACGCCTCGGTCAGCCCGTAACCTTCCACCAATCGTCCGCCGGTGAGCGCTTCAAAGGTCTGGCGCACCTCCACCGGCAGCGGCGCTCCGCCACAGGTGCAAAGGCGCAGGGAACGGAAACCGTAACGCTCGACCTTCGGCGCGTTGTTGAACGCCACGTACATGGTGGGCACGCCATGAAAAATGGTCGGGCGATATTTGCGGATGACATTCAAAGCGGCCTGAAGTTCGAAGCGCGGCAGGATGATGAAGGCCCCTCCGGCCAGAAGGGAGGAAATCATGATGCAGCTCATCGCGTAAATATGAAACAAGGGCAACGCGGCGACCATCAGATCCGCTCCTTCATCAGCGCCGTAGAGCCAATGGCGGGATTGCTCGGCGTTGATGGCCAGGTTGGCATGGGTGAGCATGGCGCCTTTGCTCGTGCCGGTGGTGCCGCCGGTGTATTGGAGGCAGGCGATGTCGGCGGGTTTGACCGAAACCGGGCGTGGCGCGCGGGACGCGCGGAGCAGTTCCCGCCAGGGGAGAAGCCTGAGGCCCGGGGCCTGAGGGGCGGCGGTCGGACGGGATCTGGCCTTTCGAACGTCTGCCCTGGCCTTCAAGCTCCGGCACAGTTTGGAAAAATTCTTCGGATAATAATCGCGCAACCCGGTCACAATCACGTTCTTCAACCGCGGCAGATCCGCCCGCACCTGCTCCACCAGGTCGAGCAAGCCGTCTTCGACGATGACCGTTTCCGCCCCGGAATCATGCCACTGACGCCCGGCTTCACGCGCCGTGTACATGTGGCTGGTGGCAGTCACAATCGCTCCCGCCCGCAAGGCCCCAAAGTAGCCGATGACAAACTGGGGACAGTTCGGCAGCAGCAAGGCCACGCGGTCCCCCTTCTTCACGCCCAACGCTTGCAGGCCGGCCGCACAGCGGTTCACCTGATCGAGCAACTGCGCGTAGCTCATGCGGTTGCTGAAATAGATCATGGCCGTCCGCCGGGAAAACCTCCTGGCCGCCTGTGCCAGCCTTTGGGGCAAGACCATTTTGCGATAAGTCATGTTGGCATCACCGGATGTTTTGCGCTGGCAGGATCCCCGTCGTCATTCTCCTGCCCCAAGGCTGCGGCCGCGGATGCTGAAACCCTTTCTAGTCCAGGCCCTTTGGGATTGGCAAATCATTTTCCATTAAAACTCTTTCTTCAGGCCACCGGGCGCAGCGTTCAGGGCGCCACGGGCTTGCTCGCATCCGATGACCGGCTGGCCCACCGGTGCGGCTTGGAATGCCGCCATTCGGCCAGCAACGTGCGCAACGAGGCGATGAACGCCAGCGGTTGATCGAGAAAAAGGTGATGATGCGCCTCGGGAATCGAGACGAAGGGCGCGCTTCGGTCGAGAACCGCGAACATGTAATCGACGACCTCCTGGGAAAAAAGCTGGCTCTGCTCGCCATAGATCACCGCGACGCGGCAGGCCAGTTTGGAAAGGTCCTCAGACGGATTTCCTATGTGGAAATCGCGGAAGAGCTGGTCGTCGAATTTCCAGCTCCAGCCTCCTTCCACCCTGGCCAGGGAGTGGCGGGCGATGTAATCCAAAATAAAATCGTTCGCGCACGGCTGCGCGGGCACCAGCCGGAACCGCCCGAGCGCGGTCGCAAAATCGGGATAAATCTGCTTGGGGCGGATCGGCGAAAGTTTTGGAACCCGCTCCCAGTCATAATCCGGAGGACGAACCGGCGCATCGACGAGCACCACACCGGTCAGGTTTTTCCCGTAGACCAGGCCGGTCTTCAATGCCACATACCCGCCAAAACTGTGCCCGATGAGGATCGGATCATCGCCGAACCCCGCGTCCGCGCAGACGCCGATCACTTCCTGGACGGACATCTCGGACGAATACGTTGCCCGATGCCCACTGTCCCCCATCCCGCTCAGGTCAATCGCCGCGACGCAATAATGTTCCGTGAAAAAGGGCGCGACGAAATCCCACCAGTGCGCATGAGCGCCGCTCCCATGCACCAGCAAGAGTCCGGGTTTGCCGGCTTCGCCCCAGCGGAGATAGTGCATGCGGCAATCGTCCACTTCGATGAAACGATCTTCACGCGGAACGGCGACCGCCTGCCGGAACCATTCGGGGGCTGGGAGGATGCTCATGGAGTTTTTCTGGATTTCGTTCTTTCCCGAGGGGCCAGGACCCCGGGCAAGAGGGCCGGGCTGATGGACGATCTCATGGTTTCTCCGAATCGAATTACTTCGTGTCCGGCCCGTTCATTCTCTGTCGCAGCTTTTCCATGTCGGCTGCGACCGTGCGCGACGCGGCGTAGAGCACGGGGGCGACCCACAGCCAGAGCAGGGAGATGACCTGCATGGCCTGGTGAAGCCCCGCCGCCTTGAAAGGCTCGGGCTTCGCGGTGGCGCCGGCCGCGCTCATGGCTTTTCGGGCATAATGGTCGCTGAACATTCCGGTGCCCACGGCCCCAGGCTCCCGCCGGCGAGATACATTGCAAAAAAGCAAAGCGCCATCGCCGTTCCGCGCAAGGACGGCTCCACCCGTCATGGATGGCGGCATGGACGCACGAGTATCAGACATCCCTCAGCGCCAGGCTGGTTCCCAGCAAGAGCGTGAATCCAACGATGGCCCCGGTCACCTTGGCCAGCGCGAGGTAAACAAATGGCGAGGCGAGGGCCAGAGTCATCGCCCCGAACAACAAACGCCCGGCGCGCCACCGTTTGCCCAGGCGATCCGCCATCCAGCCGCCCTCCGCCAGTCCGCACACCCCGGCCGCACCGAAAACGTTTGCCGAAAGATTGTTCGATTCCTTGAGGTTCAGCAAGTGGTAACGGCTGGGAAAAACGGGCAAGCACCCGCCCGAGGCGTACATCTTGAAGTTGGACAAGGCGTCCGAAGCAATGATCCACCACATCGTCGGAATGCCCAGCACGTCCCGACAAGGCGATCCGGCCCGAAGGCGAGCCGCGGGGCGGCCAGTTTCGGCGGCCCCGCGCAGCGGTTCGGGAATTCTGAGGGTCAGCGCCGCCACGAAGAGGCCCCGGACGCACGCGAAATAAAAGGCATGGCGCCGTCCCCAAGTGTGAGCGATCCTGCCGCTCAACCAAAAACTCAGGAGAAAGCTGCCTGGAAAACCCGGCATGAAGATCGACAAAGCGCGATGCGACATGGTTTCAACGTGTTGCCCGGCGGTGGGCTTCGTGTTTGCCCGCAGTGTGAATCCCAAAAATCGTTCTTCATGCATAAAGTCAAGTCGTCTGGAGGTGGAACAGTCACTGAGCAGGTCGTTGAGAATCTCCGCGTGCATCGCAACGAACTGCGGCGGCGGCTGGGCCAACAAGGCTAGGTTGCCTTTTTGCAGAAAAATTTTGCGCGCCCAAATCCATCAGGCCAACTTACCCCGGCAGCCGCGGTTTGACTTTCCCCGCCGCCCCCGGTACTTCCTTGGCGCGTGAACGATCCCCGGCGGCCCTCCCACGTGCGCCACGCCGTGCTGCTGGTGACCACGCTGACTTCCTTCCTGCTCTACCTCGATCGCGTCTGCGTGGCCGAGATCGTCAAGGTGGAATCCTTTCAAAATGAACTGGTCCTCGACCGGGACCGCATCGGCCTGGTGCTCGCCGCCTTTTTTTACGCCTACGCCCTGGCCCAGGTGCCGGCGGGCTGGTTCAGCGACCGCTTCGGCGCGCGGGGCATGATGACGTTTTACATCGGCTTGTGGTCGGTGTTCACCGCGCTGACCGGTTTGGCGGGCGGACTGGTGACGCTGTTGATTGCGCGGATCGGCTGCGGCATCGCCCAGGCCGGCGCGTATCCAGCAAGCGGCGCGCTGTTGAGCCGGTGGATTCCCTTTGGCCGGCGCGCCTTGGCGAGCAGTGTCGTGGCGTTCGGCGGGCGCGCCGGCGGGGCCGTTGCTCCGTTGCTGACGGTGCTGCTCGTCGTGAATCTGGGGAACTGGCGTTGGCCGCTGCTCCTGTTCGGCGGCGCGGGATTGCTCGTCGCCGGATTGTTCTGGATGATTTTCCGCGAACAGCCCGCAGACCATCCTCGTTGCAACGCCGTCGAGCGCGCGCTCGTCGAAGAAAGCCGTCCGCCCGGCGCGACCCTGCCGCGGGGCCGGGCGACGCGCGTGCCGCTGCGGCAGTTGCTCGCGAGCCGCAGCCTGTGGCTGATGTGCGTTTCCCAGTGGTGCTCCAACGTCGGCTGGGTCTTCCTGGTGACCTGGCTGCCGACTTACCTGCGCCAGGTCAAACAAGTCGAACCGGTGAGCGGCGGAAGAATGGCGACCACGGCGCTGCTGGTCGGGATGGCGGGGATGTTGTTTGGCGGCTGGATCACCGATGCGGCCACGCGGCGGTTGGGCTTGCGCTGGGGCCGCGTCCTGCCGCTGGCGCTCTCGCGATTCCTGGCCGCCGCCGCGTATGTGAGTTGTCTGTGGCTCGATTCACCCTGGGCGGTGACAGCGGCGTTTGCGGCGGTCGCGTTCATGACCGACCTGGGTCTGCCGCCGTGCTGGGCCTACTTCCAGGACGTGGGCGGGAAAAATGTCGGCTCCGTTCTCGGCTGGGCAAACATGTGGGGCAACCTGGGCGCCGGCGCGACCTCGCAACTCCTCCCGTGGGTCCTGAAAACCTGGGACCACAACCAGGACTGGCACGAAGCGTTCCTCCTTTGCGCGGCCAGTTTCGTGATCGCTGGCGTCGCTTCGCTGGGCATTGACGCGCGCGCGCCGGTCGTTCCGACGGACGAGCAACGGAACTGAATTATCTTGTGGCTGACCGGGCTGGTTTGTGGTTTAACCCGCACCAGCATTGTCCCAAAACAATTATGAGCGCCGAAGCCCGCGTGAAGGAATTGAAACTGGAACTGCCCCCCGCGCCCAAACCGGTGGCGGTCTATAAGCCGCTGGTCGTCGCGGGCAACCTCGCCTACGTCTCCGGACACGGCCCGTTGAAGCCGGACAAAACGCTGATCCTCGGCCGCGTGGGCGCGGATCTCGATCTGGAAGCCGGCAAGCTGGCCGCGCGGCAGGTCGGGTTGGCCATTCTCGCCACGCTCCGCAACGAGCTTGGCAGCCTCGACCGCGTAAAACGCCTGGTGAAAACGTTCGGCATGGTGAACAGCGCGCCTGATTTCCTCGACCATCCCAAAGTCATCAACGGCTTCAGCGAATTGATGGCGGAAGTGTTTGGACCGGAAAACGGCATCGGCGCGCGCAGCGCCGTGGGCATGGGGCCGTTGCCGGGAAACATCGCGGTGGAGATTGAGGCGGTTTTTGAGATTGAATAGCGTTACAAAAAACACGGGGCCAGAAACTCGAAATCCGAAGCTCGAAATCCGAAACAAATTCAAATGACCGAGGGAGAAAGTCCAAAACGATACGACCTGGAGGAGCGGACCTATGAGTTCGCGGCCAACGTTCGCTCGTTCATCCGCCGACTCTCCCGCACCCTGTGCAACATCGAAGACGCCAAACAGTTGATCCGCGCCTCCGGATCGGTCGGCGCGAATTTCATCGAGGCAAATGAGGCTCTCGGCAAGAAGGACTTTCTGATGCGAGTGAAGATATGCCGCAAGGAAGCGAAAGAGAGCCGCATGTTCCTTCGCTTGATAGACGTGAGCGGCAAGCCGGACCTGCAGAACGAGCGCGACTCACTCGTTCAGGAGGCCCACGAGTTGACCAGCATATTTGGATCCATCGCACGCAAGAGCGAGTGACCGTTTTGAACATTCTCTTGACTCACTAATTTTGGATTTGTTTAGGATTTCGGATTTCGGATTTCGAGTTTATTGAACTATTATGGTCACCGACCGGTACCGCCTTGCCAACGCCTCCGACGTTCCTTCGCCCGCCTTGCTCGTCTACCCCGACCGCGTCGAGGAAAATGTCCGTCGGATGATCGCCATCGCGGGCGGCGTCGCGCGCCTGCGCCCGCACGTCAAGACCCACAAGCTCGCCGAGGTCGTCCGCCTGCAACTCGCGCTCGGCATCAAGAAATTCAAATGCGCCACCATCGCCGAGGCCGAGATGGTCGCGCGTTGCGGTGCACCCGATGTGTTGCTGGCCTATCAACCCGTCGGCCCGAACGTGGGCCGTCTGCTCCAGTTGGTCGCCGCTTTTCCGCAAACGAAATTCTCCGCCATCGCGGACGATGCGGACGCCCTTCACGCCTTGTCCAGCGCGGCCAGCGCGGCGGGAACAACGCTGGAAGTGCTGCTGGACGTTGATTGCGGGATGCACCGCAGCGGCGTCGCCCCGGGACCGGCGGCGGTGGAACTTTACCAACTGCTCGCGGCGTTGCCCGGCCTTCAACCCGGCGGGTTGCACGCCTATGACGGCCACTTGCACGACCGCGATCCCGCTGCGCGAACCGCCGCCGTCGAAGCCGCCTACACGCCCGTCAACGCGCTGCGGCAGGAACTGTTGCAAGCCGGCCTGCCCGTTCCCAACTACGTGGCCAGTGGCACGCCGACCTTTCCCATCCACGCGCGGCGCGGCGAAGTCGAATGCAGCCCCGGCACGTGCGTTTTCTGGGACGCCGGCTATGCGAGCAAAGTGCCCGACCTGGATTTCCTGCCCGCCGCGCTCGTGTTGACGCGCGTCGTCAGCAAACCGGGGACAAACCGTCTTTGCCTCGACCTCGGCCACAAGGCCATCGCCTCGGAGAATCCGCATCCGCGCGTGCAATTGCTCGATTTGTCCGACGCGAAGGCGGTCATGCACAGCGAAGAACATCTCGTCATCGAAACCGCCCGCGTTGCCGAATTCAAAGTGGGCTCGCCGCTGTATGGTGTGCCCTGGCACATCTGCCCCACGGTGGCCTTGCACTCCGAAGCGGTGATTGTCCGAAATGGCCGGGCCGCCGAGCGTTGGAAAATCGTGGCCCGCGAACGGAAGCTCACCATTTAACCCGACCCACCATGTTCATTTTCGACGCCCATCTGGACCTCAGCATGAACGCGCTGGAGTGGAACCGCGACCTCACCAAATCCGTCGCCGAGATTCGCCAGCGCGAAAAAGGTCTGACCGACAAAAAGGACCGCGAGAGAGGAACCGTCTCGCTGCCCGAAATGCGCCGCGGCCATGTCGGTCTCTGCATGGCCACGCAAATCGCCCGCTACGTCAAGCCCGGCAACACGCGGCCCGGCTGGCATTCGCCGGAACAAGCCTGGGCGCAGACGCAGGGCCAGCTCGCCTGGTATCGTGCGATGGAGGAACGCGGCGAGATGGTCCAGATCAAAGACGCCGCCGGGCTGGAACGGCATCTGCAACTCTGGCAGTTTGGAGTTCAAGCTTCAGCTTGTCCGGACACGCTAAAGCGTGAACTCCAAACGCAAGACACGCTAAAGCGTGAACTCCAAACGCAAGACACGCTAAAGCGTGAACTCCAAACGCAAGACACGCTAAAGCGTGAACTCCAAACG
>CAZIFU010000115.1:0-48611 GCA_964539075.1 uncultured Verrucomicrobiota bacterium | reverse complement strand
AGCAGAGCCTCGAACTCCGTCTGGGTCATCGTCCTTGACCTTCCTGAGCGTAGTCTAGTGTTTCCGGAGCGATCCCGAGCGTCGACATCTCGCCGCTCAGTAGCTTCGGCAGCAGCGTGTCGCGGAGGGTGGCGAGGGTGTGGGATTGGTTCTCGAAAGTGCGGATCTGTTCGTCGAACGGACCGGCTTGGCGCTCGTAGGCGGCAACGATCTCCGGCGGCGGAATGACAACGCGGAGCTTCTGGAAGGCTGCCTTGTTGATGGACCCGAATACCGTGCCTTCGGCTTCGAAACGAGCGAACTCAGGATAGAGGTTCGCCATCGAGTGGTAGGTGAACGATGATGCACCGGACTTGTGGCGCACGGCGGCGACTCCTCGCCCGATGCAGCATTCCTCGCTAGCCATATTGATGTCGCCAACCGGAGCACGGACGCTGACAAGCGTGTCGCCGGCGTGTGCGTAGCGGCTCGGCGCGGAGCAATACGTTCGGCGCGTCGGAAAACGGAAACCAAAGTCCGTTCGTCCTTGGTAGAACGGCGACCCGTTTCCTTCTTCGTTGTAGGTTTCACCGGGCGGCGATTGTCCCATCGTGAGATTGAATCCTTCGACAACGCTGCCCACTTTCCAACCCTCGGGAATGTGACCGATTGGTGAGTCTTCCAAGTGGTCGGGGAAGAGGGCGGCGGTGGCTGGGTCGAGGGCGGCGGGTGGGCGGCCGTCGAGTTTGGCGCGGACGGGGTCGAAATCCACGAACCAGCTCTGGAACAGCGCCCGCGCCATCGCCTCCAGCGTCGCGTTCATCCGCCGGTTCAACTCGATCTTGTCGTCCAGCGCCCCAAGCACCGCCGCGATGGCTTTTTGCTCGGCGAGGGCTGGGAGTTCGATTGGTAAACCCGCAAGCGTGTCTTGGCTAAGGTTTGTAATCGTCGTTCCGCTTCCGATTCGAGTCAGGAGCTCTCTGTAGATTGGTGAGCGTAAAAGGTAGTTCAGGAATTCGGGCGCAACTCGGTCAGTGGCCGTCACGCGAAACCTGATGATGAAGCCACTGAAAACTGCGTTGCGCCGACAAGGGCCAACCATCGCGGCCTGTCCCGCGCCGGATGCCTTCACCGACGAGCGAGCAAACAAGATGTCCCCATAGCGGAGAAACAACGATGCAGCATTTGATACGGCTGCCGCCGATAGTTCATGAAGGTCATCCATGCTCGCGTATCGACCGCGGTAAAGCTGTTTGACGTTCACGATTGGGTATCCCGGACCGTAATCGTCTTGAGAGAAATTCGCCCCGTTTCGGAATTCCCCGAGTTCACCAAGTGTCTGCTCGGAGCGGCATGTTGTATCACCCGCCATAGCCGAGCCCCCTCAGGTTTGCTTTGATGGTCTGCTCCAGTTTCACGGACTCGGCGAACCCGCCTTCGCTGAAGCTACGGCGGACAGGCTGGGCTGTGGTCAGTGATTTCATTTGTAGCCGAGTCCTTTCAAATTGGCGCGAATGGCAGCTTCGAGTTTGGCCGACTCCGCAAACTGACCATGCAGTTCGGCGACGAGGCGCGGCATCTTTTCCTCGAAGGGATCGCCGTCGTCTTCGACTTCCTCGGCGCCGACGTAGCGGCCGGGCGTGAGGACGTGGCCGTGCGCGGCGATTTCGGCGGTGGTGGCGGATTTGCAGAAGCCAGCGAGGTCGGAATAAACGCCAAGACGCAAAAGCGCAAAGACGCCAAGTGTTTCTTCAGTTTCGCCGTCCCTTGTCTTCTTTGCGCCTTCGCGGCTTTGCGCCTTTGCGTTAATTCCTCCATCTCCCCGCCAAGCGTGATACGTGGAAGTGATTTTATCGAGGTCGGCGTCGGTCAGCTCGCGGTGGACGCGGTCGATGAGGGTGCCGAGTTTGCGGGCGTCGATGAAGAGGGTCTGTTTGCGGCGGTCGCGGAAGCCGCGTTTGGCGTCGGCGTTTTTGTTTTTCGCGAGGAACCAGAGGCAGACGGGAATCTGCGTGCTATAGAAAAGCTGGCCGGGGAGGGCGACCATGCAGTCCACGAGGTCGGCCTCGATGAGGGCGCGGCGGATGTCGCCTTCGCCGGACTGGTTGGAGGACATGGCGCCATTCGCCGAGACGAAGCCGGCCATGCCGTCCGGGGCCATGTGGTGAATGATGTGCTGGATCCACCCGAAATTGGCATTCCCTTTCGGAGGCAGGCCGTATTTCCAGCGCACGTCGTCGTCTTTCCGGAACCAGTCGCTGACATTGAAGGGGAAGTTGGCGAGGATGTAGTCGGCCTTGAGGTCGGGGTGGAGGTCGTTGCGGAAGGTGTCGGCGGCGTGCTTGCCGAGATCGCCCTCGATGCCGCGGATGGCGAGGTTCATGAGGGCGAGCTTCCAGGTGGTGGGGTTCGACTCCTGGCCGTAGATGGCGATGTCGCCGAGCTTGCCGCCGTGGGCTTCGATGAATTTCTCGCTCTGCACGAAGAGTCCGCCGGAGCCGTTGCAGGGGTCGTAAATGCGGCCCTTGTAGGGCGCGAGCATGAAGACGAGCAGCTTGTCCACACATTGTGGGGTGTAGAACTCGCCGCCCCGCTTGCCTTCCGCGCTGGCGAAGCGACCAAGGAAGTATTCATAGACGCGTCCGAGGATGTCCTTGGAGCGGTTTGCCCGGTCGCCAAGCCCGATGGTGCCGATGAGATCGATCAACTCGCCGAGCCGGTGCTTGTCGAGCGCGGGGCGGGCGTAGTCCTTGGGGAGGACGCCTTTGAGGCGCGGGTTGTCGCGCTCGATGGCGACCATGGCGTCATCGACGCTCTTGCCGATGGTGGGAAGTTTGGCCGACCCCTGGAGGTGGGACCAGCGGGCATCGGCGGGCACCCAGAAGACGTTCTCGGCTTTGTATTCGTCCGGGTCTTCGGCATTGGCCCCGGCGTAGTCGCCCTGGCCGGCGAGGAGCTTGGCGCGGTGTTCCTCGAAGGTGTCGGAGATGTATTTGAGGAAGATGAGCCCGAGGACGACGTGCTTATACTCAGCCGCGTCCATGTTGTTGCGGAGCTTGTCGGCGGTGAGCCAGAGCTTGGCCTCGAAGCCGATGGTGGCGGTGGAGTCTTTGGGGGAGCTTTTGGAGCGGGCGGGCATTCGCTGGCTAGAATGAAGCCTCCGCCTGCGGTTTGCGAGTTGGTTTTGCGAGGAGTTGACGGGAAGTTGTCCCGCTGCCCACTTCAACCGGCCAGGCGTTTGCATGATTCCCGTCCGACTTTCACGGAACGGTTGTTTTATCCCCGCGCTGCCGGGTAGAGTTTGGCCACGCAAACTGCCATGAAACGAATCCTCATTTTGTCCATATTGCTCGCGCTGCCCGGCAACCCGGCCATCGCTGCCGAGGCGAAGAAGATCAAGAAGGTTGCCGCCGAAGCGCCCTTTTCCTGGGTTTCGCCGCTGGAGAATGCGGAGGTGGCGAAGAAGACGCTGCCGCCGACGGTGAAGCACGCGACGTTCAAGAGCGCGTCCATGGGCATCGAGGTCGGCTATTACATCTACCTGCCGCCGGGTTATGCGGCGGGGAAAGAGCGGTATCCGGTCGTGTATCATTTGCACGGCGGCCGGCCGGGCGGGGAGAGCAAGGCGGTGCGGCTCGCGACTTACGTCGAGGCGGAGATTCGCAAGGGCACCATCCAGCCGACGATTTATGTGTTCCCGAACGGCGGCCCGGTGAGCTGGTATGACATGCCGGAGCTGAAGCACGGCCTCGGCGAAAGCGTGTTCGTGAAGGAAGTCATTCCGCACATCGACGCGACGTATCGCACCTGGGGCACGCGCGAAGGGCGCGCGCTGGAGGGGTATTCGCAAGGCGGACGCGGCACCACGCGCATCATGTTCAAGCACCCGGGGCTGTTCCTCTCGGTCGCGCCCGGCGGCTCGGGCTACGGGCCGGAGAAAACCATCCAGGAAAACGACGGCTACGAATCGGCGAACCTGCGCTTCCTGCCCCTCGGCTACAACACATGGGACCTCGCGAAGGCTTTTGCTGCGCGCAAAGACCGGCCCGCGTTGAGCATCCTCGTCTGGGACGGCACCAAGTGTTTCAACTACGAGTTCAATCTCAAGTTCTCCGCCTATCTCACGGAGCTCGGCATCGCGCACGACTTCCTCGCCATCCCCGACGTGCCGCACACGGCCGCGGGCAGCTACGATGTGAAAGGCGACGACATCATGCGGCACCACCAGAAGACCTTCAACGCGCACCGGCCCAAGTAACCGGAATCCACATTTATGAAATCACTCCTCACATTCCTCGCGCTCCTTGGCGTCTCAGCCACGGCCGCCGAAGCCGCACCCCGCCCGAACATCCTCATGATTGCCGTGGACGACTTGCGCCCGCAGCTTGGCTGCTATGGCCAGGCGCAGGTGAAATCGCCGAACATCGACCGGCTCGCCACGCAGGGCCTGCTGTTCAACCGCGCCTACTGCATGGTGCCGACCTGTGGCGCGTCGCGGGCGAGCCTGATGACCAGCATCCGCCCCGCGCCGCAACGCTTCGTCACCCATCTCGCCTACGCGGAGAAGGACGCGCCCGGCATCACCACGCTGAACACGCAGCTCAAACAGAACGGTTATTACACCATCTCCAACGGGAAGGTGCTGCATCATCCCGAGGATAGCGCCGGAGGCTGGTCCGAACCCGCGTGGCGTCCGGGCCAGCCGGCTGCTGGAGTTCCCGCGCCCGCGAAGGGCGGGGCCAAAAAAGGCGGCGGCAAAGGAAAGGGCAAAGCCAAGGCCGAGAACAAAGACGAGGACGGCAAGTCGCGGGGCGTGCCGTTTGGAATCTCCGAGCGCAACGACGACGATCTCGGCGACGGTCAGGTGGCGCTCAAAACCATCGCCGATCTGCGCCGTCTGAAAGAGAAGGGGCAGCCCTTTTTCATTGCCGCCGGTTTCTTCAAGCCGCACCTGCCATTCATCGCGCCGAAGAAATATTGGGATCTGTATCCGGCGGAGAGCATCAAGCTGCCCGCCAATTATCATCCGCCCAAGGACGCGCCCGCTGAATCCATTCACAACTCCGGCGAGCTGCGCGCCTACCAGGGCGTGCCGAAGCAGGGCCGGTTGCCCGATGACCTCGCGCTCAATCTCATCCGCGGCTACCACGCGTGCGTGAGCTTCACCGATGCGCAGATCGGCCGGGTGCTCGCGGAACTCGACCGGCTCGATCTCGCCAGGAACACGATCGTGATCCTCTGGGGCGACCACGGCTGGAACCTCGCGGAGCACACGTTGTGGTGCAAACACAGTTGCTACGAAACCTCCATGCGCGTGCCGCTCATCGTCCGCGCGCCGGGTTTTCCGGCCGGACTCAAGACCGACGCGCTCACCGAACTGATCGATGTTTATCCCTCGCTCTGCGAACTCGCCGGCGTGCCCGTTCCCGCGCACGTGCAGGGACGCAGCTTCGTGCCGTTGATGAAAAATCCCGCGCTGCCGTGGAAAGACCAGGCCATCGGCCGCTTCATGAATGGCGACACCATCCGCACCGACCAGTTCCGTTTCAGCGAATACTCCGACCGCCAGCGCGGCCCGATCGCACGGATGCTCTACGATCACCGCAGCGATCCCGGCGAAAATGTGAACGTCGCCGAACAGACCGCCGGGATCACCAGCCATCTCACCGAGCGCCTGCGCGCCGGCAAAGGCAAGGACGGCGACCTGCCGAAAGCACCCGCCGGCCAATGATTCTGAACCAAACTACTTACTCTTCCCGCGCTGGCTTGCTCAGCCTTCTGCTGGCGTTGCTCGTCACTTCGTGCGGCCTTGCGCTTGCCGCCGAGGCAAGGAAGCCCAACATCATCCTCATTCTCGCTGACGACCTCGGCTACTCGGACCTCGGCTGCTTTGGCGCGAAGGATATTCGCACGCCGAACCTCGACCGGCTCGCGGCGCAGGGCACGCGCTTCACCAGTTTCTACGTCGCGCAGGCGGTCTGCACGGCGAGCCGCGCGGCGTTGATGAGCGGCAGTTACCCCAATCGCGTCGGGCTGGCGGGCGCGCTCAATCACACGAGCCGCAACGGCATTCATCCCGCCGAATGGCTGCTGCCCGAGATGCTCAAGGCGCGCGGCTACGCGACGATTTGCATCGGGAAATGGCACCTCGGCACCGTGCCCAGCCTGCGCGCGACGCGGCACGGCTTCGATGAATGGTTCGGCATTCCCTACTCGAACGACAACTCGAAGTATCATCCCGTGCTCGCCGCCGAGATGCCGCCGCTGCCGCTCCACGACGGCGACCGCGTCGTGGAACTCGACCCCGACCAGAGCCAGTTCACGCGGCGCTTCACCGAACGCGCGGTGTCGTTCATCGAGCGCAACGCGAAGCAGCCGTTCTTCCTCTACCTGCCGCACGTCATGCCGCACGTCCCGATTTTTGCGTCGGAGAAATTCAAGGGCCGCTCGCAGCGCGGGCTCTTCGGCGATGTCGTGGAGGAACTCGACTGGTCCGTCGGCGAAGTTCTCGCCACGCTCGACCGGCTGAAGCTCGCGGACAACACCCTCGTGATTTTCTTTTCCGACAACGGGCCGTGGTTGAGCTACGGCGACCACGCGGGCACGGCGCGCCCGTTCCGCGAGGGCAAGCTGACGGCGTTCGACGGCGGGATGCGCTCGCCGCTGCTGGTGCGCTGGCCGGGCAAAGTTCCGGCGGGCCGCGTGAGCGACGCGTCGTGGATGGCGATTGACTGGCTGCCGACGCTGACGGAGCTGGTCGGCGGCAAAAAGCCCGCACTCAAGATTGACGGCGTGAGCGCGAAGCCGTTGCTGCTCGGCGAGCCGGGTGCGAAGCCGCTGCACGAGGCGTTGTTCTTCTACGCCGGCGATGAGTTGCACGCCGTGCGCAGCGGCGAGTGGAAGCTGCACTTCACCCACCCGTATCTCACCACGGCGGGCGAGCCGGGCCGCGGCGGCAAGCCGTCGAACTGGGGCAAGGGCGCGCCGCGTTCGATCAACGACTCCAGCATGGACGCCATCGCCAGCCGCCACGGGCAACGCGTCGAGCGGCTGGCGTTGTCCCTGTTCAATCTCAACTCCGACCCCGGCGAGACAAACAACATCGCCGCGCAACATCCGGAAGTGGTCGAGCGTCTCTCCCAGCTCGCCGAAACCATGCGCGCCGACTTGGGCGATTCTCTCACCGGCGCGAAAGGCACCGGCCGCCGCGCGGCGGGACTCGAACCGGTTACCAACAACTCGAATTCAAAATGAAAGACCCATCAACACGATCACGCCAAATGCACCTCACGGGCGCAGAAGAAACGCTCCAACCACATCCGAGATTTTCTGTGGTCACGCGGTTATTTTGGAGTGCGGTGGCAAGCGAAGCGCGACACCGCTTTGCCGCGTTACGCCCACCGCAGCATCTTGCCACCGTGAAAGCGCCGTCGCCGCTGCGCTCTGCCGGCGCACTCCATAGCGCGGTCGCGCTCAGTTTGGTTCTCGGTGCTTTGCTGCTATTCTTCTCCACCACCGCAGAGGCCGCCCAGACCAAACCCAACGTCATCATCTTCCTCGTGGACGACATGGGCGTGATGGACACGTCGGTGCCGTTCCTAACCGACGACGCGGGCAAGCCGAAGCGGTATCCGCTCAACGACTACTACCGCACGCCGAACATGGAGCGGCTCGCCGCGCGCGGCGTCCGGTTCAATAACTTCTACTCGATGAGCGTGTGCTCGCCGACGCGCATCTCGCTCATGACCGGACAAAATGCCGCGCGGCACCGCACGACGAACTGGATCAATCCCGACAGCAACAACGCCGGCCCACAGGGTGCGCCGCAGTGGAACTGGCAGGGCTTGAAGCCCGGCGACGTGACGCTGCCGCGTCTCCTGCAGGCCGATGGCTACCGCACCATCCACGTCGGCAAAGGCCACTTCGGCCCGCGGTCATCCTCCGGCGCGGACCCGCGCACCATCGGCTTCGACATCAATGTCGCCGGAGCTTCCATCGGCGCGCCGGGCAGCTATTACGGCATGCAGAACTTCGGTAATCCCGTGGATGGCAAAGCCGGCAAGAAGTCCGGCAGCGGCGTGCCGGGCCTGGCGAAATATCACGGCACCAAAACTTTCCTCAGCGAGGCGCTCACCATCGAGGCGAACTCCCACGTCGCTGACGCGGTGAAGGCCGACAAGCCGTTCTTCCTCTACTTCGCGCACTACGCCGTGCACGGGCCGTTCAATTCCGACCCGCGCTACGCCGCACACTACAAGGACTCCGGCAAGCCCGCGCCCGCGCAGGCGTTCGCCACGCTCATCGAGGGCATGGACAAGTCGCTCGGCGACGTGCTCGACCAACTCGACAAACTCGGCGTCGCGGAGAACACGCTCATCTTTTTCCTCGGCGATAATGGCTCCGACGCGCCGCTCGGCCACCAGCACGCGGTCGCGTGCGCGGCTCCGTTGCGCGGCAAGAAGGGATCGCACTACGAGGGCGGCGTGCGCGTGCCGTTCATTGCCGCGTGGGCGAAACCGAATGCGAACAACGCGTTTCAAAAGCGTCAGCCCATCACTGCCGGTGCCATCCAAAGCCAGCAAGCCGCCGTGTATGACATGTTTCCCACCATTCTCGCGCTCACGGGCAAATCTGCTCCGGCGAATCACGTCGTGGATGGCGCGCGGCTCGACACGTTGCTCACCGGCAAGCGCGACGCGAGCCGCGAGGAAACTTTCCTCATGCACTACCCGCACGCGCCGCATCGCACCGACTACTTCACGACGTTTCGGAACGGCGATTGGAAAGTCATCTACCACTACTTCCCGACCGAGGTGTCGGAGAACTCGCACTACCAGATCTTCAACCTGAAGGCCGATCCATTCGAGCAGAAGAACCTCGCCGCCACCGAGCCCGCCGTGCTCAAACGCCTGATGCAGGGCCTTATCGCCGGCTTGGAAAAACAGGGCGCGGGGTATCCCGTGGAGAAGGGCACTACCACGCCGGTGAAGCCGAAGCTGCCTTAACGCAGCACGATCTTCGGTGATTCGTCACCAGAGAGGGATTCGCAGGTGGCGCTCGGCGCAAATGGCGGTGGCAACAATGTGCTAATCGTTGGCCAGATTGTCGAGGCGGGCATCACCCGTTTGGGCTTTACTCAAGCCGAATCACGCTGCACATTGCTGCCCCATGACGCGCCGAACGATGCTGTTGACGATCAACCGGCGAATCCAAGCCGGCTTCAAGTCCGACTGCCCACATCGTCCTTTCTCCGGGCGTGGTCTTTCGGCAATGCGGACTCTGACTTCCCTGCGGGTGTGCCTGATCGCGTTCATGATACTGGGCGCGACTGCGGCGAGGGCGGCGGAAATTGTCGCGGCGACGAATGGGAACTGGTCGGACTCGACCTCCTGGGTGGGCGGGGTGCTCCCCGGGGTGGAAGATGATGTGAAGATTCCCTCGGGGCTGACGGTGACGTTGAATACCAATGTGGAATGCGGCGGGATTCTCGTGGAGGGACGGCTGGAGGTGCAGCGCACGAACCTCACGCTGCTGTGCGATACGCTGCTGGTTCAGGGATTAAATGCCGTGTTGCAGGTGGGCACGTCGTCGAACCGGTTTCTGCAAAGTTTTGTCCTGACCTTGAAAGGGCTGTCCAATGAGCCGGCGCTGGTGATGGGTTCCAAGGTGCTGGGCGCTCACAATGGCGGCACGCTGGATATTCACGGACGGGATCGTATCGAATGGACCCGTCTCGGTGTGAATGCGGCGGCCGGGGCGACGTCGCTCACGCTGATGGAGCCGGTGGATTGGGAGGTGGGCGATTCGATCCTGGTGACGTCGAGCCGGGCGGATTGGAACGAGGCGGCGACCCGCACGATCACGGCGGTGAGTCCTGACATGCGGACGGTGTCGTTCACGAGCGGACTCGGCTACTTGCACAACGGCAGCACCATCACCAAAACCCGCAGCACGGATGGAAAATCATGGACCGGCGATCTGCGCGCGGAAGTCGGGCTGCTGAGCCGCAATGTGAAGATCCAGGGCGATGCGGCGTCGGAGACGGCGGGATTTGGCGGGCACATCATGGTGATGAACGGTGGGACGACGTGCTGCGTGACGAACGGCAGAGCTTACATCGAAGGCGTGGAGCTTTTCCGCATGGGGCAAAAGAGCATCATTGGCCGCTACCCGATGCACTGGCACATGGTCGCGGAAGGCGGCGTGGGGCAGTATTTCCGGGACAGCGTGGTGCGGCATTCTTTCAACCGCGCGGTCACCATCCACGGCACGGAATCCACGCTGGTGGAGAATAACTTCTGTTATGACCATATCGGCCACGGCATCTTCCTGGAGGATGGCTCGGAGCGCTTCAATGTCATCCGCAGAAACGTGGTGGCACTGAGCAAGAAGCCCGTGGTGGGCGAGGAAATCCTGGAGACCGACAATGGCTTCGACGCGCTGCAAAACCGCTCGCCATCAAGCTTCTGGATCACCAATCCCAACAACACCTTCACCGATAATGTCGCGGCCGGGACGGAGGGCACGGGCTATTGGTTCGCCTTTCCGCAGAAGCCGCTCAATCAGTCGTTGACCCATCCGCGCTTCGCCGGTCTGGAGCCTTACAAGCAGCCGCTCGGCGCCTTTGCTCGCAACACCGCGCATAGTTGCAAGATGGGCCTCGACATCAATGATCAGGTGTCCTCCACCGACACGCTGATCGCCAATGGCGAATGGGCGAACAACGGGCCATTTTATTTCGACAACTGCACCTGGTATTGCAACGACAACGCCATCTACGCGGGCGTCGGCGGTCAGCGGAAAAATGTGGTCTATCGGAATAACGTTTTTTCCGACAACGAGATCAATCTCTTCCTCGCCACCTACCACCTCTGCGAGGAATCGCTGATGATCGCCGACTCGGGATTCGGCCTGCAACCCTCGGGCACGACTCGCACCGTGTATGGGGTGTATGACGGCGCCGGCCGGATGAAGAAGAATCATCTCGTGGGTTACCACGCGACCAATGCCCGCTTCCTGCATAACTTCGGGGCTGCGATCAAACATCCGAATCATTACTTTGAGGGCCTGACCTTTGATCCGCCGACACCGGTGCGCTCCGTGCTGACGGATTACAACCTCATCCCGCCGCCGCCCGTGGAAGCCAACGACCCCGGCCATCCGCGCATCTGGGCACAGGTGATCGTGGATGTGGATGGCTCGATCTCCGGGGTGCCGAATAGTTCGCTTGTCAGCAACCATCCGTGGCTGCTCACCGGCGGTGAGACGCGACCCTTGGAGTGGACTTACATGTATCGCAGCGACCACCGCTTCGCCCAATGCCGGCTCGAATACGGGATCCCATTCGGTTCCATCCCCAACGTCAGCGTGGTGCGGACGAAGGCGGGCACACCGACCAGGGGCGTCTATTACATCAATGGCTACAACGAGTGGCACCAGCTCCCGCTGATCGTCCGCGAGGATTTTCTCTACACCTACACCTACGAGGCGCTGCCCGCGACGAGGAGGGTGGAAGTGAACCTCGACGATGCCGTGGTTGGCGATCACTACGTGGTTCGCTTCAAGGATTTCGGTAAGCTGCCGGGAATCGCTGTGTCTGGGATGACTTCGCGCGCATCGCTGGCTGCATTGAAGGCAGGCACCACCTCCGGCTTTTTCAAGGAGACCAACGGCGACTTCTACATCCGCCCCGTGGCCACCGCCACGCAGCACACCTACACGATTACCTGGACCTCCAATATCACCGTGCCGGTCGTGGATTCGGACGGTGACGGAATCAGCGACGGTGCCGAAGCGGCGGCGGGAACCGATCCTTTCCGCACGGTGAATGGAACGGAGCCCTTCGTGAACAGCGAGTTCGATGTGCCCGGCAACTTCGAGGAATGGATGTCGTTCAGCGGCATCAGCAGCGGGACGGTGGAGGGCGGTGTCCTGAGCGCGCAATCGACCAGCGGCGCCGCGCAGATGTCCACGTATAATCTCCGCGTCGATGGGACGGCGGTGCCTTACCTGCTGGTGCGGATGAGAGCTTTGCAAAGTGGCACCGCGCAATTCTACTGGGGCCGGCTGGGAGCCGGCGGCTTCTCGGGTTCGCGCGTCGTCTCGGTGACCTACAGTGGCGGCAACCAATGGCGCGTGCTCGCCTTTCCCATGCTGAACGACGCGGACTGGCAGGGTCAGGTCATCACCGAGATGCGCTTCGATCCGCCGGGTGGCGCGGGCGGAAACTTCGAGATCGATTGGATCCGCGCCTCGGACGGCAACTTCATCAGCACCGTGCCACCGCAAAGCATCGTCGAGAATACGTCCACCGCCGCGCTGCCTTTCACCCTCAGCCCGGACATTGCCGCTTACGCTTCATTCACCGTCACAGGGACTTCCTCGAACACCGCGCTCGTGCCGAACGCGAACATCGTGTTTGGCGGAACCGGCTCCAACCGCACGGTGACCGTGACGCCCTCGCCGAACAAAATCGGCACGGCGACGATCACCCTCACCGTGAGCGATGGCACGTTGACGAGCAGTTCGAGCTTCCTGCTCACCGTGCTGGTGGATCCGCTGGCCGACTGGGATGGTGATGGCATGACCGACGTCAACGAATTGCTGCTGGGGCGAAATCCGGCAAGTGCCGCCGACCTCGCCTTTGAATTCAACACCGACGGCATTTTCGATGGTTGGGGCACCTTCGCCGGCATCACCAATTCCGCCGTCACCAACGGTTCCCTCACCGGTGTTACGAGCAGTGTCGATCCGCATTTCCAACGCTCCGGTTTTAATTTCGCGGGCGACAGCGTCAGCAATGTCATCGTCCGCCTCCGCCTGACCACAAACAGCAACGTGCAACTGTTCTGGGGCCGCGTTGGCTCCACCGGTTTTACCGCCGGCAAGAGCGTCACAGCCACTTACACGGTGCCGAACACCTGGCAGACGCTAGTTCTGCCGCTGGCCACCAACACCGAATGGCAAGGGCAGACCATCACCAGCTTGCGCATTGATCCGGGTGGCTCGTCGAATCAGACATTTGAAATCGATTGGGTCCGCGCCGCGAACGGAAATATATTCGCGCCCACACTCGTCGCCATCTCCAACCGCACAATCAATGCGGGCCAGACGTTGACGATCACGAACGTCGCCACCGATGCCGATCTGCCCGCGCAGATGCTGAGCTTCAACCTGGTGACCAATCCGCCGGGCGCGACCATCAACTCCAACACCGGCGTGTTCACGTGGCGTCCCACCGTCGCCCAAGCACCGACGACCAATCCGATCATGCTCGAGGTGACCGACAACGGCTCGCCGAGTCTGAGCGCCACGCAACAGTTCACCGTGTTTGTCAACCCGCTCGTTGGTCCGAGCGTAACGAGCCTGACTTTGAGCAACGGCCAGTCGCGCCTGCTGATCACCGGTGATCTCGGCCCCGACTACACCGTGCAAGCCACCACCAACTTCACGAGCTGGACAAATCTTCTCGTCACGAACTCACCGACCTTGCCGCTGAACTGGACCGACACGAACGCCGGCAGTTTCCTCTGGCGCTTCTACCGCGTGCTCTTGGGGCCGTAGAATGTTCTCCAGAAAATGAAATTCTTCGGACTCGCCGTCATGAGAGTTGCCCTCACGCTTGCATCACTGCTCGGCGTTCTGCATTCGAGCCTCGCGGCATCGCCAGCGTCCAAGACCAACTCCTTGAGCCGCGCCGAGGATTTGCTCCTGCTCGACAACGGCACGGTCAAGATCGGCATCAATCGCGCGATGGGCGCCTCCATCACGTGGCTCTCGTGGGCGGCATATCCGAAGAACATGATCAACTCGGTCGATCCCGGCCGCCTCATCCAGCAGTCCTACTATGCGGGCAAGAGTCTCGACCGCCGGACCGATGGCCAGCACGCGGCGTGGAGCCCATGGTCATGGAATCCCATTCAAGGCGGCGGCGTGGGTTCGTGGGCGCGCGTCACGGAGTTCAAGCGCCTCGACGACCGCACGCTCTACGGCGAGACCATTCCCAAACTCTGGGACATGCCCGACGAAGAAGCCGCCGCGCTCATGCGTCAGTGGACGGGGTTCGAGCCGGCCATGCCGGATGTCGTGGTCGTGCGCTGCGAGTTGGTTTGCCGACGCGCCCTCGATGACCGCTGGGGCCCGGCGAAACTTTCTCCACAGGAAATTCCGGCCTGCTACTTCACGCGCAACTTCAGCGCGATCAAGAGCTACCTCGGCAAGGGACAATGGCGCGCGGAAACGCAACCGCCCGGCCCGCCGTGGGGCAAAGCCGAGCCGCCGCTCAAGGCGATGGCCTGCTTCAACGCCAACGGTAAGGGCGTCGCCGTGTTCAGTCCTGCCTCGGCGCAAGCCTGGAATTTCGGCCCGCACGGTGGCGGTGCCAGCGACGATCCCGCCGCCGGACCGTGCATCCACATCGCACCCCTCGACCGCGTGAAACTCGGACCGAAGTCCACTTATCGCTTTCGCTACTGGCTCGTCGTCGGCACGGAAACTCAGATCGCTGCGCGCTTGGATGCGCTGTGGAAGCAATACTCCGGCGAGCGCAGTGAGTTGACGAATCCATGAATTACCGGCTCTTCAATCTCAAGGCCGACTCCTCCGAGCAAGAGAACCTCGCCGCTACCGAAGCCGCGCAGAGCCGGCGCCTCATGCAGGGCTTTATCACTGAATCAGAGAATCAGGGCGCGATGTGTCCCGTGGACAGCGCCGGTGAGGCCGACACATTTGTTGAGTAGCGGAAGAAATTGTTTTTGATAAGGTCGAGACGTGACCGTCGCCACCACAACGCCCTCTCGGATTCGGCAAGAGGAACTCGGACAGTTCCTCACCGCCCGGCCGGTGGCTGATTTCATGGCGTCGCTGTTGGGATCGCTTCCGCGCGTGGTTCGCCTTCTCGATGCGGGTGCTGGGGCTGGTGCACTAACGGCTGCATTCGTCGCACGATGCTGCCGGAGGAGCGATGGCGTCCGGGCCATCGAAGCCACGCTCTACGAGTTGGACGCGGAAATTCTGGACGCGCTTTCTGCGACCATGCGGGAGTGCCAGCGTTGCTCTGAAGATGCGGGCATTCGATTCACGTTCACCATCCATTCAAGCGACTTCATCGAGGAAATGGCAGCGTGCCTCGCTGGTGGATTGTTCGGAGGGACGCCACCTGCATTCGATGCCGCGATCGTGAATCCGCCGTATCGCAAGATTGGCACTGACTCACCCGAGAGACGCGCCTTGCGTTCAGCCGGCATCGAGACGAGCAACCTCTACACTGGCTTCATCGCGCTCGTTCAGCGGTTGCTGGTTCCTGGCGGGCAGCTCGTCGGAATCACACCACGAAGTTTCTGCAACGGCCCATACTTCCGCCCGTTCCGCGAAGATTTTCTCAACGCCCTGGAGCTTCGGCGGATTCATGTGTTCGATTCCCGTCAGGCGGCTTTCCGCGACGACAGCGTCTTGCAGGAGAACATTATCTTTCATGCCGTGAAAGGGCGGAACCAACCGCGTGAGTTGATCATCTCCAGCAGCAGCGGAGAGCAGGGCGGCGAAATCGTCGAATCAGTTTTTCCATTCGGCGAAATTGTTCATCCAAACGACACGGAGAAGTTCATCCACATTCCCTCGGCGGCCAGCCACGTCGGCGCGAAGGAGGCGATGGCGGGCCTCAGTTCCAGCCTCGACTCGCTGGGCGTGACGGTTTCGACCGGCCGTGTCGTGGACTTTCGACTCAAGGACGCGCTTCGCAAGGCACCTGAACCCGGCACGGTCCCGTTACTTTATCCCTGCCACTTCAACGGCGGCACAGTTCATTGGCCGAAGCTCGACGCTCGCAAACCCAACGCCATCTTCGATAACGCCGAGACGCGCCCCTGGCTCGTTCCTTCCGGTTTGTATCTGCTCACGAAGCGTTTCACCTCCAAGGAAGAGCGGCGGCGCCTGGTCGCTTGCCTCTTCGACCCGGCGAAGGTGAAGGCCGAGTGGGTAGGTTTCGAAAACCATCTGAACTATTTCCACGCGAATGGTCATGGACTTGAACGCACACTCGCGATCGGCCTCTTCGCTTTCCTGAACTCCACCGTGGTTGATCAGTTTTTTCGGCGCTTCAGTGGTCACACT
Source organism: uncultured Verrucomicrobiota bacterium (assembly GCA_964539075.1). Taxonomy (GTDB): domain Bacteria; phylum Verrucomicrobiota; class Verrucomicrobiia; order Limisphaerales; family CAZIFU01; genus CAZIFU01. The sequence goes on along the minus strand of CAZIFU010000115.1, from coordinate 32,522 downwards.
CAAGTGAATGCCACGGATCTGCGGACGCTGGCCTATCCCGACCGAGACACCCTGCAAGCGATGGGTCGTGAAATGACATCACTCGACCTTTCTCAAGAGGAGATCGACCAGTTCGTCGCCCATCACCTTCATGCCTGCCGATAAACCCAACCGAAAGGCAGCCGCCCGGAAGCGACGGCTCGCCGAAACCATTGAGGCGCTCACAGCTTTGCAGTTTGGGTCCAAGCAACGGAACGAAACGGCTGCCTTCACGCTGCTCGCTCTGCTGGATCTTCAGCCCGATGCTTCTTGGGCGGACGCGCAAGCTCCCCTGCGCGGCATCACGCCGGTCATTGATTTCATCGCCGAGGCTTACGGCGTTCGCTACGCGCCGAACACACGAGAGACCATTCGCGACGATGCGGTGAAGTTCTTCGTTGAGGAGGGGCTGCTGCTGCGAAATCCCGACGAACCCAACCGCCCGACCAACAGCGGGAAGACCGTCTACCAGATCGAACCGACTGCGCTTGCTCTCTTCCGCAAGTTCGGAACCCTCGAATGGCCACCCGCCCTGCGCCAGTATCTCGCCAGTCGCGAAAGCCTTAAACATGAGATCGCACGAAAGCGCGACCTGGCCCGCGTTCCTGTGAAACTGCCCGACGGTTCCCAGGTTGCGCTCTCTCCCGGTGGACAGAATCCGCTCATCAAGGCCATCATCGAACACTTCTGCCCGACCTTCTCTCCCGGCGGCGTAGTGCTCTACATTGGTGACACCGAGAACAAGTTCGTCCATCTGGAGACGGCAGGTTTGGCTGCGTTGGGTATCGCCTTGGATTCCGCCGCCAAGATTCCTGATGTCATCGTCCACTACACCGCCAAAAACTGGTTGCTGCTCATCGAGGCTGTCACCAGCGCCGGCCCGGTGGATGGCAAGCGGCGCAAGGAACTGAAGGACCTGTTCACCGGATGCAAAGCAGGTCTGATCTTCGTGACAGCCTTCGAGAACCGGCGAACCATGCAGTCATTCGTCTCGCAAATCGCGTGGGAGTCGGAAGTGTGGATCGCTGAAGACCCTGACCACATGATCCACTTTAATGGGGAGCGGTTTCTCGGACCGTATCCAGATGTGACACCGAAAAGCTGACATCGCTTCCGGTGCCCCTGCTGGACTGAGGAGACGCCATCGAAAATTCGGAACCCAAAATCATTGATGAAGTATCTACCCGTCATTCTCGCAGCTCTGTTCTTCGCTTCACTCGGCTCGCTCCCCGCCGCCGATTTGCCGCGCCCCAACGTCCTCTTCATTCTCGCCGATGATCTCGGCTGGGCGGACACGACGCTTTACGGACACACCAAGTTCCACCAGACGCCAAACCTCGAACGGCTCGCCCAGCGCGGCATGTTGTTCACGCGCGCGTATTCGGCCAGCCCGCTGTGTTCGCCCACGCGCTCGGCCATTCTCACGGGCCTCAGCCCCGCGCGCACCGGCATCACCACACCGAACTGCCACGTGCCGCAGGTCGTGCTCGAGGCCACGACGGGCACGACCGCGCCGCCGGGCAGCAAGGCCATCATGCCCAAGCCGCCGACGCGCTTGAAGACCGATTACCGCACGCTCGCGGAGTCGTTGAAGGAGGCGGGCTACGCGACCGGGCACTTCGGCAAATGGCATCTCGGGCCGGAGCCGTATTCGCCGTTGCAACAGGGCTTCGACGTGGATCTGCCGCATCATCCTGGGCCGGGACCGGCGGGCAGTTACGTCGCGCCGTGGAAGTTCAAGGACTTCGATCACGATCCCGCCGTGCCCGACCAGCACATCGAGGACCGCATGGCCAAGGAAGCCGTGGCGTTCATCGAGAAGCACCGGGACAAGCCCTTCTTCCTCAACTACTGGATGTTCAGCGTCCACGCGCCGTTCGACGCGAAGAAGGCGCTCATCGAGAAGCATCGTGCGCGCGTGAATTCCGACGACGCGCAGCGCAGTCCGACCTACGCCGCGATGGTCGAGAGCATGGACGACGCAATCGGCACGTTGCTCGACATGCTCGACCGGCTGAAGCTCGCCGATCGCACGATCATCGTCTTCACCTCCGACAACGGCGGGAACATGTATAACGAAGTGGACGGCACCACGCCCACGAGCAACCGGCCGTTGCGCGGCGGCAAGGCCACGGTGTTCGAAGGTGGCACGCGCGTGCCCGGTGTCGTGGTCATGCCGGGCGTCACGCAGCCCGGCGCGCGCAGCGACGCGATCATCCAGAGCGAAGACTATTATCCCACGCTGCTCGAAGCGCTCGCGCTGAAGCCCGCGCCCGGTCAACGCTTCGACGGCACCAGCATTCTTCCGGCGTTGCGCGGCCAGCCGCTCGCACGCGAAGCGACGTTCAACTATTTTCCGCACCAGCCCGGCGTGCCCGACTGGCTCCCGCCCGCCGTCGTCGCGCACAGCGGCGACTGGAAGCTCATCCGCATCTTCCACAACGGCGAGAATGGCGCGCATCGCCACTTGCTGTTCAACCTCCGCGACGATCTCAGTGAGAAGAACAACCTCGCCGCGAAGGAACCCGCCCGCGTGAAGCAGCTCGACGCGCTCATTGAGAAATTCCTGGCCGGCACAAAAGCCGTCGTGCCGATTCCGAATCCCAAATTTGATCCGGCGAAGTATCACCCCGAACTCGAAGGCAAGCAGAGCAACAAGGACAAGCCGAAATCCAAAGCCCAACCTAAGAAAACTGCGAAAGCTGCAGCCCCCAAAGCACCGGCCAAAGACGACAGCGATCCCACCTTGCAAGGCTGGAAAGCCCGCAGTTGCACCGCCACGGTGAAGGACGGCATCGTCACCGTGACCGGCAAAGGCCCCGAGCCCTTCCTCGGCTTGGCGGCAGGAAAGGTCTCCGGTCCGGCCGTCGTGAAGTTCCGCGCGCAGTCCGCGACCAGCGGCGCGGGCAAGGTGGAGTGGATACCCTCCGTGCAGGCCGCGGACAAGGCCTCGGCGAAATCCGTGCCGTTTCAACTCGCCGGCGGCGACTGGCAGGAAGTGACCGTGGAACTCCCTGCTCCCGGCGCGCTCGGGATCGTGCGCCTCTACCTGCCGGCTACGAAAGAACCGGTGGAACTGGACTGGGTGGAACTCAAGTCCGCCCAAGGGAGAATTCAACGCTCGGATTTCTGAGTGAAACAAATTTTCGCCCTCCTAGCGTTGTTTTCCGTGCTGTGCGGCCATTCGGCTGCCGCTGAGAACGCCGCGCTCCCGGCGGACAAGCTCAAGCCGGAGGACTGGGTGTTCATCGACAACGGCGCGATCCGGCTGGGCGTCAAGAAAACCTCGGGGGCGGGCATCGCGTGGCTTTCACGAAGCGGCTCGACGGAAAACCTGTTGGACCACTGGGATCACGGGCGACTCGTTCAGCAGAGCTATTACGGCAAGAAGGATGGCTCGATCTGGGGCAAGAAGCCGTGGAGTTGGAATCCTGTGCAGGGCGGAGACTATCAGGGGCATGCCGCCGAGGTGCTTGCCCTCACCAACGACCAGACGAAGCTCCACGCCCGCATCCGTCCCCGCAATTGGGCGGGCGGCGAATTGCTCACGGACTGTGAGATGGAGGAAACCATCCGGCTGGATGGCCGCGTGGCCGTGGTGAAGTTCGGGTTCCGTTACAAGGGATCAGAGACCCACCCGTCGCGACATCACGAGGTGCCTGCCACGTTCGTCAATCCCGCCTACGGCACGATGGTCATCTACCAGGGTGGCCAGCCGTGGACCGGCGGCGCTCTCACCCGTTCAGAGCCGGGCTGGCCGAATGAGCATCGCAAGATTCCCGAAGGCTGGGCCGCCTGGGTCAACGACCAGAACACCGGTGTCGGCGTGTTCGCGCCCATCGCCCGGGAACTCACCTGCTATCGCTTCGGATCATCTCCGCAGGCGAAAGGCGCCTGCTCCTACTTTGCGCCACTGGTTTCCTTTCCCATCACCCCGGGATTGCACTTCGAATACGAAATCGCCCTGGCCCTCGGCACTCCTGAGCAGATGCGCGCCGAGTTCGCCCGCCTGAAGGACACGCTGTTGGCCAGGCTTCCTCCCGTTCCCGAGAAATGAACATCACCTGTTTCGCGCACCCATGATACCAACTGCGGATGATGGTTGGTAAGACAGTGACCAACCCCTCACCCGTCTCAACATGGATGTGGAGCGAGTGCGCGACTGACCGCGACACAGCCGTGCTCACGCCTTTTTTGCCATGCCTGAATGCGCCCCGGCGCGAGGGGTGTGATTAAAAACGGGTGAGGGCAGAGTCAGCGTTGGAGCAGTGGCGGAGTGCGCCCGTCCTCGGGCGCAGCAAGGTCCGTACGCCTGGCGGTGTGGGCCGTTCCAGCGGCTTGCGTACGCTCCACCTTGCTGTGGCCGGGGACGGCCACACTCCGGGACTCACCCACTTTTAACCGCATCCCGGCGCGAGCGACTCTTGATTTCGCTGTTCCAGCCCCGGTGTTTTCCGGCTAGAATCATCACATGAAATCCACATTGCTTCCCCTGTTCGTCTTTTCGTCAATGCTCGTCGCCGTCGCCGGCTCCGTTTCCGCCACCGAGAAAAAAGCCGAACCCAAAGCCAAGGCCAAGCGCGCGCCGAATGCTTCGCTCGCGAAGATCGAGGACGTGCCCGGTCTGCCGCGCGTGCTCCTGATCGGCGATTCGATCTCGATGGGCTACACGGTGCCCGTGCGCGAACTGCTCAAGGGCAAGGCCAACGTCCACCGCATCCCCGCCAACGGCGGCCCAACGGTCAACGGTTTGAAAAATCTCAAGGCGTGGCTCGGCGACTCGAAGTGGGACGTGATCCATTTCAACTGGGGCCTGCACGATTTGAAATACATCCAGGAAGACCCCAGCAAGCGCGCCGATCCGAAAGCCCCGGGTTCCCATTTGCAGGTGCCGCTCGACGATTACGAGAAGAACCTCGCCACGCTCGCCGCGCAGCTCAAGGCCACCGGCGCGAAGCTTATCTGGTGCAGCACCACGCCCGTGATCGAGGGCTCCGACGGCCGCGTCGCCGGCGACGAATCGAAATACAACGAAGCCGCCGCGCGCGTGATGAAGGCCGCCGGCATCCCCACCAACGACCTCCGCGCGCACGCAAAGGCGAAGCTCAAGGAGATCCAGCTTCCGGCGGGCAACGTGCATTACACGCCCGCCGGCTATAATTATCTCGCGGAAAAAGTCGTCGCAGCCATTGAGGCAGCGCTGCCGAAACAGTGAGCGATGCGCGCATTCTTCGCCACAATCTTTGCGTCGCATTGCGTTCTTTGCGGCCATTCCTCCGCCGCCCAAGCTGAGGGGAAACCGACATCGCGCTACGCCGTGGATCGCACCGGCCAGCGTCCGGTGCCCGTCATCACCGCGCGCGATCATTGCGCGTGGCCGAATCTGAAACTGCTCAAGGACGGTCGCACGCTCGCCACGCTGATCTTCAATGACGCAAGCCACGGCCATCATCCCGGCGACATCGAGTGCTGGTTGAGCAGCGACGGCAGCGCGACGTGGAAGTTCGGCAGCGCGGCGACGCAGCACGAGCCGGACACGATTCGCATGAATCACGCCGCCGGCCTCGCCGACAACACGATCATCATCTTCATGAGCGATCATGGCTGGCGCCTCGGCGAGCACGACCTGTGGCACAAACGCAGTCTGTTTGAGGAATCCGCCCGCGTCCCATTCATCGTCAGCGTCCCCGGTGCCAAAGGCAACGGTCAACGCAGCGCGAGCCTCATCGAGTTGCTTGATCTCTTTTCCACCGTGTGCGACCTCACCGGCGTGCCGTCGCCCGGCAACTTGGAAGGCAAGAGTCTGCGCCCGCTGCTGGATGATCCGGCAAAGACGCTGCACGAAACCGCCTTTACCGAAGCGCGTCGCGGCAAGGACGCCGAGTTCTGGGGCCGCAGCGTGCGCACCCTGCGCTGGCGCTACACCGGGTGGAACGACGGTCGCGATGGCGTGGAGCTTTACGATCATGAAGCCGATCCGCACGAGTTCTCGAATCTCGCCAGCGACCCGCATCGCACTCAGACGATCAACCGTCTGAAAAAGATGCTGTCCGCACCCACCTCGCCGCCACCTGTGCCGGGGACAAAATGAAACACATCACTCATCTGACGAACGATCACAGCCAAAAAATGTGCGGCATAAACATGAAGAACAGAAACCCATCTTTCTGCCGCACATTTTTTTGTCGGCCAGTGCTCATCCTCTTTCCGTTGCTTGCACTCTTTTGCGGCCAATCCCAAGCCGCAACGCCCAACATCATCCTCTTCCTGATCGACGACCTCGGCTGGCGTGATCTCGGATGCCAGGGCAGCACGTACTATCAGACCCCGAACATCGACCGGCTCGCGAGTGCCGGTGTGCGTTTCACCGATGCGTATGCGGCCTGTGCCGTGTGCTCGCCGACACGGGCGGCGATTCTCACCGGCAAATATCCCGCGCGCTTGCTGCTGACCGATTGGCTGCCCTCCGGCCGCTGGGATCCGAAGGCAAAATTGCGCGAGGGACGTTTCATCCGCGGACTACCCCTGGAGGAAGTGACGCTCGCGGAGGCGTTGCGCGAAGCGGGCTATCGCACGGCGAGCATCGGCAAGTGGCATCTCGGCAGCGAGCCGTTCTCGTTGCCCGAGCATCACGGTTTCGACGTGAATATCGCCGGCAACGCGCACGGTGCACCGGGCAGTTACTTCTTTCCGTATGATGGCGACTGGTCGATCCCCACGACAGGCCGGCGCGCGAAATGGAACGTGCTGCCCGACGGCAAGCCCGGCGAATACCTCACCGACCGCCTCACCGACGAAGCCGTGAAGTTCATCCGCGACAATCGCAAGCGCCCGTTTTTCCTCTACTTCCCGCACTACGGCGTTCACACGCCACTGCAGGCAAAGGCGGACATGATCGCCAAATACGAGCGCATCCCTGAGGCGCAGCGGCAGGGCAAACCGGAGTATGCCGCGATGGTCGAGAGCGTGGATGAAAGCGTGGGCCGCGTGCTGGCGACACTCAAGGAACTGCACCTCGATGAGAACACCGTCATCATCTTCACCAGCGACAATGGCGGCTTTTACGGGGCCACCAGCAACGCCCCGCTTCGAGCCAACAAAGGCGCCTATTACGAAGGCGGCATACGCGTGCCCCTGATCATCAAATGGCCCGGTGTCACCAAACCGGGCCGCGTCGTGAGTGATCCCGTCATCAGCACCGATCTTTATCCCACCTGCCTCGCCGCCGTCGGCCAGCCGCAGCGCCCCCATCAGCACATGGACGGCATGAATCTCCAATCCTCGCTCACAGGCGAAGGTTCGCTGCCCACGCGTTCGCTCTTCTGGCATTACCCACACTACAACGAGCATCCCTCCAGCGTCCCCAGCAGTGTCATCCGCAAAGGTTCGTGGAAACTCATCGAAACCTTCGATCCTGAAGGCATCGAGCTCTACCACCTCACCGACGACCTCAGCGAAACGAAGAACCTCGCCTCCACGCAAACCGCCAAGGTGGATGAGTTGCGACGAGAACTTGAAGCCTGGCGTCACGACGTGGATGCGGAAATGATGAAGCCCAACCCGGACTACGATCCGTCTGCGACAGCGCCGCCGAAGAAGAAAAAGAAGAAAGCGAAATGAAACACACCCTCACCTTCATCACCGCCCTGCTGCTCGCTCCGCTGGCGGTGCTGCACGCTGCCGAAGCGTCCAAGCCGTCGAAGCCCAATATCCTCCTCATTGTCGCCGACGACATGGGCTATGGCGACTCGACGGTTTTTTGGAAAAACACCGAGCTCCACACGCCGGTGATGGACGAGGTGGCGCACAAGGGCATCCGCTTTACGCAATTTCGCGTGAACCCGCTGTGTTCACCAACGCGGTCGTCGCTGATGACGGGGCAATATTCGCTGGAGAACGGCATGTGGCGCGGGGCCAATGATGCGAACGCCCCGGCTGCGGTGGAAAAGGAGCGCGACAACGTGCGGCGATTCAAGGACGATGTCGTCCTGCTGCCGCAGTTGCTCAAAGCGGCAGGTTACGCGACGGGCGCTTTCGGTAAATGGCATCTTGGCAACGACGCGAAGAACCTGCCGAACGCGCGCGGCTTCGACGAGTTTCTCGGTTTCATCGGCGGATCACATGCCTACTGGCTGGGACGCAATTCGAAGATTTTTCGCAACAGCCAGCCCTGCGACGTCACCGGCCAACACACCACGGACTTGTTCGCGGATAAAGCGATCGAGTTCATCAAGGCCAACAAGGACCGTCCGTTCTTTTGCTACGTCCCCTTCAACGCGGTTCATGGTCCGCTGCGGAACGAGCAGCGCGAGGCGGACTCGGGAAAACCGGAGTGGCTCGCAAAATACGAGAAGCTGGGTGTCGCGCAACCTCGCCGCGATTATTGCGCCGTGATGAGCCACGCCGACAGTCGGGCGGGCGACATCCTCAAAACCTTGCGCGAGCTGGGCCTCGAGTCGAACACCCTGGTGATCTACCTCTCCGACAACGGCGGCATCCTGCATACCTATCCGTCCAACAACGGCCCGCTGCGCGGCGGCAAAGGCGATACCTACGAGGGCGGCATCCGCGTGCCCGCCGTGATGCAATGGCCCGGCGTGATCCCGCCCAATTCGGTGAGCGACGAGAGCGCGGTTCATTTCGACATCTTCACCACGATTCTCGCCGCCGCGGGCGTCCCGGTGCCCGCCAGGAACGGCGCCTTCCCCGTCCACGGCGTGAACCTGCTGCCGCTGCTGCGGGCCCCCACGCAGGTGAAGTTGCCGGATCGTTACCTGTTCTGGGATCTCTACGGCGACATCGCTGCGCTGCACGGCAAGTGGAAGATGGTCGGTAAAATCTCGAATCATCACGGCAAGTTCGACAAAGCGGTGAGCGAGGCCGAGGGTGCAAGGTTCGCGCTCTACAACCTCGAAGAAGACATTGCGGAGACGACTGACCTGTCGGACAAATTCCCGGAGATTTACCACGATCTCAAGACGCGCCATCTTGAATGGCTGCGGCAATTCGCAATGTGAAACGCCCGGCTGCGGCGCTCATCTGCGACACGGTGCGGTGCTGAAAGCGGAATCGGAAGGCATGAAGCCGGAACTGTAGAACGAATGAGAACACGCATGAAACAAAGCGTCACGACTTTCTCCCCCCTCACCGCCCTGCTGCTTATCGCGCCGCTGCTGGCGCACAACCTGTCGTTCGCCCAAGACAAGGCGCGCGACTTGACGGGCTTGCCCCGGCTGCATCGGATTGACCCTCAGACACCGCGCGGGTTGCAGGAGCTTTTCGAGCCGACAGCAGAGCCGCTTCCTTTCGTGAGCGCCCATCGCGGCGGTGCGCAGCAGGGGTTTCCGGAGAACTGCAGCGCGACGTTTGAGAACACGCTCAAGCATACGTTCGCCATTTTGGAAATTGATCCGCGTTACACGAAGGACGGCACCATAGTCGTGCATCACGATGCCAATCTGGAACGCACCACGACGGGCAAGGGCCGCGTGGCGGATTTCACTTTGCCGGAGCTGAAGCAGCTTCGCCTGAAGGACAACGACGGCCACGTCACGGCGTTCCGGATTCCCACGCTCGATGAAGTGCTCGAATGGGCGCGCGGAAAAACGATTCTCGTGCTGGATCAGAAGGACGTGCCGGCCACGGAACGGGTCAAAAGGATCGCGCAACACAAGGCCGAGGCTTACGCGATGGTGATCGTGATGAGCTTCAAGGACGTGCAAGCCTGCCACGCCCTCAACTCGAATGTGATGATGGAGGTGATGATTCCGAATCGGGAGAAGGCGGAGCAATTTGACCAACTCGGCGTTCCGTGGCGGAATGTGGTGGCGTTCGTGGGGCACACCCCGCCGGAGGATGCAGCGCTGTATGAGTTCATCCACCGCAAGGGCGCGAGCTGCATGATCGGCACTTCGCGAAACCTCGACCGCAAGTTCATCAGCCGGCAGGTGGCCGACATCAGGCAACTCGAACCGGACTACCGCGCATTCCTGGGACGCGGAGCCGACATCATCGAGACGGACATTCCGACGCAGCTTGGGCCGCTGCTACAGGGGATGGCGCCAATTGCCCCGTCCAAGAAACAATACTTCCATGCGAAATAGTCTGCTAACTCTCATCGCGCTTCTCGCGACACCATTGGGCGTCTTGTCCGCAGAGACGTCCAAGCCGGCTGCAAGGCCCAACGTCCTTTTCATGTTTGTCGATGACCTCCGCACCTCCCTCGGTTGCTACGGCGATCCGCTGGTGAAATCACCGGACATTGATCGCCTCGCGCAATCATCCCGGCTCTTCAACCGCGCCTATTGCCACCAGGCCGTGTGCGGGCCTTCGCGGGCTTCGATTCTCACGGGGCGGCTGCCCGACAACACAGGGGTCTGGCACAACCGCAATCTCTTCCGCACCACGCATCCGAACCTGGTGACGCTGCCGCAGCTTTTCAAAAACAACGGCTTCCAAGCCTTGGGCATGGGCAAGATTTTCAGCGGCGACGAGCACGAAGAAGACCCGCAATCCTGGACGATCCCCACCGTGCTGCGCGCCGAGGGTTGGAAGAACTACGCGCTGCCCGGCAGGACAGGCAGCGGCAAGCAGGCCCCTTTTGAAAAAGCCGACGTGCCCGATGACGGCTACTCCGATGGCAAGCTCGCCAGCCTCGCCATCGTGACGTTGGAGAAGTTCAAGCAGCAGACGCAGCCCTTTTTCCTCGCCGTCGGTTTTTTCAAGCCGCACCTGCCGTTCAACGCGCCAAAGAAGTATTGGGACCTCTACGATCCCGCCGCCTTCCAACCGAACGCCAACGCCACCCGCACCCGTGGCGCACCCGACGCCGCGTATCCCGATCATCTCGAACTCGCCGGCTACCAGGGCATCCCCAAAGACGAACGCGTCACCGCCGGGCAAGCCCGCGAGCTGCGCCACGGCTACTACGCCTGCATCAGCTACACCGACGCGCAGGTGGGCAGGGTGCTCGCGGCGTTGAACCGTCTCGGCCTGGAAGACAGCACCATCGTCGTGCTGCTCGGTGATCACGGTTACTCGCTGGGCGAGGCCGATCACTGGTGCAAGGACACCAACTTCGAACTCGATACCCACGTGCCGCTCATGATCCGCACGCCGGGCATGGCGAAGCCCGGCGTCGCCACGGAGTCTTTGGTCGAATACGTGGACATTTATCCCACCCTCGCCGAGCTGGCGCACCTCACGCCGCCCGCCGATCTCGATGGCCGCAGCCTCGTCCCAATCCTCAACGACCCCGCTGCCCCCGGCCACGACCATGTGCTCAGCCAATTCTCGCGCCCCTTCCGCGCCGGCAATCCCGAAATCATGGGCTACTCGATCCGCACCGACACCCAGCGCTACACCCGCTGGATCGAATGGCCCAACCGCAAGGTCATCGCCGAGGAACTATACGACTACACCGCACCCGGCAGCGTCGCCCGCCAAGGCGGCTTCCTCATCGAACGCCAGAATAGGGCAACCGCAATCGACCAAGCCCCGACCCGCGAGCGCCTGAGCGCGCAACTCGATGAACTTCTCCGCACCCGCATCAAGCCTCTGCCGACCGCCGGCGAAGCGCAGCCCACCAAGAAGAAGAAAAAAAAGAAGTAACACCGATGCACCGCCGCTTTCACACCATCCTCCTGCTGACCCTGTCCGCGCTCGCCCCGCTCGCGCCCGTGGCGGCCGCCGGACCGCTCCTGGAGAAGACCAGCCTCTTTGAAGAGAACACGGGAGGCTTCCGGCTGTATCGCATCCCGGGCATCGTCGTCACGGCGAAGGGCACGGCACTGGCCTACTGCGAGGCACGCAAGCTGACCACCGCCGATCGCGGTGAAATCGAAATCCATCTGCGCCGCAGCACCGACGGCGGGCGCACCTGGAGCCCGGCCAGACAAGTTGCGCATCTCGGCCCACGTCTTTCGCGCAATCCCCACCTGCCGGACGACAAACAGAAGAAGAATATGGGCGGCCCCGGCGAGCAGACGGTCAACAACCCCATGGCCATCGCCGATCGCAGCGGCGCGGTGCACCTCCTCTACTGCGTCGAGTACATGCGGAGCTTCTACACTCGCAGCGATGACGACGGCCTGACGTGGTCCCAGCCCGTGGAAATCACCGCCACCTTTGAACTGTTTCGCTCCGACTGCGACTGGCAGGCGATCGCCACCGGGCCGGGTCATGGTATCCAGCTTCACACCGGCCGGCTGGTCGTGCCGGTGTGGCTGGCGACCTACGCGAAGGATCCCGCGCGGCCGCTGCGGAAGGCGTGCTCCGTGGTTTTCAGCGATGATGGCGGTGCCACGTGGCAGCGCGGAGACATCGCCATCGGCGGTGGTGGGGAATCGGCCGTCGCCGAGCTTTCCGACGGCCGCGTGGTGATGAGCGCCCGCAATTCCGACCAACGAAACCGGCGGGCGGTCGCCTACAGCCGCGACGGCGCCACTGGCTGGTCCAAGACCGAGTTTGTGGAGGAACTGCCCGAGCCCGGTTGCATGGCGGGCCTTGTCCGCCACCCGGGGGCTCCGGAGTCGAAGCAGCCGCTTCTCCTGTACTCGAATCCCCCCACGACCAACCGCGAGCATAAGGAGCGAAAAAACGTCACCATCAAGCTCAGTTACGACGACGGCCGCACGTGGCCGCTGAACAAATTGCTCCAGCCCGGCCCAAGCGCCTACAGCGATCTGGCCGTGATGCCGGATGGCACGATCCTTTGTTTCTACGAAAGCGGCAGCCCGGAATCGCCGCGCAAATCCGGCCGGCCATGGGCGTATTCATTCCTCACCGTGGCCCGCTTCAATCTCGAATGGCTCACGGGCAGAGTGCAGAGATAGAACCAATGGCACGGAACAGGAAATACACACCAACTCGCCACATCCAAATTCATGATCAACCGAAAAACCGAGGGTCTAATCGCCGCTCCGTTCACCCCCATGCGGGCCGATGGAGCACTCAATCTCGACGCGGTTAACGCCTATGCGCGCTGGCTGCACCACAACGGCGTGGTGGGCGCGTTCATCTGCGGCACCACGGGCGAGGGCATGTCGCTGACGCTGGACGAACGCCGCCAAGTCGCCGGGCGCTGGGTGTCCGCGGCGCCGGCCGGGCTGCGGGTTATTGTTCACGTGGGACATAACTCGCTCGGGGACTGTCGCGCACTGGCGGCGCACGCGGCCTCCATCGGAGCCGACAGCATCGCGTGCATGGCACCCTTTTTCTTCAAGCCGGCCGGGGTGGCAGGCCTGGTGGACTGGTGCGAGCAGGTTGCCTCCGCAGCTTCCGGTCTGCCGTTCTATTTCTATCACATACCTTCGATGACTGGCGTGTCGGTGAAGATGAGCGACTTTCTCGGTGCGGCCGTGAGACAGATTCCCAACCTTGCCGGCATCAAGTTCACGTTCGAAGACCTCGAGGATTACAAGCGTTGCCTGCAATTCGAAGACAGGCGGTTCGACGTGCTCTTCGGGCGGGACGAACTGCTTTTATCCGCACTCGACCTCGGGGCGCGCGGTGCGGTGGGCAGCACATACAACTTCGCGGCCCCGCTTTATCGGGCGCTCATCGAAGCCTATGACCGGGGCGACCAGCAGAAAGCCGCCGGGTTGCAGGCGTTGGCGGTGCGGATGATCAACACCCTTGTCCAGTGCGGCGCGCATCCGGTCGCTGCGTTCAAATGGTTCATGGGCCGGGTGGGAGTGGACTGCGGTCCGTCCCGGTTGCCGCTCTATGACCCGACTGCGGAGCAGATCTCGGCGCTTGAGGCCAGGCTCGAAGCCACCGGAATCTTCGATTGGGTGGCGCGGAAACCCCCCGCCACTGCCTCCGTGTCCTGATCATGTCACGCGCGATCTTCTCAAGCATCGCGGCGGCGCTGCTGCCGGTCACCGCGTGCGCCTTGTCCCTGGGTTCGATCACGTGGAACGAACTTCCGCCGTTGCCCGACAAACTCGGATTCGCCGGGCCTTACGTCGGAACGCATAACGGCGCGTTACTCGTGGCCGGTGGCGCGAACTTCCCCGGCAAACCCCCGTGGGAGGGCGGCACGAAGGTCTGGTATGACACTGTGTTCGTCCTGGAGAAACCGGGGGGAGTGTGGAAGATCGCCGGTCGCCTTCCGCGCCCGTCCGGCTATGGCGTATCGTTGAGTGCGAAAGACGGCGTGGTGTGCATCGGCGGCAGCGACGCGCAGCGGCATTACGCGGACGTTTTGCTGCTGCGTTGGGAGAACGGCGAAATCAAGACGTCGCCGCTGCCCTCGTTGCCCAAACCGTGCGCCAACTTCAGCGGCGCGGTGCTCGGCAACACCATCTACGTGGCGGGCGGAATCGAGACGCCGGCTTCGACCAACGCGCTGAAGACTTTCTGGTCGCTCGACCTAGGATTGGCGCAATCGCAGTGGCGGGAACTCGAACCGTGGCCCGGCCCGGCCCGGATGCTTGCGGTGGCGGCGGTGCAGGACAAATCATTCTTCCTGGCCAGCGGCGCGGAGATGAGCGGCGACGCGCAGGGCAAGCCCGTGCGCCGCTACTTGAATGACGCGTATCGCTATCAGCCGGGACAAGGTTGGAAGCGCGTGGCCGATTTGCCGCGTGCTGCCGTGGCCGCGCCCACGCCGGCGCCCGCGCCCGGCCAGTCCACCTTCCTCGTCCTCGGCGGCGACGACGGCTCGCTCGTGAACTTTCAGCCGCTCGATCAACATCCGGGATTTCCGAAGACGATCCTCGCCTATCACACCATTACCGACACCTGGAAACCACTCGGTGAAATGCCCGCCGCACATGTGACGACCACGATGGCTCGCTGGAACGGAGGATGGGTCATGCCTGCCGGCGAAGTCCGGCCCGGCGTGCGCTCGCCTGCCGTCTGGTCCATGCAGGCGTCCTTCCAGAAAGCGGCGTTCGGGTGGCTCAACTACAGCATGCTGCTGCTGTATCTGCTGGCGATGGTGTGGATCGGCTTCGTCTGCTCGAAGAAGAACAAGAGCACGAACGACTTTTTCCGCGGCGGCCAGCGGATTCCCTGGTGGGCGGCGGGCCTGAGCATCTTCGCAACGATGCTCAGCTCCATCACCTTCATGGCCATTCCCGCCGCCGCTTACACCGATGGCTGGAATCTCTTTCTCGCCAACTCCTACATTCTCATCACGCCTCTGGTCGTGTTTGTTTATCTGCCGTTTTACCGGCGGCTGAACGTGACGTCGGCCTATGAATACTTGGAGCGGCGCTTCAACCTGGCCACGCGCATGGCGGGCAGCATCCTGTTCATGCTCTATCAGTGCGGGCGCATCGCTGTCGTGCTTTACCTTCCCGCGCTGGCGCTGGCGACTGTGAGCGATTTCAACGTCCAGACCTGCATCCTCGTCATGGGCGTGCTGTGCATCGTCTATACCGTGGTCGGCGGAATCGAGGCCGTGATCTGGACCGACGTGGTGCAGGCTTTCATCCTCATGGGCGGCGCGGTGTTCAGTCTGGTGTTTCTCCTGACGCGCGTGGACGGCGGCTTGGGTGAGGCGGTTCGCGTCACGGCGAGCGGCCGGCATTTTTTTGAAACCGTGAATTGGAGCTGGGATCTCACGGTGGCTTCGGGTTGGGTCATCCTCATCGGCAGCCTGTTTCACAACCTGCTTCCCTACACGGCGAGCCAGGATGTGGTGCAACGTTACGTGACCACGCCTGACCAGCAAGCCGCGGCGCGCGGCATCTGGCTTAACGCGATTATTTCCGTGCCCGCCCAGGCCGTGTTCTTCGCCATCGGGACGGCGCTGTTCGTCTTCTACAAACAGCAACCTGAACGCCTGGAGGTCACGCTGCAGAACGATGCCATCTTCCCGTTCTACATCATGTCTCAACTTCCGGTTGGGGTGGCGGGTCTGATCGTGGCCGGCATTTTTGCCGCCGCGCAATCCACCTTGGCCAGCAGTATGAACTCCATCGCCACGGCCTACGTCACGGACTTTCATCATCGGCTGCGGCCCGGTTTGAGCGACCAGGCTTGTCTCCGCATGGCCCGCATCGTGACGGTGGTTGTCGGCGTGGCCGGCACGGGCATCGCCCTCGTGATGGCCGTCGCCGACATCCGCTCCATCTATTCGACGATCCTCGAATTCATGGGGTTGCTCGGGGGAACGCTGGCCGGTTTGTTTGTGCTCGGCATTTTCAGCCGGCGTGCTTCGGGTAGGGGTGCGCTGGTGGGGGCGGTTCTGAGCGCGGTGATCGTCTTTGCCGTGCGCATGAACCAGCCGCTGAACGTTTATGCCTACGCGCCGATCGGACTCACCGCGTGCGTCGCGATCGGCTGGTTGATCAGTCCCGTCTTGTCGGGAGCACCCAAAAATCTGGAAGGCCTCACCATTCATACTCTGAACCCAAACCGATGAAAACATCCCTCCTCGCCCTCGCCACCCTGTTACTGGCCCCGCTGGCCGCGCTCCATGCAGGCCAGGAACGAAAACCAGCTTCACCCAACATCGTCTTCATCCTTGCCGATGATCTCGGTTTCATGGACATCGGCGCGAACAACCCGAAGACGTTCTACGAGACGCCGAACATCGACAGCCTCGCAAGGCGTGGGACGCGTTTCACGCAGGGATACGCCGCATGCTGCGTCTGCTCGCCCACGCGTGGCAGCATCATGACCGGAAAGTATCCTCCACGCTTTGGTGTCACGGATTTCATTCCGGGCATGCGCTCCGGCAAATTGCAGTCCGCGCCCAATGCCAATCACCTGCCGCTGGAAGAGGTGACGATCGCAGAGGCGCTGCGTGACGGTGGATACGCCACCTTCTTCGCTGGCAAGTGGCATCTTGGTGGCGGCGAGTTTTCGCCCAACGCGCAGGGTTACGGCCCCGGACTGGCCTCGGGTGAGGGCGGCAATGGCCAGTTTTGGTATCCGAAGTCCGACTTGCCGGTTCCGGATCACAAGGACGATCCCAAGACCACCGACCGCATCGTGAACGAGGCCGTGAAGTTCATCGACGCGCACAAGGACAGGCCGTTCTACGCCTATCTGCCGTTCCTCGCCGTGCACACGCCGATCGGCGCCCGCGCAGATCTCGTCGCAAAATACGAAAAGAAGAAAGCCTCCGTTCCGGCCGACGCCTGGAGCCAGGAGCGCGAGCGGCAGGTGCGCCTCGTGCAGAACAACGCGATTTATGCCGCGATGCTCGAGCAACTCGACACGGGCATTGGTCGCGTGCTCGCCGCGTTGGAGAAGAACGGTCTCACGGAAAAGACGATCGTCGTTTTCATGTCCGACAATGGCGGATTGTCCACGAGCGAAGGCCATCCCACGTCAAATCTCCCGCTGCGCGCCGGCAAAGGCTGGCCCTACGAAGGCGGCATCCGCGAGCCGTGGATCGTTTGTGCGCCCGGCGTAACGAAGCCCGGCAGCATTTGCGACACGCCAGTCATCAGCACCGACTACTACCCGACGCTGCTGGAACTCGCCGGACTGCCTTTGAAATCCGAGCAGCATCTCGACGGTGTCAGCCTCGTGCCCTTGCTCAAAGGCGGCACGCTGGACCGCGGCAAACCGCTCTTCTGGCACTACCCGCACTACGGCAACCAGGGCGGCGCGCCGCATGGCGCGATTCGCGACGGCGATTGGAAACTTATCGAGTGGTATGAAGACGGGGCGTTCGAACTCTACAACATCCCGCAGGACATCAGCGAAAAGAACAACCTCGCCGCACAGCATCCTGGCAAAGTGAAAGCGCTTCACGAGAAACTTGTCGCGTGGCGCAAGGAAGTGAACGCAATTATGCCGACGCCGAATCCAAACTTCGACCAGAGCAAGAGTGGCAAAGCCAGCCGTGAAAAGCCAGTTAATCCGGGAAAGAAGACAAAGGAGAAGAATCAATGAAACGCATCCTCATCTACACCGCTCTGTTGCTGGCTCCGCTGGCAGCGCTCCACGCCGCCGAGCCGTCACCCAGGCCCAACATCATTCTCGCCATGGCCGACGACATGGGCTGGGGCGATCCGGGCTTCAATGGCAACAGGGTCATCAAGACACCCCACCTCGACGAGATGGCGAAGGCCGGTCTGCGGTTCGAGCGGTTCTATTCCGGCGCGCCGGTGTGCTCGCCCACGCGCGGCAGTTGCCTCACGGGCCGTCATCCCTATCGCTACGGCATCTGGTCGGCCAACCAGGGCCATCTGCGCAAGGAAGAGATGAGCCTCGCCGAAGCCCTCAAGACGCAAGGCTACACCACCGGCCATTTCGGCAAGTGGCATCTGGGCACGCTCGATCCGGCCCATTCCGGCAAAGGCGCGGGCCGCGATGCCGCCCGCAATTACATGACGCCCGGCATGAAAGGCGCCGACGAATGGTTTGCGACCGAGTATGGCGTCCGCCTTTGGGATCCGATCACGGACGCCGCCGCGAATCCCTACTACCAGAACGGAAAGCTCGCGACCGGGAATCTTGAGGGGGACGATTCGCGCGTGCTCATGGATCGCGCCATTCCATTCATTCGCAAGGCAGCCACGGAGAAAACCCCCTTCCTCGCGGTGATCTGGTTTCACGCGCCGCACGAGCCGGTCGTCGCCGGGCCGGAATTCCGGAAAATGTATGCCGGCCGCGACGAGGGCGAACAGCATTTCTACGGCGTCATCACGGCGCTCGACCTGCAGATGGGCCGCCTGCGCAAGGAACTCCGCGACCTCGGCATCGCCGACAACACCATGCTCTGGTTCACCAGCGACAACGGCCCGGAAGGCGACACCGGCGACAAAGGCACCCAGCGCGGATCAGCCGGGCCGTTCCGCGGACGCAAACGCAGCCTCTGGGAAGGCGGCATCCACGTGCCGGGGCTGCTCGAATGGCCGGCGCGGATCAAACCCGGCAGCGTGACCGCCGTCCCGTGCAGCACGCTCGATTATTTTCCCACCACGCTCGAAGTCCTCGGCTTCAAGATGGCGGGCCAGCCCGAGCCGAGGGACGGCGCGAGCCTGGTGCTGCTGTTCGACGGCAAGATGAAGGAGCGTCCCGTGCCCATTCCCTTCGAGACCCTCGGCGGCACCGGCAGCAAATCGTCGCGCGGTTCGCCGAGGATGGCGCTCGTGGACAATCGCTACAAGCTGCTCACCGACATGGAGGGAGCGGCGGACGAGGATCTCCTCTTCGATCTGCTCGCCGATCGCGGCGAAACGAAGAACCTCGCCGCCGGAAACGCCGACATTGTGCAGTCCATGAAGGCGAAGCTCCTGGCGTTTCGCGAGTCGTGCCTGCGCAGCGCCGCGGGCAAGGACTACTCCACGCCGTTCACGCCCGACCAGGCCGATGTGAATCCCAACACTCCGGGCGCCACCGGCAAGAAGAGGAAAGCCGACGCTGGCGGGGATGATAACTCAGCCAAGAGCACCGCTGTAAAGCGCGTGAAGAAAAACGGCACGAAGGAGGTCGCGGCTTCCAACGCGAAGGCCGGACCCGGCAAGGTCGCGCTTCAAAACGACGACTCCGGTATTGTCAGCCTCACCGCCGCCGCCGCCACCACGCACGGCGACCTCACCTACCGCGCGGATCAGGACAAGATCGGCCGCTGGGCCAGCGAGAAGGACTGGCTCAGTTGGGAACTTGAGGTTCATCAGCCGGGCCGGTTCGAAGTCGAAGTCAGTTGCGGCCAGACGGAGGACGGAAGCGTTTATGAGATTTGGGTGGGCGATCAAAAACTCCGCAGCGTGGTCTCCGCCTCGGGCAGCCACCAGAAGCCGAAGGCTCAAATTGCCGGTTCGTTGAGCCTCCCCAAGCCGGGCCGATACACCGTGTCGGTCAAGCCGATCAGCAAGAAAGGCGCGGTGGTCATGACGCTGTGGAAAGTGGACCTGATTCCGGTGAAGAACTAGGAACGCGCCAGTGGTCGCGGCCGGGCCGGAGTTGCCCAAGTCCGATTCGGAAGGAACCCGGAATGCGAAAAGTGTCGGCAAGAAGTGTCGCGGGAAGGTAAGAACAGAAAACCCATGAACGAAGGCACCGCTCAACGATTCCTCAAACGATGGATGCCGCGCGCGAGCCTGGCACTGTGGTGCGCCCTGACAAGTTTCGCGGCGGATGCAGCCAGGAAACCGAATGTCGTCATCATCCTGACCGATGATCAGGGCACGCTCGATGCGCGCTGCTTCGGTTCCGCGGACCTGCACACCCCGGCCATCGACCGGCTGGCGCAACAGGGCGTCCGGTTCACGCAGGCTTACGCGCACACTGTCTGCTGTCCCGCCCGCGCCATGCTGCTGACCGGCCGCCAGCCCCAGCGTTCGGGCATCACTTCGTGGACGCAGGGTGACATGAACGAACCGAAAGGCCGCAACATGCCCGCCAGTGAAGTCACGCTGGCCGAAGTCTTCCGGGGGGCCGGTTACCGCACCGGGATTTTCGGCAAGTGGCACCTCGGCGCGCACGCCGATCACGGACCGACCAGGCAGGGATTCGATGAGGCCTTTGGTCTTCGCGACGGGTTCATCGACAACTTCGTTCACTATCAGCTGCACCGGTCGGGCTTTCACGATCTCTACGAAGGCGACACCGAAGTGTTTCATCGTGGGGAATACTTCCCGGACCTGATGACCGATCGCGCTCTCTCGTTCATCGCCCGCAATCAGGCGCGGCCGTTCTTCCTCTACTACGCCATGAACCTGCCGCACTATCCCGAGCAGCCGCTGGAGCGTTTCCGCGAGCGCTACCGCGATCTGCCCGAGCCGCGCCGGTCCTATGCCGCCACGATCTCGACCACGGACCACTACATTGGCCTGGTGCTGGCGCAGCTCGAGGCGCTCAAGCTCACGGACAACACGATCGTCCTCTTCATGAGCGACAATGGGCACTCGGCCGAGGATTATCAGATCGCGGTGGACAACCACCTGAGCGGATATCCCAGGGGTCACAACTACGGCGCCAACGGCGGCGCGGGGAACACCGGCCGCTGGATCGGCGCGAAAGGCAGCTTCCTCGAAGGCGGGATTCGCGTCCCGGCCATTCTCAGTTACCCCGCCAGACTGCCCAAGGGCGTCATCCGCGACCAGGCCATCACGGCCATGGACTGGTTTCCCACGGTGCTGGAGTTGTGCGGCATCCGGCGGCCCCGGGGTGTCGAACTGGACGGACACAGCGTGTTGCCGGTGGTGGCCGACGCCTCCGCTCCCAGCGCCTACGCGGTGATGCATTGGGCGTGGCAGGAACAATGGATGGTGCGTGAAGGCGACTGGAAACTCCTGGCCAATGACAGCGGGGGGATCGGCAAGGCGAAACTCGACAAGGTTCATCTGGCGAGCCTGGCGGATTCCAAACCCGAGGTGACAAACCACGCCGCCGGGCATCCCGAAATCGTCCAACACCTCACCCGGCTGCATGACGAATGGGCCAGGAAGGTGACGCCCAAAGACCGGCCAAAGTCGGTGGAAAGCCGGCCGTGAAGGGAACCGCGCCCTGCGGATGGATCAATTTAACCGTAACAATTCATTAGAGAACCACGAATGAACACGAATGGACGCGAATTCAGCGGGCGCGGAGACGGCTTGGGCCTTCCCGAGCCGCGTCACCGTCTGGTGAACTACTTCACCGACTCGGAAAGCCCACGCCAAGCCTGATTTGATTAGTGTTTATTCGTGTCCATTCGTGGTTGAATTGAATACTTACGGCTTAAGTGCTCCAACGCGGCTATGGTTTAGGACGTGTCTTGACCGAGGCGGCGGCGCAGACGAAGTGGCGGCGCCCGACGACTCTTCGCTTCCGTTGACGGGCGCTTTGCCTTACAAGCAGCGCACCTATGAAACGCTGTCTTGCCATCGCGCTGACTTTCGCGCTCGCCAACTCATTTCTTTCCGCCGCCACGGCGCTTGTGCCGCCGAAGCCGGAGGGGGCATTTTTCGAGAAATTCAACCCCAAGCCCGCACCGCAGCCGGAAGGTCTGCTGTTGAAGAAGGGCGACCGGCTCGCGATCATCGGCGACTCGATCACGGAGCAGAAGATGTATTCACGCGTGATGGAAACGTATCTCACCGTTTGCGCGCCCCAGCTCGAGGTGACGACGCGGCAATACGGCTGGGGCGGCGAGATCGCGCCAGGCTTCCTCTCGCGCATGACGAATGACTGCCTGCGCTTCGAGCCGACCATCGCCACGACGTGTTACGGCATGAACGACCACGGCTACGTCCCCTACCACGAGGACATCGGGAGCCGCTATCGCAACGCCCAGACGGCCATCGTGCGCTCCTTCAAAGACAATGGGGCGCGCGTCGTGCTCGGTTCGCCGGGTTGCGTGAGCAAGAAGGCGGAGGCGCTGAACTTGAACCTGTGCGAGTTGCGCAACATTGACATCGAGATTGCGGCGCAGGAGCAGGTGGCGTTCGCCGATGTGTTCTGGCCGATGTTCACGGCGGGGCGCGCAGCGCAGCTTCGTTACGCGACGAACTACGCCATCGCCGGCAATGACGGCGTGCATCCCGGCTGGTCCGGCCACTTCATCATGGCCTACTCGTTCCTGCGCGCCTTCGGACTCGATGGCGCGATCGGCACCTACACCGTGGACCTGGGCGCGGGCACGGCCACGGCGAGCGCGGGGCATGAAGTTGTTTCCGCAAAGAGCGGCGAAGTGAAAATCAAGAGCACGCGCTATCCGTTCTGCGCCACGGGCGACGTGAAGAGTGACAATAGCATCCGCTCCGCGATGGCTCTCGTGCCCTTCAACCAGGAACTGAACCGCCTGATGTTGATCGCGAAAAACGGCGCGGCGCAAAAATACAAAGTGACGTGGGGCGACAACTCGAAAAGCTACACAGCGCAGCAACTGGCCGCCGGCGTGAATCTGGCGGAAGACTTCGAGGTGAATCCTTTCTCCGCCGCGTTCGCAAAAGTGGATGCCGCAGTGCTGGCCAAACAGAACTACGAGACGTCTCAGATCAAAACCATCTTCCACGGCGAGGAGTTCAAGCTGGAGCCGGACACGATGCTGAAGCTGACCGAGCGTGTCCGCGCGCCACTGGTCGCGAACCTCCGGACGGCTTTCACGCCGGTGACACACACGATCCAGATTGAGGCGGAATAATTCGGCGAGACTCGGCGCGGCTCTGTCAACTGTTGCGGAGCTGGATGTCATGGCGAACCAAGCCGGCGCGCATCGGAATCAGATAGCCTCGAAGGGAGTGGCCCGCCAAGGGCCATTCGGAACCGACCTTTTTACGAGTCAGCCGCCGGGATCAGGGAAGCGGGCCCACGTAAAGTCGAACAGAGCAAATCAGGTTCACTCGTCCGGGTTTAACGTCGAACTCACTGTCTGTGTGTGCTGAATCGCTGTTGCCAGAACATGTAGCCTCTACTTACCATCTGCGAAAACCTATGCGCCGTTACACTCTCGCCTTCCTCGCTCTCGCGTTCGTCCTGGCAATCTCACCGGTCACGCCATTACTGGCGGAGTTGCCGCAAGATGGCGTCCGGGTGCTGACGGACGTGGCTTACAAGCAGGGCGACACGCTCTCGGAATACGAGCAGCAGCGCTGCAAGCTCGATGTGTATCTGCCGAAGGACGCGAAGAACTTCGCTACGCTGGTGTGGTTTCACGGCGGTGGGCTCAAAAATGGCGACAAGGATGGCCGCAAGATTTCCAGTGACTCCGTGAAGACGGCGACGATCGCGCGGTGTCTTGCGTCGTCAGGGATTGCGGTGGTGGCGCCAAACTATCGTTTGAGCCCGAAGGTGACGTTTCCCGCTTACGTTCAGGACGCCGCATCGGCGGTGGCGTGGACACGTGCGCATATCGCGGAGCACGGCGGCGGTGCACGGAAGATTTTTATCGGCGGCCACTCGGCGGGTGGTTATCTGACGCTGATGCTCGGCATGGATGCGCACTACCTCGGCGACGCCGGCGTGAAGCTGGCCGACATCGCGGGCTTCGTTCCGGTGAGTGGTCAGGTGATGACGCACTACACGGTGCTCGGGGAGCGTGGCCTTGGGAAGTTCAGCGTCATGGCGGATGACGCTGCGCCGGTTCACTTCTCTCGCGCCGAAACGCCGCCGTTTCTCGTGCTCTACGCCGACCACGACCTGTCGGCGCGCGCGGAGGAGAATGCCTACTTTGTCTCGGTGATGAAGGCGGCGGGCAACCAAGGCGTCGTCGGTCAACTGATCGCAGACCGGACGCATGGCAGCATTGCGAGCAAGATCGTCGAAGACACCGACCCGGCGCGGGCGGCGATTCTGGAGTTCATCCGGATGAACAGTCTGAAGCGTTGAACCGGCTACCTATCGCACTTTGCAATCTCCCGTCTGACCCCAAAGAATCAGCCACCCTCACCGCATGATCATTTACGGAACCGCTCTCCTCGCCACCTGCCACCTGCTTGGAATCATTCTGGGTGATTGGCTTGGGTTGGCGCTTGGCATGAAGACGAATGTCGGCGGCGTGGGCATCGCGATGCTGATGCTCATCGTGGCGCGGTTGCATTTGCAACGGCACGACTGCCTGACTCCCACGTCGGAGAGTGGCGTGCATTACTGGGGCGCGCTTTACATCCCGGTCGTGGTGGCGATGGCGATGCAGCAGAATGTGGTCGCTGCGTTGCGCGGCGGGCCGGTGGCGTTGATCGCGGCGGTGGGGAGTGTGGTGCTGTGCGGATTGTTTGTGTCGTTCATCAATCGCATGGAACCGGAACATGCGGAGTCGGACACGGGCAGCCAACCGGAGTAACGCATCATGTGGGAGATTCTTAAAAAAGCCGCGCAAGAGAATGGACTCGTGGCCGCGTTTGCGGTCGTGGGCTTGGTGGTGCTGTTGTCGGGAGTGATCTCGCGCAAGCTGACGTTCGGCCGCGTGCGAGGATCGGCCATTGCGATCCTCATTGGTCTCGTGCTCGCGTATGTCGGCGGGAAGATGTCGGGCGGAACGAAGGGGTTGGCGGATCTCGCATTGTTCAGCGGCGTCGGTCTGATGGGCGGCAACATGCTGCGCGACTTCGCCATCGTGGCCACGGCGTTTGAAGTGCAGGCGACGGAGGCGCGACGGGCGGGCTGGATCGGCGCCATCGCGCTGCTGTTGGGTACGGTGCTGCCATTCATCGTCGGCGTATGCGTGGCGCGGGCGTTTGGCTACTCGGATGCGGTGAGCATGACGACCATCGGCGCGGGCGCGATCACCTACATCGTCGGGCCGGTGACAGGCGCGGCGATTGGCGCGAGTTCGGACGTGATGGCCCTCAGCATCGTGACGGGTGTGATCAAGGCAATCCTCGTGATGGTCACCACGCCGATGGCCGCGAAGTTTCTGCGTTTGAAAACCCCGCGCTCCGCGATGGTCTTCGGCGGCCTTGCCGGCACGGTGAGCGGCGTGTCGGCCGGACTCGCGGCGACGGATCGACGCCTTGTGCCCTACGGGGCGTTAGTCGCCACGTTTCACACGGGCATTGGCTGCCTGCTCGGGCCGTCGGTGTTGTATTTCATCGTCCGCGCTTTGACATAAAACCTCATGACTGAACTTCCACTGATCGCCCGCGCACGCTCGCACGGTTCATCCGTTGCCTTTCAGTCAAAAGCGGGATCGCACACGTATCAGGGCTTGCTCGACCGCTCCGCACTGGTCGCGACGGCGTTGCTCGGTGACTTGGATGATTTACACGAGGCGCGCGTCGCGTTGCTGGTGCCGACGGGGTTCGAATACGTCGCGTCACAGTGGGGCATCTGGCGCGCGGGCGGGATCAAGGTGCCCATCTGCCTCTCGGCCAAGGAAGGCGAATGGGAATACGCGCTCACCGACTCCGGTGCGGCCATCGCGGTGGCAACGGCGGCCATGTCGGAAAAAATCGGCCCGCTGTGCCGCCGGCTCGGTGTGCGGTTGCTCGTCACCGATGAGGTGGCGCCCGCGCCCGCGAAGTCGCTGCCGGCGATCACGCCGGATCGCCGCGCGCTGATCCTCTACACCAGCGGCACGACGAGCAAACCAAAGGGCGTGGTCACCACCCACGCGAACATCCAGGCGCAGATCGAGAGCCTCGTGGAAGCCTGGGAATGGAGTGCGGCGGATCGCATCCCGCTGTTCCTGCCGCTGCACCACATCCACGGCATCATCAATGTCGCGAGTTGCGCGCTTTGGTCCGGCGCGCGGATCGAGGCCTTCGAGCGCTTCGATCTGGCCGCAATCCTCGACCGTGTGCGCGCGGATGCCTACACACTGTTCATGGCTGTGCCGACGATTTACGTGAAGCTCATCCAGTCGCTGGAGTCCGCATCGCCGGAGGAGCGCGCGGCCATCGTCGGCGGCTTCGCGCGCATGAGGCTCATGGTGTCCGGTTCCGCCGCGCTGCCCGCGAGCGTGCATGAGAAGTGGACGGCTCTGACCGGACAACAACTGCTGGAGCGCTACGGCATGACCGAAATCGGCATGGCCATTTCAAATCCCTATCACGGCGAGCGCCGCCCGGGAGCCGTGGGCAAGCTCTTGCCCGGCGTGGAAGTGCGCCTCAAGGGCGAGTCCGGTGCCATCGTCACTGCCGAGAACGAACCCGGCGAGATTCAAGTGCGCGGTCCCGGTGTGTTCCGCGCGTATTGGAATCGTCCCGAGGTCAGCGCCGAGTCCTTCGACGATGGATGGTTCCGCACCGGCGACATGGCCGTGTTGGAGACCGGCTACTACCGCATCATGGGCCGTCTCTCCGTGGACATCATCAAGAGCGGCGGCTACAAGCTCTCCGCGCTCGAGATCGAGGCCGCGCTGCTGGAGCATCCGCACATCCTCGAATGCGCCGTCATCGGGGTGCCCGACGACACTTGGGGCGAAGCCGTCGCCGCCGCCGTGGTGCTGGCCGAGGGCATCACGCTCGAACTCCCCACACTGCGCGTGTGGTGTCGTGAACGCCTGTCCCACTACAAGATCCCCCAGCGCCTCCTCGCCGTGAACGAACTGCCACACAACGCGATGGGCAAGGTCACCAAGCCGGCGTTACGGGCGCTGTTTTGATCATGGCGTTTTCGGCTCTACGAGTTTGTTTGCCGCAGGCACCGGTGGCTTCGCATCGCCGAAAACTTTGCAAAACTCTACGGTGAAGTTTCTGGAGTGGAAATACGTGAGCAGGCAGCGGTCAAAATCTCAGCTTTGTGCGGGTTCCACCACGCGAGCTGCGTAGCAGCGAAAGAAAGTAGCCCGCGGCATGGGCCGTGGGAAAAGAGAACGATGATCCCTCAAGTCCCGTCCGGAGCGACAGAACCCTGCGATGGCAAATCAAGATTCTGTCGTTGCTCCGCAGCTTGCTCCGTTTCCCGACTTCACCCACGGCATACGCCGTGGGCTACTTTCTGACGCAACTCCGTTGCTGTCGTTTGGATCTAGTTGCCGATCCTCTAGTTGCCGATCCTCCTGCAAAACTTGAGTCGCGCCGAAGCCACCGTGCTCCCGCAATCCATCTTTTCACACGCAAACTCACCGACCCTCCGGCATGACAGACGCCGTGGCGGCGATCGCCTCGCGGAGTTCGGCCAGCAGCTTCGCCACCTCCACCAAAGAATCGTATCCCAAAAGGTGTCAAAAAGGTGTCAGTCCCGAATGGCCCCTAATTAAGGCTTCGATAATTGCGGGGTCTGTCTTTCCGATAACGGCTGCGGTGGGAGATTTCGATAAAGCGACGGCGGGGTTGATTGAGCCATGGCTAGGGTTTTGGCCGGCGTTTGACGGCGCGTGGCTCGCAACGATGAGGTCTGAGAGGAACTAAATCTCGGGCCAGGTTGCGTAGCAAATCTTCCTACAACTGTCGCCGCAGTTTGTGATTGGGCGCCTGAGCCATGGCAGCGCTGTACGGCCGGAGAGCATCGAGACTTCCCTTAAAACTGAATTGATAGGAATGTGTTTTTTGACGCTCCGCGGTTCAGTTAAGGGACAAACATTAATGGGACATGAAAGGTGGGTCATCAATCCGCGCTGGCGAGCTGCAGTTCGATCTGCATCACGTCGCACTCGCTGCCTTCAAGTCCGTGGCGCGCACAGGCGACGGCATCGGTCATGCGTTCGTAGCGTCCGACCAGGGCATCGCGCACACCGAAGACGGCGTCCGTATCGAGGTAGGGATCGCTTTCCTCAAAGATCTCCGTCACCAGCGTTCGATAGCCGGGCGCGGAGACGATGATGTGAAAATGCGCGGGACGCCACGGGTTGCGATTCGCGGGCCGCATCAGGTCATGCCATACCGGGCCATCCATCGGGATGGTGTAAGGCACCGGCCGGATCGTTGCGATCTCGAAGCAGCCTTCCGCATCCAAGCGCAACTGGCAACGAAGGTTGTCGCGCGGCTGCGAAGCGTCCATCTGCCAATACTTGCCGTTGGCGGCGTTTTGCCAGAAGTCGATCGTCGCTTCTGCCAGGGCCTTGCCATCGACATCACAAACACGACCCCGCAACAGCACACGCGGACCCGCATTGGCTCCGAACAAGTTCACCGGGTTCTCAAGCCAGGGCGAACCCACCGCGTGAAAGGGGCCGAGGACACTGCCCGGAGTGGTTCCTGGCGCCGAGGCCATCAAGTCCACCACGCTCGACAGGCCCGTCACATCCGACAACAACGAGAATTCACTGCGCTCGTCATTCGAGATGTCGCCCACGCGATGCATGAACGCGAGCGCGCGGCGCCACTCCTCATGCGTGAGCATGACCTCGCGCGCGAAGCTGTGCAGGTGGCGCACGAGCGCCCGCAAGAGCTGCCGGGCGCGCGCATCCGACAGGCCATCGAAGGTCCCGGCGGCTGCCTCGGTGATCGTGTCGAGCGTGATCGGGTTCATGCGGTCACGGGATTGGAAAGGACGCCGATGCCATCAATCTCGATCTCGATGAGATCGCCCGCCTTCATCCACACGGGCGGCGTCCGCGCATAGCCGACACCAGCGGGGGTGCCCATCACCAGCACATCGCCCGGCTCCAGTGTGACGCATTCCGACAGCAACGCGATGGTGCGCGCCACGCCGAACATCATGTCAGACGTGTTCGCGCTCTGCATGACATGGCCATTGAGCCGCGACTCGATATGCAAACCGGCGCACCCCGGCGGCAACTCATCGGCCGTGACCAGGCAGGGCCCGAAGGCACCCGTCGCATCGAAGTTCTTGCCGATGGTCCACTGCGTCGTCTTGCGCTGGTAGTCTCGCACCGAGGCATCGTTGAAGCACGCATAGCCGAACACGTGACCGAGCGCGTCGGCCTCAGTGACGAACCGCGCCGCCTTGCCGATGACGACAGCGAGTTCGGCCTCGAAGTCGAGCTTGTCGGAAATGGCCGGCACTTGCAACGGAACCCCGTGAGCCAGCAGCGAGGTCGAACAGCGCAGGAAGATCGTGGGGTAATCGTGGACCGCATTGCCGCCTTCCCTTGCGTGATCGAGGTAGTTCACACCGAGGCACATGATCTTCCCCGGCCTGGGGATGCAGGGCTCCCATGCGATGGCGCCCGTTGCGACGGTCGCCGGGTCTGTTGTGCGTGAGGCTACCTCGCGGGCGAGCGACGGCTCGGTGGCGCAGCGCTCGATGAATGACAGGAGCGTGGCGGGCAGATTTGCGCCGAGTTGTTCGCGATCGATGAAGCCGCCGTCATTGAGCACGCCCCAACTTGGGTAATGTCCGGTGTGGTAGCTGAGGAGTCTCACGCCGGGGGCTCTTTGTTGTTTTTGTGAGAATGAGCGGGAGACTCGGAATCCTCGGTGATGGGAAATGGAATGGTGCTTCTGGCTCGTAATCCGGGGCGGGGCGTTCTTAGGGCACCGTTGGAATCGTCACGCGGTAGAAAACTGATAGGAATTTGCTTTTACGCTGCGTGGTTCATACTCGACGCTCAGCTTGCGGGCCATGACAGGAGAGGTCGCTGCGCCGCTTCATCTGTCAATATCAAGAACCGACCCGTTCACGGGCTATTATCTTGCCGCGCTTGCAGGGCTCCCGCATCCGCGCGAATCAGCGTTCATCAGCGGTTCAGTTTGGGACTCGCGTAGCTCGTCCTTCCGAATTCGTGGCGCTTCGTGTCCATTCGTGGTTCAAATCGTCCTCCCGCAAATCTTCTGAAACACCGCGGCCGCGCCTTCGCTCGCGCGGTTCGGGTCCACGAGGGTGATGCCGTCGGGGCCGAAGCGGGCGGTGACGGTCGCGCCCTTGCCCTCGGCCAGGCATTTGAAGTTCAGATCGCGCACCCCGGCGGCGGCGTCCACGATGGCGCAGGTGATGCGCGCTTCCTCGGTGGTCGGATACAGGCTCGCCACGGCGTCGCGTCCCGCAGGCGGGACGGCGAATTTCACGCGGCAGATCGCCACGAGGCCGACGGTGGCACACGTCAGGTGGGTTCCGCTGACCAGAGTATTGCTCTGCGAAGCCGTTCTCGGGTAGTCTCCGCATCATGCACCACATCACTCGCAAGCAATTCCTCACGTGCGTTGGCTGGGCTGCCGCTTCGGGCGTCGTCGCGCCGGTCCTGTCGGGCTTCGCGCAGACGCCGGCGCCAGCCGCGAGCGGAATCGGGAGCCAGGGCAAACCCGCTTCGACCGCGGCCATCCCCTCCTACCTGCGCGGATACGAAGCGTTGTATTGCGAGAATCCCCGCACCGCCGCCGTCGAGTGGCATCGCCAGGCGAAGTGGGGGATGTTCGTCCACTATGCCCTCGCGAGTCTGCGGGGACTCAGCGCGAAGGACGCGGCAAAGTCGAAGGAGAGTTCGAATGCCGAATGGAAGAAGCTCAAGCAGGGCACGCCCGGGGAATTTGCGAAGCTCAAGGAGCGTTTCACGGCGGAGAAGTTTGACGCGGATTTCATCACCGACCTCGCGCTCGCGGCGGAGATGCGTTACGTCAATTTCACCACGCGGCATCTCGGCGACCTCTACATGTTCCGCACCGCGGTGTCCGGCTTCACCAGCCTGAACTCGCCGGCGAAGCGCGACCTCGTGGCCGAACTCGCCACACAATGTCAGAAGAAAGGGATCGGGCTGTTTCTCTATTGCCCGCCCGATGTCGCACGCACCGAGCCGCAGGAAACCTTTGATCACAACCGCACGGTCGTGCGGGAGCTGCTCACCCAATACGGCCCGGTCGCGGGCATCTGGCTCGATGGTGTGGGCTCCTACTACGACGAACCGAAGGCTTACAGCCGCATCAACGAACTCTACGCGCTGATCCGGTCGCTCCAGCCGCAATGCCTCATCTCCTTCAAGCAGGGCACCGGCACCGAGGACTTCGTGGCGCCGGAGGGCTTGATGCACACGAAGAAGGAACCCATCGCGGAGAAGGCGTGGGCGCTGAACGCAGGCAAGCGCGGCGACATTTGCACCAACATGCAGACCGCGCCGCCGGCGTGGATTTACATGGAAGGCTGCGAGCACATCAACGCCGGGCAGGTGCTCGCGCTGCTGGCTGACGCCTTTGCGCAGAAGGCGAATCTCACGCTCAACACCGGCCCGTTGCCGGATGGTTCCATTCATCCGGGCGACGCCGCCGCGCTGCGCGAGGCGGGCGAGCGCATTCGCAAGCACGGCTATCCCGAACCCAAGCTCATGGATCGAACGGCGCGCAAGAAACTGAAAATAGAACTGAAATGAACCACCACCCGCTACTCATACTCGTTCTGACGGTCCTTTGTTTGCAGTTTCAGTCCACAGTGGTGCGCAGCCAGGAGCGTCCGCCAGAGAACCGTCCGCCGCAGGGAGGGCGAGGACCCGGTGGCCAGCAGGGCGGGCGCGGCGGCGACCAGGTGCGCCTGAATCCGCTGCTCATCGCGCTGGATGCCAGTGGAGACGGCGTGATCGACGAGAAGGAGTTGGCCAACGCTCCGGTCGCGCTCAAGAAGCTGGATCAAAATGGCGACGGAAAACTTACCGGGGATGAAATACGGCCCGCCGGTGGCCGGCGCGAGGAAGGCGCGACGCGGACCAACCCGGACGAATTGGTCGCCCGCCTGATGCAGTTCGACAAGAATGGCGACGGCAAGTTAACCAAGGACGAGGTGCCGGAGCGCATGCAGGGGATTTTTGAGCGCGGCGACAAGAACAAGGACGGAGTGCTGACGCGCGAAGAACTCAAGGCAATGGCGGAATCGCAACCCGCCGAAGCCAACAGTCCCGGCCAGCCGGGGCGCGAAGGCCGGGAAGGCGAACGCCGCCCACCGGGCAAATAAGGTTCGGAATTCGATTCCCTCGCGACGGCGTCAACTCACCACGGAGAACATCAGCAACTTCTCATGAAACTTCTTTTCACCTTGGTCATCGCGCTCGCCCTGTCGTTGCGATCGTCGTGGGCCGATGGTCTCGCGTCAGCGGAAGTGTTCCGCTACGAGCAGGTGCTCGGCACTTCCTTCGAGTTGAAGGTGGTGGGAGCCTCGCACGCGCAGGCAGTCAAGGCGGAAGCGGCGTCGCTGGCTGAGATTGATCGGCTGGCCAAAATCCTCAGCACCTACGACCCGTGGAGCGAAGTCAGCCGCTGGCTGCGCACGCGTGGCGAGGCCGTGCCGGTGTCAACGGAACTGAGTCAGGTGCTGGGATTGTTCGATCACTGGCGCGTCCGGACCGG
>CAZIFU010000114.1:0-6741 GCA_964539075.1 uncultured Verrucomicrobiota bacterium | reverse complement strand
CCGCCACGCGCGGCGAACTCCCACTCCGCCTCGGTGGGCAATCGCTTGCCCGCCCACTTCGCGAAGGCTGCCGCGTCTTCGTAGGCGATTTGCACCACCGGATATTTCTCGCGGCCTTTGAGGTCGCTGCCCGGCCCAGTGGGATGACGCCAGTCCGCGCCGGGGACGTAGCTCCACCACTGAAAATAGTTGTCCAGCTTCACAGGCTGCGGCGTGGTGGTGAAGACCGTCGAGCCGGCGACGAGATTTTCTTCCGGCGCGGTGGGAAACTCTTCCTTGGTCGGCTTTGTCTCCGCGACCGTGATGTAGCCGGTGGCCTTGACGAATTTTTCAAACTGCTCATTGGGCACCTCCGTCGCGTCCATCCAGAAGCCGTCCACAGAGACGCGGTGAATCGGCTGCGCATCGCGCGTCACGCCCGGCAGACTGCAAATCGCCTCACCGGTTTCGTCGCTGCCCATCGAGAACTCGCCGCCGGGAATCCAGACCATGCCTTCCGGTTTGGCGCCGGGCGCAGGAGTCTGGTTGGGAATGGTCGGAGCGAAGGGTGAAGCGGTCGCAACTTCCTGCTTCGGCCCGGCTCGCGAACCGGAAGATGAAACCGGTGATGGACGGAATTTGACAAACGTAACGACACCCGCGAGAACGACCGCAGCCGCGACCAGCCATCGCATCCGGCTGGATCGCGCGACGGGCGGCGATTTGTGTGTGGCGGATTTTTTGTTCTCCGGATGGCTCATGCTCGTTGTGCGATGATCAATAGATCCATTGGATGCGTGTTTGAAAGCTGTCCGTCACCCCGGTCGTGGCGAAACGGTCCAGCCATGTGTGGCCCCAGCCGAAGCCGAGTTTCCAGCGCCGCGTGGCCCACCAGTTGATCCCGAGATAGGTCTTGTCGAACGTGCCGCCCTTCACCGCGCCATCGTCGAGGTCTTCATGCGAGAAACGCACCACCAACTCGGGCGCGCCCCAGCGGCCTTCGGGCATGACGCGGCGCGCGTAGCCCACCGTCCGATCGTAGGGCCGCGTCTCGCCGGTCAGAATCCAGCTCGCCGTGACATAGTAGCCGAAGAATTTCGGATCTCCCTTGTCGGGCGAATCCACCCAGGCCCGATTGTATTCCGCCAGCACCGAGACCGGTCCTTCGTTCCAGAGCGCCTCCAGGCCGAGATGCCACGCGTGATCGCCGGGCAGGTTGCCGCTGTCCACGTAAGGATCGGTGACGTTGGATTCTGGACGGCCCTTGTAACGCATGGTGTTGTTGTCCGCCCCGGCGTAGCGGCCGGAGGTGCCGAGGTGCAGAAAACTTTTGCCGTCACGCCGGTCCCACGCGAGACCGGTGAAGCGCGCCGTCACATCCGTGCCGCTGTCCTCCAGCGAATCGCCGTTCACCCACCAGTCGTTGAACACGCCGGCCGAGGCGGTCATCCGCTGGGCCTCGCCGATGACCTGGGTGAGTTTGATCCCGACGTTGCGCGAGACAAAGAACGGGCTCAGCACGCGCTCCTGCTGCGGCAGATTGGCGGCATCACCCACCATTTCGTAGGCGAAGGTCTCCTTGGTCTTGCCCACGGTGAGTTTCGTGGCCGGACCGCCGAGGGGAAAGGTGAAGGAGACGTCGGTCAGACTCCACAAGGACTCCGGATCGCTCTCGAAACCCTTGTATTCCCCGGCCACGAGGTAGCCGATTTTGTAATCCTTCCCCAGCGTGCCACGCACCATCAACCGCGCCGCGCGGGCTTCCCACTGGTCCTTCTGCTGGCCGACCTGGCTCAGGCTGGCGCTGTCCTGGTTGAAGGCCGTGTAATCGGCGAGCACCACCAGCCCCACCTTGAGCGTGATCCAACGCTCCTTGATCTGCGTCTGATCCAGCAGCGATTGGGGCACATCAGGAATTAGAAACGGCTTCTCCGGCGGGGGCAGTGGCTCGGCTTCAAATTTGCCGCGTGCCGGGGCCGGATCGGATTCCTCCGACTGCGCGCGAGCGTTGGGCGCGCCCAGCAAACCCGCCGCCAGTCCGCAGGCCAGGGCCGCGGCGATGATGTTCTGTCTGCTCGTAGTTTTCATCTTTGTCCTTCTCACACACTTTCACTCACTGATTACTGAAAACTGATCACTGCTTCCCCGCCCCTCACGGGTTCCCTTTCATCAACTGATCATAAATCAACTGATACGACTCCGGCCCCAGTCCGAGGTCGCCGCGAAAAGGGCGGTCGAGCGCGAAGATCATGAAGATGACCAGCCCGATGAACGCGCCCGCGATGATTACGCCCCACATCACCGCCGGCAGTCCGGTGCTCACCGCACCCAGTCGCAGGCGACGGGCCTGGATCAGCAGGTTGAAGGCGCGGAGGGTTTCGCCGTGCAGAAGCTTCTGGCCCTCGGTGGTCGGCTCAAATTTGTCCAGCACCGCCTGAAAGCGGTTCATGTGCCCGACGCCAGCCGTGGGAACCTCTCCCCGCCGCTGCAACGGCCAGGCTTGGTGGATGACCTGGTCCGTGTATTCGCGCAGTTCATTCTGCAAATCCAGGCGGATCGGTTCGGGATAGCTGCTCACGTCGCGGTAAAGCGCGTTCAGTGAGCTGGCCTCGCCGGAAACAATCTTCGACACGTCGGTATAGGTCTGCGAGACGTTCACGGCCATCAGCGCCACGGCCAGGCCGTAGAACACCATGATCGACTGCAACATCGCGCCGGTGAATTCCGAGTCCGCCACCTGGATGCGCAGCCGCGGCAGGACGCACCGTCGCACCACTGCCAGCCCGACGACGGAAAACAGGCACAGTGATCCGACAATCGCCGGGCCGGTGATCAGCAACGGAAGATCGGAAAGAAATTCAAACACAGGGAAAAGTGCCGGGGGCGAGTGGCGTCAGTTTGAGCCGTCGGCTGCGTCCGGTTTCTTTTCGGCCTGCCTCTTTTCGACGAGGGCGGCGGCTTCCGCCATGGCCGAGGCCCAGCGCGGCGGGGCGACTTTCGCGCCCTTGATCTCGTCGTAGATGCGGGTGAATTCCCCGGCGTC
Source organism: uncultured Verrucomicrobiota bacterium (assembly GCA_964539075.1). Classification (GTDB taxonomy): domain Bacteria; phylum Verrucomicrobiota; class Verrucomicrobiia; order Limisphaerales; family CAZIFU01; genus CAZIFU01. Next base: position 3,719 of record CAZIFU010000114.1, on the reverse strand, counting down.
GAGCCAGATGCCGCCGCACTTGGCGCACTGGTCAATCTCGACCTGCTTCGCCTCCGAAAACCACTTGCGCTCCAGCACCAAGTCGGGGCAGCGCGGGCACATGCGCGGCTCGGTCAGCTTCACGTTGCTGGTCGGAATTTGCCAGATGGTGTGAAGCGTGGTGGCGGTGCGGGCGCTCACGCGCTCCAGTTCCGCGGCATCAAACCAGATGCCGCCGCAGCCGCCGTAACAGAGGTCGAGGGTGATATCGCCCGCGCCTTTCTCGCGCAGTGGACTCTTGCAGGATGGACATTTCATAATCAGTTATCAGTTGTTAGTTATAAGTCGTCAGTTGTTTGCTTTTTTTATTCATTCGCCAGTGAAGTCGCGGGCCGCCCACTCGGACAGCCCGCGTGTTTCGCCATCGAATCATTGCACCTTCTCGACTTCGCTGGGCTTCCAACTCTCATCAATGGCGGCTTCGGTCGGGCCGTAGAGCCGGAGGATGACGAAATAGCCTTTGCCGGGCACGGTGGCATTCCAGTTGCCTTCTTTGCCGGCGGGCGCTTTCGGGCCGAGCTAAATATCCGTGCTGCCGTCGGCGTTCTGCGCTGGCTTGTCGCGCGAACCGAGCGAGGGATACGCCGGCCGCTGGCCAGACCGGAAGTGTTCTCCGAGCCGAACTGCATGCCGAGCGTGTTGATCAACGGCAACGCCCAGAGATACGTCTGCCTCACCCGCTGGAAGAGCAGTTCGTCGCGCAGCGTCTGCGCGGTTTCCTTCGTGGGACGGTTTTCCTTGAACGGCGCATTGGCCAGTTTATCGAACTGCGATTGCGCCTGTGCGGTCGTGACCGTCACTGCGCCAACGAGCGCGACGGCGAGCAGGTTTTGATTGCCGCGCCGCAGCACTGCGAAGGCAGGTGGAGTTTTCATTTTCAAATTTGTGATCTTTCAGTCGTTGATTGGTTTTTCAGATTGAACAGGAGGTCACAGAGGAAACAGAGAAAAAAACTCTCCGCTCCCTCTGTTTGCTCCTGTTAGATTTCCGTTCATGGTTGTGGTTTGGTTTCGATTCACCCATCCGGTTTGCGCGGCGGTCACAGTTCATCGAGAAAGCTCCGCCACGGCAGCGCGCGGACGCCGGGCGAGACGGCTTGCGTTGGCGTTCCGGCTTTCGGTTCCTGATGGACCAGGAACATCGGGACGTCCGCCGCCTTCCCGCGTTTCCGTTTCAGCGCTTCGGCCAGCCGCTGCATGGGCGCGGCCATGGCCGGCGTGACGGTGCGCCCGGCCTTACATTCCACCAACGCCACCGAACCGCCGCGTCCCGGCATGAGGAAATCCACTTCCAAGCCCTGCTCGTCGCGAAAATAGTAAAGCTCGCGGCGGCGCCCAGCGTTGACCTGCCCCTTGGCGATCTCCGCCGCGATGAAGCCCTCGAACAACGCGCCCAGGAACGGCGACCGTTCCAGTTCCCCCGCCGTCTCAATGCCCAGCAAATGACACGCGAGGCCGGAATCGGCGAAATACACCTTGGGCGACTTGATCAGGCGTTTGCCGAGGTTCTCGTAAAACGGCGGCACGATCAGGAGTTGCGCGGTTGTCTCCAGCACGCCGAGCCACTGCGCGATCGTCGGCACGCTCACCCCCAGCGGCGCGGCCAGATCCGTCTTGTTCAGAATCTGCCCATGCCGGCTGGCCAGCAGCGCGAGAAAACGGCGGAACGTGGCGAGGTCTTTCACCGCCGTGACCGCGCGGACATCCCGCTCCAGATAGGTCTGCAAATACGAAGCCAGCCACAGCCGCGTTCCGCCCGGACGCGCCAGCACCTCGGGATAACCGCCGCGCAGCAGGCTGACTTTGGACGTTTCCCGCACGGACAGGGGCAGCAAGTGCAACACCGCCGCCCGGCCCGCCATGGACTCCGTCACCCCCTGCATCAACGGCGCTTCCTGGGAACCGGTCAACAGCCACTGGCCGGCGCGCCGCGGCTGACGATCAATCCGCGAGCGGACGAACGCGAACACCTCCGGCACCTGCTGCACCTCGTCGAGAATCGCGGGCGTCTTCACCGCGTCGAGGAATCCCTGCGGGTCGGCCCGGAGCCGCGCCACCACGTCGGGGTCTTCGAGCAAAAAGTAGCTCGCCTGGGGAAACAGCCGGCGCAGCAGCATCGTCTTGCCCGCCCGGCGCGGACCGGTCAACACCACGGCAGGAAAGTGGCGGATCGCCTGCGCCACCTGCTTTTCCAAGGCTCGCGGAATGTATTTCACGAATGAGATTCCTAAAGTGCCACTTTAGATTACTCAAGCACCAAATCGGCGCTCAACGGGCGGAAACGGAGACAACACGAACTGGAACTTGAACAGGAGATAGCAGAGGAAACGGAGATTTCAGATTTCATCGCAGTTTCCTCCGGTTGAATTCACGGCATGTCTTCTGTGGCTGGTTGGTTTGGCCAATTCCCCGGTGGAACTCGGAAGCGCTCGACTTCCGAGTGGCTTCCGAGTGGCTTGCCACCCTGCGGCAACGGGGTCAGGAGGATTATGTCCGGCAAGCATAATGTTTGACGGGCATCAAGCCGCCGGATACACTGCCCGCCATGAACATGGACTTCGTGAACCGAGCCCCAGAGTTGCGGGAACTGGATGCCGCCGCGCGGCACGGCGGGCTGCTGGTGGTGTTTGGGCGGCGGCGCGTCGGCAAGACCCGGCTGTTGCGGCAGTGGCTTGAGGCCCGCGACGGCCTCTACAGCCAGGCCATCGAGGCGCAGCGCGACATGCAGATTCAGCAGGTGTTCGCCGACCTCCGCCCACAACTCGAAACGCAACTGGTCCCCAAGACCTGGCCGGAGCTTTTTGAAATCCTCGCCCTGCAAAAGCAGCACTGGGTCGTGTGCCTGGACGAGTTTCCCTACCTGACGGCGGTGGACGCGTCGCTGCCGAGCCGGTTGCAGAAGTGGCTGGACCATTCGCTGCCGCGCGGCTGTCTGCTGATTCTCGCCGGCTCCAGCACGCGCATGATGAACGACCTGTTCCTGCACCGCGCGGCGCCGCTCTACGGCCGCGCTCGAAAACTCCTGCACGTTCGCCCGATGGATTACGCGGCGTTCTGCGCTGCCTGTGGACAAAAGCCGGGCGAACTCGAATCGTTCGAGAAATTCGCCTGCGTCGGCGGCATCCCAAAGTATTGGGAGTTCGTCGAGGCCGGACGGGATGTCGTGGCACTGGTGGAGTCGCTCTACTTCGATTTCGCCCCCTACATGGAACAGGAGCCGCAGCGGATTCTCCGCGACGAAGGTGTCATCGGGTTGAATGCCGTGGCTGTCCTCGAAGCGGTGGGCCGGGGCGCGGAGCGGCCCTCGGAAATCGCCAGCCGCCTCGGCACGGCGCAGACCAACCTCTCGCGCCTGCTCCAGCAGTTGCTCGACGCCTCCATCCTGAATCGCGAACTGCCCTTCGGCGAAAGCATGCGCTCGACCAAAAAAACTCTCTACCGCATCCACGACCCGACCATGCGTTTCTGGTTTCGGGTCTTTTCCCCGCACCAGAGCCGGTGGCGCACCTACGCGGCGACGGAAAAGCGGAAACTCATTCACGACCACGCCGCCACGGTGTTTGAGGACGTGTGCCGCGCGCGTTTTCCCGGCGCGCAGCGGTATTGGGAAAGCAACGTCGAACTGGACCTGGTCGCGCCCGACCCGGACGACGCGAAGCGACTGCTCGTGGCCGAAGTGAA
>CAZIFU010000113.1:0-2589 GCA_964539075.1 uncultured Verrucomicrobiota bacterium | reverse complement strand
GCATTGCATCGGGGACGTTCACGCTCGTCACCAAAGTATGGGGCGGGAGCGGTGCCGGCTTCGCCAATGGGCTGCGCGTCGCTGCGGGCGATGTGGACGGCGATGGCGACGTGGACTTGATCGGTGGGTTTCAGGAAGGCGGCTTGGTCAATCTGCGCGATCCGCGCTTTGCGGTGCCGACCGGGCTGCAAGCGGTCGGCGGTGTGAACTCGATTTTGCTGAGTTGGAACCCAGATCGGCAGTCGCGGATCGTCGGCTACAAGGTTTACCGGAGCGTCCCCACAACGAATGCGTTCTCCTTGCTGACGAATGAGGTGGTGGTGATTCCGCAGTTCGAGGACCGGCTGCCCGTGGCCGTAGTGAGCAACTTCTACCGAGTGACGGCGATCAGTGGCGCCAGTTATCCCGGCAACTCGGTGCCGGTGTATGTGGAAAGTCGGCCCTCGGAGATCGCCGGGGCAACTGTGGGCGGCATCACGTTGTTGATGCCCGATTACTTCGGCAAGCCGGGCACCAACACGATCTTGCAGATCAACGTGCCCAACGCCTCGGACATCTCGGGAACCAATCTCGAAATCCGCGTGGCCTACAATCCCGCCGTGCTGACGCCCGTGGCGCAGGTGCAGCCCGGCCGCAACTCAGTGGAGAAAACCGGCTTGAGCCAGAATCTGGTCATCACCAACAACGGCGCCTCGGCGGCGGGCGAACTCATCATCACGGGGCTAGGCGGTGGCGTCATTTCCGGGCAGGGCAATCTGTTCGACATCGTGTTCCGGGTTGGCGGCGCGGTGCCGTTGGGCACCAAGGCGACGAACTCTTTCACGTCGGTCACGTTGCAGAACGGCGCAGGGAATGTCATCGCCGTGAATGCCACGGACAAGGCGGTGTTCACGGCGGCGAATGCTTACTACCCCGGCGATGTGAACGGCGACGGTGTGGTCAGCCAACAGGATTTCGTGCTGGCGATGAAGCTGGCGGTCGGCCAGCGGGATGCGACCCCGGAGGAAGTGGCGGCTGGCGATCTCAACGGCAACGGGTTCATCGACAAGGATGATGCCCATCTCATTCTGCGCATCGTGCATGGAAAGGAGCCAAACCCGTTATGAGCACGCTGTATCAATGGCTCAATCGACGCGGTGTCCGTGGGCTGGCGACGATGCTGGCCGGCGCGGCGGTGCTGCTGGGTTCCGTAGGCGGCACTGGTGCGGCAGGTCTGGTCATTGGCGAGCACGCGGCGTTGCCCGGCAGCACGGTGCGAATGCCAGTGCAGTTGTCGGATGCGACCGGAGTGGCGTCGGTGGCCGTGGTGGTGAATTTCGATCCCGCGCTCGTTGCGCTGACCAATGTGACGCTGGGTGGCCTTGGGTCGTCCTTTGCGATGGAGCAATGCACCGAGGAAGGGCGGGTGTGCCTGGCACTGGTGCGGGATGAAGCCCTAGCCGGCGGGGCGGGCACGCTGGTCTATCTGCATTTCAAGGTGAACTCGGGCGCAGTGCCGGGCATGACTGGCCAGTTCGCCATTGCCGACCGGGGCGTGAGCGGGCAGCACGCGGTCAACATGAGCTGGGGCGGGGGCACCGTGAGCCAGTCCAACGGCGTCCTGCGGGTGGTGTCGTTGGTTCAGGACACCGACGGTGACGGCATGCCGGATTGGTGGGAGGAAACATTCTTCGGGAATCCGACCGGCGCATTGGCCACAAGTGACGATGACGGAGACGGGCAGACCAATGCCGCCGAGTTTCGCGCCGGCACCAGTCCGACCAATCCAGCCGAGTTCCTGCGGATCACCAGTGTGGAAGGCGGGCCGCCGTTTGTGGTCGAGTTTTCGACGGTGCTGGGCAAGACTTACCGGGTCGAGTACAGCGACGATCTGGACGGCTGGTTCCCACTGGCCAGCGGAGTTCCTGGGACGGGCGGCTTGGTGCAGGTGCCCGATGGCGGGGCCAGCGGCGAGACGAAACGGTTTTACCAGATCAAGTTGGAGTAGGCGTCCTCAGTTTAAGCAGAGGGAAAGTAGTTTTTAAGCCGCCAACGCGTCGCGGTTCGCCTTCCGTGTCGTTCAACGAATTCATGCACCTTTCCGGTTTTTCGTAAAGGGGTCAGTTCTTGATATTGTCACATGAGGCGGTTCTGCCACTCTTCCGGCATGGCCCGCAAATTGAGAGTGGAGTATCCCGGTGCGATTTATCACGTCATGAATCGCGGTGACCGGCGGGAGTTGATCTTAATAGATGAGGCGGATCGCCAGCGCTTTGTCGAGACGCTGGGCGAGGCTTGCGCCAAGACGGGCTGGCAGGTTCACGCCTACGTGCTCATGCCGAATCATTTTCACTTCGTGGTCGAGACGCCGCAGCCCAATCTGGTCGCCGGGATGAAATGGTTGCTGGGCACTTACACCAGTCGTTTCAATCGACGGCACAAGCTCTTCGGCCATCTGTTCTCCGGGCGCTACAAGTCGCTGATCGTGGATGGTTCGGGCAGCGGTTACCTCAAGAGTGTGTGCGATTACGTTCACTTGAATCCGGCGCGCGCGAAATTGGTGGCGGTGGACGCGCCCTTGAGAAGTTTTGCCTGGAGCAGTTGGCCGGC
>CAZIFU010000112.1:0-1525 GCA_964539075.1 uncultured Verrucomicrobiota bacterium | reverse complement strand
CGCGAAGATTTCCTCGGCATAGCCAAAGACGACGCGTCCGGTGGCGGTGAGTTTGTTGTTGCGGCCCTCGCGCTGGAAAAGTTTTTCGCCGAACGCGGATTCCAGTTCGCGGATCTGCTCCGAGATCGAGGGCTGGGAGACATGCAGCTTCTCGGCGGCGCGGGCAAGGCTGCCTTCCTTGGCCACGGTCCAGAAGTAACGCAGGTGGTGATAATTGAGCCATTCCATCGTTGCCCAAGGATGCTTCGGATTAACCTAATCGTCCATTCGGAAACGCGTATTAGTCCAACCGGCGAGGCGCACCTACTGTTCACCCGTCATAGCGGTGGCGGTTGAAACGCCCGCGAAGACGAAGAACAAACGAAAAGCGAAAAGGCATTTTATGATCTGGATATTATTTATCGGCACGATGGCGCTCTCGCTCTGGGCGATGTGGCGGGTGAAGTCGGTTTACAAACGCTACAGCCAGGGCGTGGTCCGCTCCGGCCTGACCGGCGGCGAGGTGGCCGCGCAAATCCTCCGGCGCACCGGCATCCGTGATGTGGAAATCACCCATGCCGACGGAATGCTGGGTGACCATTATGACCCCATTCACAAGCGCCTGGTGCTGTCGTCGGAAAACTATCACGGCCGCTCGCCTGCCGCGCTGGGTGTCGCCGCGCACGAATGCGGCCACGCCATCCAGCACGCGCGGGCTTACGCACCGCTCCATTGGCGCATGGCGGCGGTGGGCATCACCACCTATGCGAACTACGTCGTGATGTTTCTGCCGATGCTCGGGCTGTTCACCGGATTGATTACGCCGTTGACGGGCGCGTTCTTCATGGCGGTGGCGTGGGGCATCATCATGTTGTTCAACCTCGTCACGCTACCCGTGGAGTTCGATGCCTCGCGCCGCGCCAAGGCGGTGTTGGCCGACTGCAACTTCATCGCGCCCGGCGAAGAAGCGACCGGCGTGAAGCGGGTGCTTGATGCCGCCGCGTGGACCTACGTTGCGGCGTTCATCACCTCGCTGGCGTATTTCCTCTGGCATGTGCTGCCGCTGCTTACCGGCGGAAGGCAGCGCAACTGACCACCATTCCAAATCGAGATGACAGACACAGCAACGATGCAACCCCTAACCCAAATGAAAGAAAGCAATTCAACCATTCTTAGCCCAGGCGAAAAGATTCACGTGATTCACCGCCGGCACTTCGAGAAAGATGCCCGGCGCCACTTCGTGGGCGAGGTCGAAAGCTATGAGCACGGGATCGCCCGGGCTTCCGGCTACGTCTTCGTCGTTGACGACCTCAACAAACACATGTTTGTGAAACGGCCTGACCGCCGCACCAAGCTCATTCCGATCAGTTCCGGAGAGGTGATTGTGAATGTGATCCCCGAAAGCGTGGACGTGGAGCGAGTGCACTACGAACTCAAGGATCGCGCTCTGCACGTCACGGATGGGAAGTCGTGGCGTATTGACGTGAAGGAGTTCGGCTGGGGCTGAGCCCGCCCAGCCAAGCCATAGATCACAACCAACGACAAA
>CAZIFU010000111.1:0-2589 GCA_964539075.1 uncultured Verrucomicrobiota bacterium | reverse complement strand
CTCAATACCGCGCCGCAACGCCGTTGGCGTTGTCGGTTTTTTCCCGGTTCACCCAGGGTAGCTCGTTCCTCGCAACCCTGGGCTTTGGGCCGGAATCCCTTTGGGATTCGCTGATGGTCGCGAACTCCACGCGCAAGGATTGAACCGCGCAAGCAACCGCGCAGCGTCCAAAAAAGCCAATTCCTATCAGTTGTTCGGCCTCGCGTCGATGTTCTACCCGCCGCTGGGCGCCATCATCGGCAGCGTGACGACGAGCGTGGCCATCGCCGGCGGTGGTGTTGCGCTCATGGTGCTGCCATCGCTCGTGGTGGGGAACCAACTGCTCATTCTCGGCGGCGTGGCGGCCGTGGTCGGCGCGTGGTCCCTCGCGCATCGACACGGGCGGCTGCGAGGCATGGCGGACGCCGGAGAAAAAGACGTCGGCCGGCGGCGTGATAATCAGCCTGGAGTGATAAAAAACTCCTGGCAATACCTGGCAGGAAAATTGCGTTTTGGCTCGCAACGGTACCAAGGCAAAAGACGGCGGAACGTCAATTCATCCATGTTTACGGGCTTGTCTCGAACCAGCCTGAAACTACGATTGGATTCGAGCCCCGCCACTCCCGCCAATTTTCTGGCTCCCTGATTTGCCGGGCGGAGGCGCCGTTGAGCAACCGGATTTCAAACTTCCTCGCGCGACGGAAACGCACTTCCGTCCTGCGCTTCGCCGCCTGGCGTGGCCAGGGCTTTGTCCATCGCGGCGAGCAGTTTCTCAAAATCAACCGGTTTCTGGAAAAAGGCCGTCGCGCCCAAACCCAGGCAGCGGTGTTTCAGGCCGGGCGATTGCTGCGCCGTGATCACGAAGATCGGGATGTGCGACACTTCCTGAAAGCGGCTCAACCATTCCATGATTTTGAACCCGTCCCAGCCGACGGCCCCATGGCCGGCGTCCTCGGGAAAATTCAGGTCCAGAATGATGAGGTCGGGCATCTCCTGGGCCACGGCACGGATGACCGCCGCGCCACTGGTGACCGGGACCACGGTGTAGCCATGGGACTTGAGTTTGAGGGACATCACCTTGAGCACCACCAGATTGTCATCGGCCAATAAAATTTTCCAGGCGCTCATGAAGATTTATTTTTTGGAAAAAGACATGATCGGGCGGGTGCGCGTCGCGGCCGGGCTACTCGGTGCTGGTGGAGACAAACGCGGCGGCGCGCCGCTGGCCTTCGGCAATTTGTTCGCGGGTCAGGTGCGGCAGCAGGAGGTCACGGCATTCGACTCCGTTGGGATCGTCCTGGTTCGCGGAAAGGCAGAACCATTTGCAGGCTTCCACCGGGTCGGGCGGCACGCCGTGGCCTTCATAATACATGGCGCCCAGAAAATATTGCGCCTCGGCATGGTTTTGTTCCGCCGCCATCCGGTAGCAGCGCAGGGCCTCTTTGAAATCCTGCGGCACGCCCTGGCCGTATTCATACATCTGCCCCAGACTGTAGTGGGCGTCGGCGACGTTTTGCGTGGCAGCCTGGCGCAATAATAACAGCGCCTCTGCGTAATCCTGCACCACTCCGTCTCCCCGGCGGTACATCTGCCCCAGATGATATTGTGCGTCCGGAAAACCCTGGCCCACGGCCCGGCGAAACCACTTCGCGGCTTCCTCCCAGTTCGGGGCCACGCCGTCGCCGTTTTCGTACATCAAACCCACAACGAATTGCTCCAAAGCGTCGCCCCGCTCAGCCTTGGCCAGGGTCTCTTTGAAGTTCGATTGCAGCATTGCTTATTCTTTGGTTCTGGCCGTTGCCGGAGCCGCGCCCAACCCGCTTGGGATTTCATCCCGTTGGCTCCCCATGATCCGCGCACACTGGAAAGTTTAACTGCCAATGGCGGGGCGCATTCAAGCGAATACTTTGTCCCCCGCCGGTCGCGGCGGGCGAATTATTTCCCGGCAGCTTGACTCAGTCCCGCTCTCCTTTAGACTTGGCGCGCATGTTTATTCAAGTTGCCTGGTGCCGTCCGCCCGCACGGCTTGCCCGCCGGCTTGCATGATGAAAAAGCCTTCCTTGCTGGTGATCTTCCTGACGGTATTCATTGACCTCATTGGGTTCGGGATCGTGCTGCCCCTGCTGCCGATCTTCGCGAAAAATCTGAACGCGCACGGACTGACCATCGGCGCGCTGATGGCTTCGTATTCGGCAATGCAATTTCTGTTCGCGCCGGTCTGGGGACGCCTGTCCGATCGCGTGGGACGGCGGCCGATTCTGCTGTTCAGCACCGCCGGGGCTGCGATGTCGTACGCGCTGTTCGCCGTCGGCAGCGGGATGACGGGTGGCGGCGGGCTGGCGGTGCTTTTCGTCTCGCGCATCCTGGCCGGCGTGTGCGGCGCCAACATCACCGTGGCCCAGGCCTACATCGCCGACATCACGCCTGCGGAACAACGCACCAAACGCATGGGTTTGGTTGGAATGGCGTTTGGGCTCGGATTCATTTTTGGCCCGTGGATCGGCGGGCGAAGCGCTGAATGGTTTGGTGCGGGCGGACCTGGTTGGGTGGCGTGCGCGCTCTGCGCGGTTAATCTGGTGCTCGCGATTTTCATTTTGCCCGAGAGTTGGA
>CAZIFU010000110.1:0-23845 GCA_964539075.1 uncultured Verrucomicrobiota bacterium | reverse complement strand
GATCCAGACGCTGGATTTGGGCGATGTCGTTGAGGAGCGATTGCGGAGTGGGAATGGAGTTCATGACCTGAAGTATATGTGTATGACATATATCAAAGCAACAAAAAAAAGCCAAAAAACTCAATTTGAAGAATTTTGTCCGCCGCCCATGCCGTAAGGCCGCACGCCCAGCTCGCGCAGCTTCGCCGCGATGCGGCAGCCTTTGCGGACCTGCCCGATAAACTTCTTCCGGTCCTCGTCGCTGCCCATGGCGGAGCCGCCGCCCGTGGGCGGCCAGATCGGCGCGACCACCGAGCCGACGACGAAACCTTTCGCCGCGATCTTGTCAGCCAGCTTCTTCAAGTCATCGTCGCTGGAGTCAATGTTGACATGCGGGTCGAAAAGGAAGATGTCCACGCCGTCGAACTTCACGCCGTACAACCCGGCCTTGGCGGTGAGATCGAGCATGGTGTCGAGGTCAATGCACGGTTCGGCGCCGGGGCTGCCTTTGCCCACGAGGCCGGGCCACATGGCGTTGTGGAGTTTGGGGTAAATGTTGCTCACAGCGAAATGGTTTTGCCATTACAGGATTCAACGGTGTTGACAAGCTCACCGGTGTTTCGCCGCTCTGCCGACAACGCAAACGTGCCAGGAACAGGACCAGTTTGGCGCGGTTGTCGCAGGTAAGCACGTGTGTCCTGAGGCGTCATTTGCTTGGTTTCTGCCAGAAACGGAGCTCCTTTTCAAGCCCGGTTCAACGAGCTTGAAACTGCACGGAGATTGGCAGCAGACGAAGGCGCGGCCCGGTTCTCCCCTAGTGGCGGGAGCAGGTAGCCCGTTCCACCCGGTTCAACTTCGTTTTTCGGGTTCGACTCTCAACTCAAATCGCTCAACTTTCTTGACGCCGGTTGAATGAAAGGAAATTCCTGCAAGTTTGCTTGCGCGCGCGAGGAATTCTGGCTAGATTCTGGCCAGAATGGCTTACGAAATCCGGATCACGGAGAACGCGCGTGAGGATTTCGAGGCTCTTGACGCCCGCTGGCGATCGTCCGTGAAAGCTGCGTTAGGGACGCACTTGCGGCACCGCCCCGATAAGGAGAGCAAGAGCCGCATCAAACGCCTGCGCGGGTTGCGCCAGCCGCAATACCGCCTGCGCGTGGACACCGTCCGGGTCTTCTACGACATTGTCGAAGACCACGTGCATGTCCTCGGCATTGTGCCGAAAGAGCGCGCCGACGAATGGCTGGAACGTTACGGAGCAAAATTATGATCAAAGTCCCATTGGCCGAAGCCAAAGATTCACTGTCGGATTATGTGAAGAAGGCGGCGAAAGAACAGGTGCTCATCACCCGCCACGGCAAACCCGCCGCCCTCCTCGTCGGCTTTGCGGACGAGGACGACTGGTTCGACTACCAACTGGAACACGACGAACGCTTCCTCAAGCGGATCGCCGAATCGCGCAAGCAGGCCCGCAAAGGCCGGTTCGTGCGGCTGGAAGATTTGTCGGCCTAGCTGTTGAACCGCCGCGCTGGAACCGCGACGGGAGCAAAATTCTTTTTGAAACTCTCGCCGAGGACAGGACCGTGCAATTGTTCGTGGTCCATTTGAGCTGGGACAAATATTGAGCGGCAAACACCAAACCTCACACGCGCAACCAACATGAAACCGAATAACGACCGGCGCGGAATTCCCTCTCCCCCATCGGGGGAGAGGGTCAGGGTGAGGGGGCAACAGGGGAAACATCGCAACCGCACCACGGCAGCCCGCAACTTCGCCCGCTACCTCCGCAAAGAATCCACCGACACCGAGAAACGCCTCTGGCAATTGCTGCGCGACCGTCGCTTTGCCGCCTACAAATTCCGCCGTCAATATCCGCACGGCATCTACTTCCTCGACTTCTATTGCACGAAGTCAAAGCTGGCCGTGGAACTCGACGGAGGCGGCCACGGTTTCCCTGATCAACGGGCCAGAGATGAAAGGCGAAATCAGTTTCTCGCCGGGCAGGGCATCAAGGTGTTGCGATTCTGGAATCATCAACTGCGCGGCGAACTTGAAGCCGTGCGCTTTGAAATCTGGTATGAGCTGATGGAGCGGACGGGCCGGGCAGACGAGATCGCCAGTTGCTTGCCCAAGCCTGCCCCCTCACCCCAACCCTCTCCCCCGATGGGGGAGAGGGAGTCCAAACGGCGAACACGCGAATGAGACTTAGGGAAAGTCAGCTCCTTAGCATTGACGGGTTATTGGATTCTGGCTAACGGGCTATATTGCGCGTTGAGGCGTTTGATGAAGGCGCAAGAGGTTGCCGGTGGCGGCACGCATTCGCGGGGCCGTTCACCCCTCCGGTTCGGGCTACGCCCAATACCGGCAGTCCACGTCGGGGAAGATGTTGTCCACCGACTCGACCTGTTTCAGCCAGGCTTCATCCACTTTCGTCGTGGTGAGTTGCTCGTGCAAGGCGATGAAGCGGAGCAGGTGGTCCTTCACGCGCTTGCGCGCGTAATCCGGGCTGGTGCCGGTGCGCAGGATGAACGGCCAGTCGCTGGCCTGCGCCAGGAGCAGTTCGCGCGCGGCCTGTTTGAGCGCGCGCCCGGTCAGACCCGTGGCCTTGGGAAATTTGCGCGCCAGTCCGGACATCCGTTCCTGCGCGATTTGCAGGTGCGGATAAATCCATTCGTTCGATTCGTTGAGCCAGAGCCGCCAGTAGCCTTCCTCGCCCCAGCTCGAGGCGCTCGGCGTGGCGATTTGTTGCGTCGGATGGCGGAACAGATATTCCGTGGGCGTGATCAGCGTGAAGGTTTTCTGGTCATACACGGCTTTGCGCACGAAGTAATCGAGAAACTCCGGCCCCTCATACCACCAGTGGCCGAACAATTCGGCGTCGTACGGCGAAACCACCAGCGGCGGGCGGTCGAGAATGCCGGCCAGGTGCTGGATCTGGCCGAGGCGCGCGCCCAGAAAATGCCCGGCGTGTTCGGCGGCGGCGTGCAACGCGGCGGGGCGGCCGTAAATTTGTTTGGCCGGCGTGGGGCCGGTGATGCGGTAATATTTGATGCCGGTAAACCCGCGGTGTTCGGGCGACGGCAGATGCGGCTTGAGGTAATCGAAATCCAGATCGAACCCGATGTCGCGGTAGAAATCGCGGTAACGCCAGTCGCCGGGGTAGCCTTCCTCCTTGCTCCACACCTGGCGCGCGGAATCCAGGTCGCGGCCAAACGCGGCGATGCCGTTGGGCGTGAAAACGGGCGCGAACACGCCGTAGCGCGGACGCGGTCTGGCATGAAGCAGCCCGTGCGTGTCGGTGATGAACCAGCGAAGGTTCGCCTCCTGCAAAACTTGTTCCACGCCGTCCACGTAGGCGCATTCGGGCAGCCAGATGCCGCGCGGGTCGCAGTCAAAGCAACTCCGGTAATGATCGCGGGCGACGAGGATTTGTGCGCGGAGCGAAGGCGGGTGGCTGGCCAGCAACGGCAGCAGCGCGTGCGTGGCGGCGCAGGTGATGATTTCCAGCCTGCCCTGCTCCTGGAATTTGCGGAAGGCGCCCACGACGTTGCGCCCGTACGCGAGGTAAGTTTCGCGCAAGGTCGTGAAGCGATGGTGATACATCCACGCCAGCTCGCGATAGGCCTTGTCCCAGTGCGTGCGATGGATTTCCTTCCCGGCCAGTTCGATCAGCCCATCCAGATGCCGTGTGTAACGATCCTGCAAGAGCAGATCGAGCAGCATCGCGCAGAGCGTGGGCGTGAGCGTGAGCGTCAACCGCGTCTCCATCCGGTCGCGCAACCAGCCGTCCATGATCTGGACCAGCGGGAGGTAGGTTTCGGTGATGGCCTCGAAAAGCCAGTTTTCCTCCAGAAACTTTTCGTGCTCCGGATGCCGGACAAACGGCAGATGCGCGTGCAGGATGAGGGCGAGGTAACCGGGCATGGGGTGGGATTAAAACGCTTCTGTCCTAAAAATCAACCCTGCGCGCCAGGCCGCATTATCTTAATCTTAATCTTTCTCTTAATCATAATCTGACCGCAAGCGATTAAGATTACGATTAGGATTAAGATTAAGACACGGCCCGCCAGGCTGCTGCCGGCAACGCCAACGTTTACACCACGTGCTCGACCCGCGGCGGCTTCAAGCGGCTGTCCTGCGGGTGCGCCCCCACCTCGCCGCGATATTCCGTGGCGCGGCTGAAATGCAGGTCCGCGCTGCGCGAATCCTCGCCGTCCGCCGAGGTGGCCACCGCGGGCAGATCGTAGCGGCCGTCCGGCAGCGCGAAGCGATAGCTGAACGTGCCGTCGGCGCGCAGCTTGATGGGCCGGCCGCCGATGGTCACGGTCGCATCCGGCTCGGTCGCGCCGTAGAGGATGAGTTCGGCATTGACGTTGAACCAAAAAGATTTTTGCCGTTCCATCCCGCCGAACGGGCTGGAGAAACTGGAGACCGCGCCGCTCCAGGAGCCGAATTGCGCCGCGGCCAGCGAGGAAATTTCCTGCAACAATTGCCGCCGCACCAGTTCGGTGATTTCGAGCGAGCCGATCCACACCCGGCGCATCCGGTCCATGCTCACGACTTGCGCCAACGCCTTCTCCTGTTCGGGCGTCCAGCGCGCCCCGGCCAGCGCTCCGGGCCCGGGCAGATTCTTGAAGCCGCTGGCGGCCAGTTGCTGGATGGCCTCGGCCAGCGGGACGTTTTCGGCGACCGCCGTTTTTATCAGTGCGAGCAACTGCGCGAACGGCAGGTCAATCGGGATGGTGGCGAAGCGGATTGAGGTGTCATCGGAAAGCGCGTCGGGCGGCGTGAGCGTGGCGCCCGACGAGGCAATGCGAACCCACTTGCCGGCGCGGGCGTAGTAGCCCAGTTCGGCGACATATTGGGTGCCGCCGTGGCCGACGTTGACGAACCAGTTGCGCGATTCGGGGTGCACGTGGACCTGCATGTGCGGCTCGCCTTTCACCGCGTCAACATACACGCGCAACACCAGGTGCCGGTCAACGGAGAGCGCATTGTATTTGCGAAGCTGCTCGGAGGTCAGATCCCAGTGCGAATAGACCCAATGCGGATCGCGCGCGGTGAGCCAGAGCTTCTGCGTGCCATAGGCTTCGGGCAGTTCGCCGGTCTCGCCGGTCGTGGGAAATGTTTCGACGGGCGGCGTCGGCCCGAGCGCATATCGCTGGCCCGGCCCGCTGACAGGTGGCGCGGCCGGCGCATCGCCTTCCAGCAGGATCGGCGGGATGGCCAGCGAGGTTTTTGGGGTCGTGACGCGACGCTTGAGCGAGGTGGCGGGGGTTGAGGCAGCCAGAGTTTCGGCGGGAGAATCGCCGGCGGCCTTGGCGATTTTCCGGGTCGTTTTCTTTTCAGATTTCATAACGGGTTGAGAACGGAATTGGAGAGCGCGGGTTCTGGCCCTCGCAACCGAGAATACGCCCAGGCCACGCGCCGGCGCAATGCAAATTTCCCGTCTCTTTGTTCGGAACTGACCGGCCGTTAAAAGGCTGTGGCGGCGCTAAAACTTCAATTGGCGCTGGCGATACGCTTCATCGGGACGCGCGGCGATGCGGTCCACCTGCGGGGGCGCCAGGAAATTCGGCCCGCCCAGCGCGGCGGCGCCCACGAACACAGCGGTGGCCCTGGCAGCCATCAGCAGACAGGCCAGCACGGCATGGGCGGAAGCGCCCAGCGCGATGATCCCGTGGTTTTGCAGCAGGATCAGGCGCGGCACCAGGCCCTTCTCCTTGATGAAACCATTCGTGCGCTCGCGAATTTCCCTCGCCAAGGCCAGGCCGGGGTCCACGTAGGGCACGAAAACCGAGGCTGGCCCGCAGTAAACGATCTCGTCCGGAAAAAGCCGCCGCTCGGCGAAATCGCGCGCGCGGGGCGAGCAAAGCACCTGGTTGGCCGTCAACGGATGGCAATGGCCGACGTAGTTGACCCCGGCGAGCGTGAGCAGCCAGGCGTGAAACACCGCCTCCACGCTCGGCTTTTTGGCTTTGCGGTCGAGGCGGGCCTCGATCAACGCCTGGTCAATCGCGGCGTCGGCCGCCGTCTTCTGGT
This sequence comes from uncultured Verrucomicrobiota bacterium, assembly GCA_964539075.1. Classification (GTDB taxonomy): domain Bacteria; phylum Verrucomicrobiota; class Verrucomicrobiia; order Limisphaerales; family CAZIFU01; genus CAZIFU01. The sequence continues at coordinate 17,824 of CAZIFU010000110.1, read as the reverse complement.
CCAGCAGCGTCAGTAATTTGCCCGACTCGCAGATTGTGACGTCGGCCTTGGTCAAAGCGCCCAGGCGGCAGCCGCTGGCCTTCACCGCGAACTGCGTGGCGTTGAGTTTGACCGAGGTGTTGCCCTCACCCAGCAGGGCGAGTTGCCGGTCCTCGCGCCCGATTTCGCGCGAAAGCTGCAGCAGCGAAGCAATCATCTTTTTCATCGTTTCCACATTCAACCCGTGAACGCGGCCTGCGCCAAGCCGCAAAGTGAACGGTGCGTTCCGACGGTAACGCTTGCTCCGCGCCCGCGTTCCGGTAAAAATTTCCACGTGAGGATGCGCCGGAAAGCACTCGGTGGGGCCGCTCTTGCCGGCCTTTGGGCGCTCGCAGGCTGCGTCGCCACTTCGCCGCGTCCGCCCGCGGCCGCTCCGGTTCCACGCTACACGCTCCGGGCCGGACAGTATTGGCAATTAAACTCGCCGGCCGGCGAGCGCTTCGATGCCTCCGGCTTGCTGCTGCTGCCCAACCACGATTTGTTGACAGTCAGTGACCGCGGCGCCGGTTTGTATCGCGTTCAGTTCACCACCAACCCCGCCGCTGCCGACCTGGTCCGGCTCCCCGACTGTTTCACCGCCGAACAACTCGCGCCGTTCGCCGCGCAGAAGGTGGACCGCTACGATTGCGAAGGCATCGCCCGCGATGCGCAGGGGCGGCTTTACCTGTGCGAGGAGGCCAACCGCTGGATTCTTCGCTTCGATCCCAAAACGCAAAAAATCGAGCGGCTGAACATTGATTGGTCGCCCGTGCAAAGATATTTTCATCCCACCGACCGGAACGCTTCCTTCGAGGGAATCGCGATCGGCCAGGGCAGGTTGTATGTGGCCAATGAACGGCAATCCGGGCGCCTCATCGTGGTGGATTTGAAGACGCTCAAGGTCGTGGCGGATTTTTCCGTGCGGCCGGGCGGCACGCTGGCGCGCGACATCCATTATTCCGACTTGTGCTGGTTTGAGAACGCACTGTTCGTCTTGCTGCGCGAAAACCGCGTGATTCTCAAAGTGGATCCCCAAACGCAGCAGGTTCTCGCCGAGTATTCCTACAGCGACTTGGAGCGTCAGCTGGAGGTGGTTTACAACACGGTGACGGCCAACATGGAAGGGCTGGCGGTCGAGCGCGATTATTTCTGGCTGGTCACGGACAACAACGGGCGCGGGCGCTGGAAAAATCCGAAGGACACACGCCCGACGCTCTTCAAGTGTCCGCGCCCGGATCGCCAATGAAAGCATAAGCTAAGCGGGCGGCAGGTGTGCAAGTCGCCAAGCCGTTTTGCGTTCGGCCTGGGCGTCTCTCACTTTCTGAGCACGGGATGAGCGAAGCACCAAGCTCCAACCTCCAAGCACCAGAGAAGCTCCAGATTTCAAACACCAAAAATCGTTTCGGGCGCCTTTTGAGACTTGGTGTTTGATGTTTCTCTGGAGGTTGGAGCTTGGAATTTGGAGCTTTTCGACCCCTGCGTCGGACTTTCCAAAAAACGAGATGCACCGTTCCGCATTTGCACGGGGGGTTTCCCCTTGCCAAAGGCGCCGGGCATTTTTAACGTCGTGGCATGTCGTCCGATCAACTCACGCAGTATGTTCCGGTGCTCATGCTGGGGCTGCTCGCGGTGGCGTTTGTCGCGGGAACACTGGTCCTCTCCGTCCTGCTGGGCGCACGGGGCCGGCGCAGCAAGATTAAAGATACCGCCTACGAATGCGGCATGTTGCCCGTGGGCGAAGGCAGCCCGCGCATGTCGGTAAAGTTCTACCTGGTGGCGATGCTCTTTATCCTCTTCGACATCGAAGTGGTCTTCCTCTATCCTTGGGCGGCTGTTTACCGGGAAATGCTGACGACCGACGCCAACCTGATCCTGGGCTCCATGGTTTCGTTCCTTGGAATTTTATTTGTCGGCTACCTTTACGCGCTCAAGAAGGGGGCCTTCGATTGGAAAAGCTGAGTTGGAGTTCAAGCTTTAGCTTGTCCGCAGGAACGCAAATGACCCAACGCAAGCTGAAGCTTGAACTCCAACCATGATCAAATTCGGCACCTCCGGCTGGCGCGGCCTCATCGCGCGCGATTTCACATTTGAAAACGTCCGCCTTGCCGCCCAAGGCATCGCTGATTACCTGAACCAACTCAAAACTCAAAATTCAAAATTCAAAACTGTAATTTTAGGCCACGACACGCGCTTTCTTGGCCGCGAGTTCTCGCTGGCGGTGGCGGAGATTCTCACCGCGAACGGCCTCACGCCGCTGCTCTGCAACCGCGACGCGCCCACGCCCGTCATCGCCCATGCCATCCGCCACCGCCGGGCCATCGGCGGCATCAACCTGACCGCCAGCCACAATCCCGCCGAGTGGCAGGGTCTCAAATTCTCCACCCACAATGGCGCGCCCGCCACGCCCGAAGTGACGCAACAGATCGAAGCGAACATCGCCCGGCTCGAGGCGCAGCACTGGAGCTTTAAGGCCGCCGTCATCGGCACGTTCGCCTGCAAAACCTTTGACCCGCAGCCGGCCTACTTCAAACAACTGCGCAAGCTGATTGATTTCGCCGCGATCAAACGCGCGAAGCTCAAAATCGCCATCGAGTTGATGTATGGCACCGGGCGCGGTTACCTCGATGCGTTGCTCGCCGAAGCGGGCGCGAAGCTCACCGTCTTTCACAACGAAATCAACCCGCTCTTCGGCGGCCATCATCCCGAACCCAACGCCGAAGGCATGGCCGAGGTCAGCCAGCTTGTTCGTCGCGGCCAGGCGCAACTCGGCCTGGGTCTCGACGGCGACGCCGACCGTTTTGGCATCGTGGACCAGAGCGGCGCGTGGCTCACGCCCAACCAGGTCCTCGCCCTCGCGTTGTATCACTTGAAAAAAAATCGCTGCTGGACCGGCGCTGTCGTGCGCACCGTGGTCACCAGCCACCAGGTGGACGCCGTGGCCGGGTTGCTGGGCGTGAAGGTGCACGAGACGCCCGTCGGCTTCAAATACATCGGCGCGCTGATGGAGACCGAGCCGATCATCGTGGGCGGCGAGGAATCCGGCGGCCTGAGCGTCAAGGGCCACGTGCCGGAGAAGGACGGCATCCTGGCCTGCCTGCTGATGGCCGAACTGGTGGCAACCGAGAGAAAGTCGTTGGGCCGGATTCTCAAGGAGCTGGCGAAACAGACGGGCGAGTTCCACACCGACCGCCTCAACGTGGCCATTGTGCCGGAGAAGAAACAAGCGCTGCTGGACAAGCTCGCCGCCGGTCTCGACGCCATCGGGCCGTTCAAGGTGGAGAAATTCATCACCACCGACGGCTTCAAATTTCTTTTGCCTGACGGCGAGTGGGTGGCTTTTCGCGCCAGCGGCACCGAACCGCTCATGCGCTGTTACCTCGAAGCCAGATCCGCCGCGCAACTAAAGCGGTTGCGAGCCGTCTGCCGCGCGCTGCTGCTCACATAGGCCGGCATAACAATCGAGGCCATGGAATGCCCCTCCGAGTTCAGGCGAAGCAAATGCCATGTTATTCATTCAACTTCGTGCTGCTGCTGGCCTGTGCGATTTTGTATTATCGGGTGGGCGAGTTTGAAGGCAGTTCGGGGATTTTGTGGGCTGCGTTGTCGGTTTTGATCCCGGTCGTCATCTGGCGTTACTTCAACTCGGGGTGGATTGGGATGTTGCTTGGCCAGGCGGGTCTTTTTGCTGCCATTACTATTATAGGGCTATGCACATGATTCCCCTTGGCCCTCGGAACACGCTAAAGCGTGAACTCCAACGCCGCGCGCGGCTGTTTTCGTTGGAGTTCAACCTTTAGGTTGTCCCGGTCCGTATGAAGGGGAATCAAGTGCATAGCCCTAATACTCAAAACTCTTTTCATTCCGGTGAATTGCTCTGGCCCACCCAATGGTCGCGGCGCTGTTTGGCCTTTTCAAAAAATTCCTCGATCGCCATCATGTCGTTGTTTTCCAGCGCCAGTTGAAACTCCTGCAAGTCCTCGATGAACACGCCCAGCACCCGTGCGAGTTTCTTCCGGTTGGCCATGACAATGTCACGCCAGACCTCCGGCGGGCCGGAGGCGATCCGCGTCATGTCGCGGAACCCGTTGGCGCAGAGCATCGCCTGCTCCTTCGGATACGCGGGACTCAGCACGTAATTGGCCAGTTCGGCCGCCACCACGTGCGGCAGGTGGCTGCAACGGCTCACGAAATCGTCGTGCAGATCGGGCGTGAGCCGCACCGTGCGCGCGCCGATCTGCCGCCAGAATTCCTCCACTTGCGCCAGCGCTTCCGGCGCGGACCGGGGCGTGGGGGTGAGCACGCAGAGCGCATTCTCAAACAAATCCACGCGCGCGGCGTGGACACCGCTGGTCTCCGCGCCGGCCATCGGGTGGCTGCCGATGAAGTGCGCGCCCGCGCCGGCCAGCAGCGGTTCGAGGTCGTGAATGACGCTGCCTTTGACGCTGCCGACATCCGTGACGACCGCGCCGCGCTTCAACGCGGGCAGCATCTGCGCCGCCAGCTCGCGCATCTGCGCCAGCGGCGTGCAGAACACAATCAGGTCAGCATCCCGCACCGCTTGCGCGAGGTCGCGCGTGGCCTGGTGCACGACGCCGAGCTGTTCACATTCGGCCATGCTGGCGGCGCGGCGCACGTAGCCTTCCACCCGCGTGGCGAGCTGGCGTTGCCGGATGGCCAGCCCCAGCGAGCCGCCCAGCAACCCCACGCCAAGGAGGGTGATTTTTTGCCACTGCACAAGTCGAAGATAGGGGATGAAGGATGGAAGATGGAAGATAGAAAAACTTGCCGGTGGGCGGGTGAGAAAACGGCTCGCCCGCTCACTTTCTCACCTGCTCACCTGCGGATTCGCGAACTTGTTCCAGAATGATCTCCGCAATGAGCGGCTCGCTCCCGATGCTGGACGCATACCACAAGAGTTTCCCGCGCTTCTCCGTCGGGTTGGGCCACGTCGCCTGGCCGGCCTTGAGCCGTTCCCGCACTAACCGCTTCGGCTCGCCCAGCAGGACGGGAATATCCTCGCGGCAGTGCTGGCCATCGCTGATGAAAAACGGCGCCAGCACGATGTTGGGCGCCTTGGCCAGCGCGTAGCAATCACCGACGCGCGGCTCTTCCTCGATAAAAACCGCGTGCACCTCGGCGTACAGGTTCCGCGCGCGGATGAGTCCGACCTGCCGCTCGATGGCCTGGCGGGAATTTTCGTTGCGGTCAGTGCCATGGCCGGCGATGAACAGCGCGGTCTCCTTTGGCTGCGGCACGCGGGGAATAGGATGCTGCTCGACGACCTCGCGGGCGCGGGCCAGGAGCGCGTCGGTCATGCTCGCGTGCGTGCCAATCGGGCCGCAGTAGAAGAGTATTTGCGCGCCGCGCTGTTGCACGCGGGAAAAGTCAGACTGGCCCGCGGCGCGCAGGCCGAGTTCGCGCGGGATGGCTTCCTCGGTGAAATAGCCTTCGCTGATGAACAGCGGCACAATGAAGACGCGCGGGGCCGACATTTCCCGCAACACGCCGGCGATGCCCGGTTCCTGTTTCCAAAACGCCTCCCGCACCTGCGCGAAAATCCCGCGGCGTCGCAGTTCACTGGCGTGCTGATAAACCGGCGCGGCGGAATCGGCATTCACCGTCGAGCCGTGGCCGATCAACACCAGCGCTGCGTCGGAGAACTGAGTTTTTGGCACAAGACAATGGTTAAGCCAGGGCGCGGGAGAGCGCAAGCCGACGCGAGTTGGCAATCGTTTGGAAGTGGTTTCATAAGGTGGGGCGAGACTCCGTCGAGCCGTGTCGGGAGCGGATTGAATTGGCTCGACAGAGTCTCGCCCCACCGATTGGAGTGTGTCCGCTGCAAAAGAGGTTGTTTTTTTGGCCTGTAACCGTTAAATCCCCCGCGCCCGCCGGACCAGGCCAGGTTGCCTTTCGGCGAGGACATGACACTGACCCCAAATCGTCGCATGGCGCTGGTGACGTTATTCATCGTGGTGCTGGACCAGTTGACCAAGCTGGCCGTGCTGAAGCACCTCGGTTACGCCGAGGAACGCGTGATCGTTGACGGCTTCTTCAAGTTTGTGCATTGGGGCAACACCGGCGCGGCCTGGAGCCTGTTCAAGGACCGCAACGAACTGCTGGCCATCGTCTCGCTGGTGGCGCTGCTGCTGTTGTTTTTGACGCGGCACCATTTTGACTTTCGGAGGTGGGGCGGCCAGGTCACGCTCGGCTTGATCTTCGGCGGCATCCTTGGCAATCTGATTGACCGGATGCTGCCCAGCCGCGGGCACGTGATTGATTTCCTCTACTTTTACCTTTACCCGCGCGGCGGCGGAGAGATCGGCTTTCCCGCCTTCAACGTGGCCGACAGTGCCATCTGCATCGGCGTGGGGTTGTTGTTTCTGCTCTCGTGGAAAAACGAGCAGGGCCGGACCTCTGCCGAAAAGATCACCGGTTCTTGACTGCGCAGGAGCGTTGTGGAGCGAATTCGGAGGGCCGAGTTACACGAGGCCCTGATATTGCGGAGAAAAAAAAGGGACTCGTGAAACTCGTCCCTCCGAAAACGGGGGCACTGATGTGATAGGAGAATGGTTTGTGCCCAAGCCACGATTGCGCAGAAGTTGCCGGCACGCGAGTTGCGCGCGCTCCCTGACCTTGAACTTTGAACCTTGAACCCATTTTGATCGCCGGCCCGACGGCTGCCGGAAAATCCGCGGTGGCGCTGGCGCTGGCCGGTCGTCTCGACGGGGAAATCATCTCCGTGGACTCGATGCAGGTCTATCGCGGGCTGGACCTCGGCACGGCCAAGCCTTCGGCCGCCGAGCGCCGGCGCGTGCCGCATCATTTGATTGACGCGGTGGATTTGACCGAGCCATTTGACGCGGCGCAATTCGCCCGGCGCGCCCACGCCGCGGTGAAGGAAATTCAAGCGCACGGGCATCTGCCGATTTTGTGCGGCGGCACCGGTCTTTACTTCAAAGCATTTTTGGAAGGCCTGGGCGACGCGCCACCGGCGGACGCCGCGCTACGGGCGGTGTTGGCAGCCACGCCGCTGCCGGACCTGTTGCGCGAACTGGAGCAACGCGATCCGGCCACGTTCGCGAAAATTGACCGGCAAAATCCGCGCCGGGTCATCCGCGCCCTCGAAGTGATCCGCCTCACCGGCAAACTGTTTTCGGCCCAGCGCGCCCGGTGGAACGCGGCCGGCGGCCAGCCATCGGCGCAACGGTTCTTTGGGTTGCACCGGGAGAGCGCCGATTTGCGCGCGCGCATTGACGCGCGCGTGGAGGAAATGTTCCGGCGCGGCCTGGTGGCGGAGACCGGGCGGTTGCTGGCGCGCGGCCTGGCGCAAAACCCGACCGTGATGCAGGCCCTCGGCTACCGCCAGGTGGTGGAGCATTTGCGCGGCGAACGATCCCTGGCCGCCGCCATCGCGCTGGTCAAACAACGCACGCGCCAGTTCGCCAAACGCCAGATGACCTGGTTCCGGCGCCAGTTCGAGCTGACGTGGATCAATATGTCCGAGACGGACGTTGCAGAGGCGGTGGCGGACCGAATCGAGGCTTTCGTGCGCGGAGCCTGAATCAAATTGATTCGGCGGCCCAGGAACTTCGCAGGAGCCGACGGCAGGAGGGTCTGACTGAATTGGCGGAACATTTGAGCCTCCTCACGTCGGCTCCTACGGTTACATTGCGCAGCTAAAGATTGCGGCGCGGGGGGAAGTCGTGTTCAATTCTGCGCGAAACTTATGAGCCAGACCCATCCCTTGACGACCACGGCCTTCGACCTGCCCGGTTACCGCGCGGTGAAATCCTTCGGCGTCGTGCGCGGCATCATCGTCCGGTCGCGTTCGATCGTCGGCAACATCGGCGCGGGCATCCAGAGCCTGTTCGGCGGCAACATTTCGATTTACACCAACCTGTGCGAGCGGACGCGCGACGACGCCTTCCGACTGATGCTGACCCACGCCGCCGAACTGGGCGCCAACGCGGTGATCGGCGTGCGCTACGACGCGACGGAAATCGGCGCGGGGATCACCGAAGTGCTGTGCTACGGCACGGCGGTGCACGTGGAAGCGGCGGCGGCCAACCGTTGAGAGGCATTTGAGTTGCGTGTTGAGAGATGCGGGTGGTCTGTTTCTCAACTCCCAACTCTCAACGAACAACCAGACCATGGCCGGACACAGCAAGTGGGCGAAAGTCAAACGGTTCAAAGGGGCGATTGACGCGAAGCGCGGGAAGATTTTTTCCAAGCTCGGCCGCGAGATCACCATTGCCGCCAAGCTGGGCGGCGGCGACCCCGACCTCAACCCGCGCCTGCGCATGGTGCTGCTCAAATGCCGCAGCGCCAACATGCCGACCGACAACATCGGGCGCGCCATCAAGAAAGGGGCCGGCGGCGGCGAAGGCGCCAGCTTCGAGGACTTGACCTACGAGATTTACGGCCCGCACGGGGTCGCCCTGCTGGTGGAGGTGAGCACGGACAACCGCAACCGTGCGGCGGCGGAAATCCGCAGCCTTGTCACCAAAAGCGGCGGCAGCATCGCCTCGTCAGGCGCCGTCAGCCGGCTCTTTCACCGCAAGGGGCAAATGATCCTTGCGCATGAAGCGGCCGGCGAAGACCGGTTGATGGAACTGGCGCTGGACGCAGGCGCGGAGGATTTCAAGGCCGATGCCCAGGGCTACGAAATCATCACCGACCCGGCGCAGTTCGAAGCAGTCCACCAACAACTCGAAGCCAAAGGCATCAAGTGCGAAGCGGCGGAAGTCACCTTTCTGCCCACGATCACGGTGCCGCTGGCCAACCCGGCGGCGACGCAGGCCGTCTCCCGGCTGATTGACGCGCTCGAAGAGCACGACGACGTGAAGGAGGTTTACTCGAACGCGGAGTTTCCGGAGGAGGCGGGTTGATGGACACGCTGGCCAAAGCCGGGGCGGGATTGCCGCGGGGAAAAAGGCTGCCATGAGTATTGCGACCGAGAGTCTGGCGGTGCGTTGGCTGAACCGATTGGCGGACGCGGTTTATCTTTATCCCCGGCTGTTTTTTTATCCGCAGGTGGTGTTGCTGGCGGCGTGCGTCTTTTACACCGTCAAACATCTGGAGTTCAACACCAGCCGCCGGGACCTGGTGGGGGCGAACAAGAAATATCACCAGAACTACCTCCAGTTCCGCCAGGAGTTTCCCGGCCAGGACGACCTGGTGGCGGTGGTCGAGAGCGAGGACATGGAGAAGAACCGCCAGTTTGTGGAGCGGCTGGGCGCGCGTCTGGAAGCGGAGACCAACCTGTTCAAGGATGTCTTCTACAAAGGGGACCTGAAATTGATGGGACCCAAGGCGCTGTTGTTTTTGCCGGAGAAGACGCTGGGCGAGTTGCAGCAAACGTTGCGCAATTACCGCCCCTTCATTCAAACCTTCTCGCAGGCCAACAGTCTCAATGCGCTGTTTCGCCTCCTCAACCAGCAGTTCCGCACCACCAAACGGGAAGCGAGCGCGGAAACCGACTCGTTGATCAAAGCGTTCCCCGCCCTGGAGCGCATCGTCCAACAGGCCGCCGACAGCCTGACGCGGCCGGGCCAGCCGCCGTCGCCGGGCGTCAACGCGCTGTTCGGCGCCGGTCAGGAGGCGGAGCGGCAGATGTACATCACGTTTGCCAACGGCCGGATTTATCTGGTCACCGCGCGCACGCGCGCCGAGACGCTCAACCGCCAGGCGGTGGCGCGACTGCGCGAGCTGTTGCGCGAAACCCAGTCGGAAGTGCCCGGCTTGAACGTGGGGATGACGGGCGAGCCGGTTCTGGAGGTGGATGAAATGGCGCAGTCGCAGCGGGACACGCTGCTGGCCTCGGTGGTTTCACTGGTGCTGGTGGCGCTGATTTTCATTTACGGCTACAACGAAACCGGCCGGCCGATCAAAGCCACGATTTGTCTGATCGTGGGCCTGGGCTACACGATGGGGTTCACGACGCTGGTGGTCGGCCATTTGAACATTCTGACCATCACGTTTGTGCCAATGCTCATCGGGCTGGCCATTGACTTTGGGGTCCATTTGATCACCCGTTACGAGGAGGAATTACGGCAGGGACGCAGCGAGCGCGACGCCTTGCGAAAGGCGATGGTCTATACCGGCATGGGCATTTTCACCGGCGCCTTCACCACGGCGGGAGCGTTTCTGGCGATGGGGGCGACCGATTTCAAGGGGATCCGGGAAATGGGCATCATCAGCGGAGGCGGGCTGCTGGTGTGCCTGGTCCCGATGATGACCTTGCTGCCGGTGCTGCTGCTGCGGGGGCGGCAGAATGTGCTCGATCATCAATTGACTCAGGCCATCGAAAAAAGGGCCCGGCTCGAACGCCTCTGGCTGGAGCGGCCGTTGACGATGGCCGGCATCACGGCGACGGTCTGCCTGCTGGCCTTGACGCAATTTCCCAAGGTTTACTTCGATTACAACCTGCTGAACATGCAGAGCAAGGGACTGCCGGCCGTGGAGTTCGAAAAAAAATTGATCAACTCGGCCTCCAAATCCGTCCTCTACGGCGCGATCATCACCCACTCGCTGGAGGAAGCAGTCGCCCTGGAAAGCCGGCTGACCAATCTGAGCACCGTCGCCAGCGTGGAATCCATGGGCCGCTTTCTGAGCGAGAACCAAAACAACAAACTGGAGATGATCGCCCAGATCAAAAAAGAGCTGGCGGCCGTGCGTTTCGCCGAAGTGGACGCCCAACCGGTCAACGTCAAGGAGCTGGGCCAGACACTGGATTTCTTCAAAAGCTATCTCGGCCTGGCGGCGGGCGAAGTGCAGAAGGAGGGCGACACGGCGCTGGAAAAACAACTGCGGTCCCTGCGCGGCTCCGTCAGCCAATGGCAGGTGCGGATGGCCCGGGGCCATCCCGTGGAGATGGCGGCCAAGCTGGGGGCCTTTCAGAAGGCTTTGCTGGAGGACATCCAAGACACGTTTGACGCCATCAAAAACCAGGACAACCGCGGGCCGTTGCGGGTGGAGGACCTGCCGCCGGCGTTGCGCAACCGGTTCATCGGGCGAACGGGCAAATTGTTATTGCAGGTCTATCCCAAGGAGGATGTCTGGCAGCGCGACAAACAGGAGGCGTTCATCCGGCAGTTGCGGACGATCGATCCCGAAGCGACTGGAACGCCGGTGCAATTGTATGAGTACACCACGTTGTTGAAGAACAGTTACGTGGAGGCGGCCGGCTATTCGCTCCTCGCCATTCTGATTCTGGTGTTCATTCATTTCCGGACCTTGTCCAGTGTCGTGCTGGTGTTGCTTCCCGTTTTGATCGGCACGATCTGGATGGTCGGGTTCATGGGTTGGTTTGACATCCCCTTCAATCCGGCCAACATCATGACGCTGCCGCTGGTGATCGGGATCGGCGTGACCAATGGCATTCATATTTTGAACCGGTTCGCGGAAGAAAAATCGCCGGGCATCCTGGCCAAGAGCACCGGCAAAGCGGTGCTCGTGTCTGGCCTGACCACGATCGCCGGCTTTGGCAGTTTAATTCTCGCCAGGCATCAGGGAATTGCCAGCCTTGGTTATGTGATGTCGGTGGGAACGGGCACCTGCATGCTGGCCGGCCTGACTTTCTTGCCGGCTCTCTTGAACCTGTTGACACGGCAAGGCTGGCGGTTAAATAAAAAACCCAGTGACGACGATGCACGCACGGCACTGGGTCCAGAGAAACCGAGGTAAAAACCTCAATCTAATTATGAGTATCAAGTAAAACCCGTGCGAAAGTCAATCTTTAAGTGAAAATACCACGAAAAATGTCCAAGCAGGCGTGAAAAACCGGGCGTTAACGTTATATACGTATAAATGAGCAAAAGTCCTATCCCGGCGCTTTTATCGCATTTTTACTCCAATCGCCCATGATTCGCTCAATGATATTCTTGGCGCTGGGTTGGCAGGTCATGGGTGTTTCACTCCAATTCGCGGCGGGTGAACCCATTACAACCGGGCCGTTGTTCCATGAATTTTCCCTGACTCTGGAGACCGGTGCACGGCAGGAGGCCTTGGGACCCTTGATGAGCCACCAACAGACGGCTGCCACCCGCCAGGGGGCGTTGCCGCCGTTTTTCTCGATTACCGACGACGCAGAGGTTGACAGCCGGGAAATTGATTTTCTCTATCCCGTGTTGACCTATGACCGCTTCGGCGCGGAGTACCGATGGCAGTTGTTCCAGTTGTTGAGTTTCTCCGGTGGCGGCACCCAGCAGGGCGACGCAAAGGATCGCTTCACTCTGTTTCCCATTTATTTTCAACAGCGCTCCGCCGATCCGGACTTGAATTACACGGCGGTTCTCCCCTTGTACGGACATCTCAAAAACCGGCTGTTTCGCGACGAAATCAAATTTGTTCTGATGCCCTTGTATGTGCAAAGCCGCAAGCGCGACGTGGTGACGGACAATTACCTTTACCCGTTCTTCCACCTCCGGCACGGCAACGGCCTGCGGGGCTGGCAATTCTGGCCGCTCCTCGGCCAGGAACACAAGGACGTCACGACCAGAACCAACGGGTTCGGCGACGTGGAAATCCTTGGCGGTCACGACAAGTTTTTCGCCCTCTGGCCGTTGTTCCTGAAGCAGCAGAGCGGCCTGGGCACCGACAATCCGGACAGCCAACTGGCGCTGCTGCCCTTGTTCAGCTCCCAACGCTCGCCGCAGCGCGACTCCACCACGGTGCTGTGGCCCTTCTTCACTTTCACCGATGACATGGCCAAACAATATCGCGAGTGGGACCTGCCCTGGCCAATCATCGTCGTCGCGCGCGGGCCCGGCAAAACCGGCCAGCGCCTCTGGCCCCTGTTCAGCCAGATGCACAACGACACTCTCACCAGCGAGTTCTATCTCTGGCCGCTCTACAAATACAACCATGCGGCCGCCGGGCCACTGGACCGCGAGCGGACGCGGATTTTGTTGTTTTTGTATTCCGATCTGATCGAAAGAAACACCACCACCGGCACCGCCCTGCATCGCACCGATCTGTGGCCGCTGTTCACCGCCCGACGCGATCACAGCGGCAACGAACGCCTGCAACTCCTGGCGCTGTTGGAGCCGCTGCTGCCGAACAATAAAAGCATCGAACGCGACTACTCGCCGCTCTGGTCGCTGTGGCGTTCGGAAAAAAACCTGCGCACCGGCGCCAGCAGCCAGTCCTTGCTCTGGAACCTCTACCGTCGCGACACCACCCCCGAGACCAAAAAATGCTCGCTCTTGTTCGGGCTTTTCCAGTATCAATCCGGCCCGGAAGGCAACCGTTGGCGTTTGTTTTATGTTCCTTTCGGAAAAAATAAAAAATCGGAGCCGGCTCCACCGATTCCCTGATTAACTCTGTTATGTTCCAAAACATCGGCGAAATGTTGATCCTGCTTTGGCGCACGCTCCAGTCCATACCCCTGGTCTGGCGGCAGCGGCAAAAAATGTTCGATCAACTCTTCGAGATCGGCAATGCCAGCCTGCTCATGGCCTGCATTCTCTCGCTGTTCATCGGCGGCGTCATCACCCTCCAAACCGGGCCGGTGCTGGCCGAACGCGGCCTCTCCAGCGTCATCGGCGGCATGGTCGGGCTTTCCATGTGCAAGGAACTGGCCCCGGTGATGATGTCCATCCTCATCGCCGGCCGCATCGGCTCGGCCATGGCCGCTGAAATCGGCTCGATGCAGGTTTATCAGGAAATCGACGCGCTGCGCACCATGAACATCAACCCCATCCACTACCTGGTCCTGCCCCGGCTGGTGGCCATCAGTGTCGCGCTGCCGATGCTCGTCGTTTTTTCGATCCTCGTCGGCTGGTCCGGCGGCGCGCTGGTGGCGGTGTTCAATCACAAAATCGCCATTTCGTTCCAGTCCTTCTTCAACAACCTGCGGGAGGTCGTGGAGTTGGGCGACGTGGCCAACGGCCTGTTCAAAAGTCTGGTCTTCGCGGTCGTCATCGGCGTGGTCTCCTGCCATCAGGGGCTGGTGACCATCGGCGGCCCGCGGGGCATCGGCCGCTCGGTCACCAAGGCGGTGGTCAATTCAATCGTCTTGATTCTGATTTTGGATTATTTCCTGACCCGCGTCCTGTTGAACTTTGAAAAATGAACCCGGCCCCGGCATCCCATCCAGGCGTCGGCGTGCAGGTGCGCGGCCTGCGCAAAAGTTTCAACGGCCAACTGGTGCTCAAGGGCATCAACCTGGAGGTCCAGCCCGGCGAAGTCTTCGTCATCATGGGCCCCAGCGGCAGTGGCAAAAGCGTCCTGCTCAAACACATCATCGGCCTGGAAACGCCCGATGCCGGCGAGATCCTCATCGAAGGCCGCCCCATCCAGCAACCCGGCGTCATGGACCAATACCGCATGGCCATGGTCTTCCAGTCCGGCGCGTTGCTCAACTCGCTGACTGTTGGCGAAAATGTCGGCCTCTACCTGGCCGAGCACCGGTTGAAGTCCCCGGCGGAAATCGCCCGCGTGGTCGCCGCGAAACTCGCGCTGGTCGGCTTGGAAGGCCTGGAGGACCGCTCGCCCGCAGAACTTTCCGGCGGCATGAAAAAACGCGTCGCCATCGCCCGCGCGCTCGTCGCCGACCCGCAACTCATCTTATACGACGAACCGACCAGTGAACTCGACCCCTTGATGGCCGTGCTCGTCGGCGAGGAAATCCTGAACCTCAAAAAACGGATCCACGTCACGTCGATCGTCGTCACCCATGACCGCGATCTGGCCTTCGGGGTGGCCGACCGCATGGCCATCATCAACGAAGGGCAAATCCTCATGGTGGGCGCCCCCGCCGAGGTCCGACGCCATCCCGACCCCTTGATCCAGAAATTTTTGACTGCCGATTTCAACCTCAACCTCCAAAGACAACCCGCATGAAAAACACACTCGAAACCCGCCTGGGCATTTTTTTCGCCCTCGCCATCATCGCCAGCATCCTGACCCTGGAAATGGTCGGCGGCACCGATTATTTCAAGGGCGGTTATCATCTGCACGCCCTCTTCAACAACGTCCAGGAACTCAAGGAGGGCGCCCTGGTCAAAATGGCCGGCTTCCCCATCGGCCGCGTCGAACAAATCCGCCCCGCCGAAAACAAGATCCGGGTCACCCTCAAAATCAACCGCGGCCAGACCGTGCGCACCGACAGCAAGGCCGTCATCAAGTTCACCGGCCTGATGGGTGAGAATTTCGTCAGCCTGGATTTCGGCACACCCACCGCCCCGCCCTTGCTCGATGACCAGACGCTCACCACCGCCGAGCAGCCCGACCTCAGTACACTCATGGCCAAGCTGGAAGACTTGGCCACCGGCGTCGAGGGGTTGACCAAAAATTTCAGCGGCGAAAGCCTGCAGAACCTCGTCGGGCCGTTCACCGACTTTCTCAAGGAAAACAGCCCCCGGCTCACCGCCATCCTCGGCAACATGCAGAACATCTCCTCCCAGATCGCCGAAGGCAAAGGCACCGTCGGCAAGCTCATCGCCGATGACCAACTCTACCGCTCCGCCGTCAACGCCATTACCAACCTCGAAAACGTCTCCGGCGACGTCCGCGGCCTGATCGGCAAGGCCCAAACCATCATTGACCAGGTCAATACCGGGCAGGGGACGCTGGGCAAGCTGGCCAAAGACGAAGCGCTCTACACCGAAACCACCACGGCCATGACGAACATGAAGGAAATCCTCCAGAAGATCAACCAGGGCCAGGGCTCCGTCGGCAAACTGGTCAATGACGAAAGCTTTTTCAAGAACATTAAAATGACCTTGCAAAAAGTCGAGAAAGCCACCGAAGGGCTGGAGGACCAGGGCCCCTTGAGTGTGTTGGGCATCCTCGCCAACAGCCTGTTCTAACCAGGATAAACCGGTGGACAATTTGAATTATCAGTCAAGTCAGTCTGACCCAATGGCGCCATGCAAAAGTTAGTTTCGCTCTACTTGTCCAACTTCACCGCCGACCGGATGCTGCATGAGGACGGCGATGTGAAGGAACACCTCGCCAGCCATCTCAACGACGGCTGGAAGATTGTTTCCCTCTGCAGCGTGGGCAACGTGGCCCCGCCGAACAATCCCACGTGCGGCTGGGTCGTGGTGTTGCTGGAGAAATCCAAGGCCTGACCACGGGCGGGCGGGCCCGCAGAGTTCCAGGAAAGCTTGCGCTATTTGCCCGGCACCGTCACCACCAGGTCATCGAACTGGATCGGCAGGTCGGAATACGGATTGCCCAGGATGGTCGGCCGGCCCGCCGGCGGTTCTTCGGTCACGTC
The DNA here is from genome assembly GCA_964539075.1 of uncultured Verrucomicrobiota bacterium. Lineage (GTDB taxonomy): Bacteria > Verrucomicrobiota > Verrucomicrobiia > Limisphaerales > CAZIFU01 > CAZIFU01. The sequence goes on along the minus strand of CAZIFU010000110.1, from coordinate 1,581 downwards.
CAGCGTGATGGACCAGGCCGCCGGCTCCGGCGTCCCCTGTTTCCACGCCTTGCCTTCCACCCGCCATGCCCCCTCTTTGACCCGGCGGACTTGCAGTTTCAACTGTGTCCAGAACCCCGACTCCCACGCGTAGGGCGCCGAGGCTTTCGCTTCCTCGCCTTGATAAATTTCCAGCGTCTTCTTGCCGGGCGACACCTGCAACTTGAAACCGCCCTGCCCGAACAGTCCAACGCCGAAGGTGGGAAAACGCCGGCCCTTGCCCGTCCCGCGAACGCGCGCGGTGACCGCCGCGTCGGTGTTCTGCGTCGGACCGAACATGACGCCGTAATCCTCCAGCGGCGCGCCGGGCACTTCCAGGAACTTGTTTCCGTCCTCCTCTTTCACGGCGATGTTGCCGTTGAGGACCAGCATGTCGGCGGGCACGGCGTTCAGCCCGGCCGTTTCAAAATTATTTTCGTAAAGCGGCTTGGTTTGAGCCGTGAGGCCGAAGGCAAACCCGGCGGTCAACAAGCCCGTAAAAAAAATTCTTTTCATTTGGTGAAGTCGTGTTGCGTGTTGCGTTTAATTCAATGGCGCACCCTGCCGTATTTAACGCACTACGCACCGCGCAACACGTTTTTCATTCATTCCTCAACGCATCCAAAAGTTTCCCGCGCATCGCCAGGCCCGCCGCCGCCCAGGTCCACACCGCCCCGCTGGCAAACACCGCGCCCAGCGTCACCGCCAGCGCGCGCCAGGGCGTTTGCGCGCCGGGCGACACCAGCGCCGGCAACACTGCCACCAGCGCTGCCAGGATGCCACTGGCCAGCCCGCACGTCAAAAGCGCGCCGTGCTCGCTCACCACCAGCCATTTCACCGCGCTCGGCCGGAAACCCACCGCCAGCAGCAACGCCAGTTCGCCCCGCCGCTCCAGCACGTTGCGCAGCACCACCACGCCCAGCCCGATGCTCCCCAGCAACAGCCCCAATCCGCCCAGCACCTGAAATGTGGCCAGGTAGGTGTTCTGCACCGCGTTGAACGCCGCCAGCCGCCGCGCTGCCGGCGTCAATTCCAGACCCGCATCCTGCAACGCGCGCGTCAACGTCGCGGCCACTTCCGGCACCTCGTTCGACGGCGCATCCACCAGAAACATTCGATACCCGCTCTCGTTGGGGAAGCGGCGGACGAATTCCTCCTCGGCGATGATGAGATTGCCCTGCAAAACCGAGTTGGCCAGCGCGCCGACCAACCGGACGTTGAATGTCCGCCCGCGCTCGTCCGTGTACGGAATCGTGTCGCCAAGCTTTTTGCCCAGCGCCCAGAGAATGGAAGCCTCATCCGCGATGGCGGGGATGATGTCGTTGGTAGGGACGCGCTGCTGCGCGTCCTGGCCGACCGGCAGGTCGGCCCTACCAACGCCTTGCTTCAATAGCATCCATAATTTCTCTTTCACCATCCCCTTGGCCACGCCGGCGAACGCGAACGCGCCGCGCTCCGCCAGCCACTCCGGTTTGACGCCCAGCAGCCGCGGTTTCTGCGCCCGGTTCAAATTCAGGCAGCTCGCGTCATCCCCATCGCGCACCCGAAACGGGACGACCGCCA
>CAZIFU010000109.1:0-5873 GCA_964539075.1 uncultured Verrucomicrobiota bacterium | reverse complement strand
GTCATTCGGCATTCGCCCTTTTCCCCGGCCAAATGTCGCGCACGATCACGGTGCGGAATGGATCTGTCCTGTCCTTGAAACGGTTCGCGAGCCTACTGCTCGTAGGTCATGCCGAAGACCGTGTCCGTGAGCCAGCCGCGGAAGGATTCGTTGTCTTGGAATTGCTTGAAGAGCTGGGCGTCGTCTTTGAAGAGCGCGGTGATGACTCGCTTGAGAGCTTTGTCGTGCTCGATTTTGGCGTTCTGCCGGTCGGAGTTCTTCTTCGCGTTCTGATATTTCTCGTCTGCCGCCACCTTCTGGGGAATCTCCCCGGTGATGCGCTGCTCCATGCGCTTCGCGTCGGAGAACAAGCCGCCATACATGTCGTTGAACTGCTTTACGATGTTCGAGAGCTTGTCCATCTCCGACTCTGGCTTCCGTCCGCCTCCTGAAGTTGGCACTGGCTCGATCTCGGCATCCGCATCGGGCAGAGCGATGGCCATCGTCGCCCTCTTCTCGGCGCGATAACTGTCCATGTCGATGGCTTCGAGGATGCCTTTGGCGAGGTCTTCTTCGATGGGCGCGGGCAACTTGGAGATGAGGAAGTTCAGGAAGATCGAGAGCTTCTCCCAATCCTGCACGCCATACGGGAGGATCGTGGCGAGGAAGTCGTAGGTGCGGGTGAAGGTCTTCGCTTTGCCTTTGAAGTCCACCTGCTTGTCTTCGTCAAGGTCGGTCACATAGACGGCGGCACAGGCATCGAGAATCGGATGAACTTTATCGACGATCTGTCCGCTCAAATACAGTTCCACGAACTCGTTGATCTGGTCGGGCGAATAGACCTGATATGCGTCCAGTTCACCCTTGAGCGTGTGGAGCTTGTTCGGGTCCGTCTCCTTGCTGAGGATCGTCGTGCGGTAGTAGTCGGCGAAGGACTCCTCGATGAGTTTCGTGTCGTTCTGAAAATCGAGGACGAAGACATCGTGCTTCTTCGGGTGCGCGCGGTTCAGACGGGAGAGCGTCTGCACGGCTTTGATTCCGGAGAGCGCCTTGTCCACATACATCGTGTGCAGTAGCGGCTCGTCGTAGCCGGTCTGGAACTTCTCGGCGCAGATGAGAAAACGATACGGGTCTTCCTGGATCTTGTCGGCGATGTCGTTGCTCGAAAATCCGTTGAGCTTCGATTCGCTCACCTTGTCGCCCTTGTATTCTGGTTCGCCGGAGAAGGCCACGACAGGCCGGTATTGGCTCTTGATCTCCTTGAGGTAGGCATTGAAGGCCACGAAGTATTCAATCGCCCGCTGGATGCTGCCGGTCACCACCATGGCCCGCGCCTGACCGCCGATCTTATTCTGTCCGATCACCTGTTCGAGGAAATGATCCACCATGATCTCGGCCTTGTCGCGAATGGCCTTGCTGTGGCTCTCCACATAGATGCGCAGCTTCTTGCGGGCCTTCTTCACGTCATACTCGGGATCGCCTTCCACGGTCTTGGCGAGGCGGTAGTAGCTTTCCACCGGGGTATAGTTCTTCAGCACGTCGAGGATGAAACCCTCCTGGATTGCCTGCTTCATGCTGTAGCCGTGGAAGGGGCGATGCTTCACCTCGCCGCCTTCGGAATACGGCACACCAAACATCTCCAGCGTCTTGTTCTTTGGCGTCGCGGTGAAAGCGAAGTAGCTGGCGTTTTTGGCGAGCTTTTTCTTTTTGATCCGCTCGTCGATGGCATCATTGATCTCGTCTTCGCTGTCCGCCACTACCTGACTGACGGCGGAGGACGTCTTGCCGCTCTGGCTGGAGTGCGCCTCGTCGATGATGATGGCAAACTTCCCGCCGCGATGTTCGTCGCCGATGGTGTCGAGCACATGGGGAAAGGTCTGCACCGTGGAGATGATGAGCTTCTTGCCGTCCTTGAGATACTTCGTGAGCTGCTCCGTCTTGGAAGTGCCTGCGCCTTCCTTCACCGCGCCGATGATGCTGCCCACCTGGGCAAAGCCCTTGATCGTTTCGCGGATTTGTTTGTCGAGAATCCGGCGGTCCGTGATGACGATAACGGAATCAAAGACCGCCTTTCCGTCCTTGGTCAGACTGATCAACTGATGCGCCAGCCACGCGATGGAGTTGCTCTTCCCGCTGCCTGCGCTGTGCTGGATGAGGTAGAGCTTGCCCGCGCCGTGCTCCATCACATCGGCCAGAATCATCCGCACCACCTCGAGCTGATGGTAGCGGGGAAAAATCTGCACCTGCTTCTTCTTTCCCGTCTTCGGGTGAATCTCCTCCACGACCTGGGCGTAGTTCTCCAGAATTTCCGTCAGCCGCGCCGGAGTGAGGATGCGCTTCCACAGGTAATCGGTCTTGAGGCCGTCCGGGTTCGGCGGATTGCCCGCGCCATCGTTCCAGCCCTGATTGAATGGCAGAAACCACGAGTCCTTGGCCGTGCCGCCCTTGCCTTTGAGCGCGGTACACATCGCCACTTCATGGTCATCCACCGCGAAGTGGACGACACAGCGGCCAAACTGAAACAGCGTCTCGCGGGGATCGCGGTCGCGTTTGTATTGCTCGATAGCGTCTTCGACCGTCTGCTTGGTCAGGCTGTTCTTCAGTTCAAAGGTGATCACCGGCAGCCCGTTGATGAAGGCGCACAAATCCAGCGACCGCTGGTTCTCCCGGCTGAAGTGCAGCTGCCGCGTGATGCTGAATCGGTTCTTCGCATGGCGCTCCACCGCCTTCGCGTTCTCCGCCGAGGGCTTGCCGTAAAACAGGTCAAAGCTCAGCGCCCCATGCTTGAGGCCGTGGCGCAGCACATCAATCACCCCGCGCCGCGTGATCTCCCCTTGCAGCCGGGCGAGAAACTTCTGCCGCGCCATGCCTTGTTTGTCCTTGTAGTTCGCGATGCCCAGCTTCGCCCATTCCTCCGGCTGCGTGGCGCTGAGAAAGGCAAAGAGCTGCTCCGCATCCACCGCAAACTCGCGGTCATACGCAGCATCGTTTCCCGCAAACCATCCACTGCCACCCTTGGCCGGCGCAGCTTCGGCCGCGACTCCCGCCGCACCGGAGGCCAAGCCGTCCGTCCCGGTCATGTGCCGCATGATCAGGCTTTCGAGTCCGCGTTCGCTGGTATCGGTTTTCATCAGTTCTTGGTTAGAGCGATCCATCCGTTTGTCTCCAACGCCGTCGCTGCCAATTCGATCTGGCGCGGCGTGAACTGCCGCTTGCGCTCGTTCCATGCGTGGGTGGCCTTCACCAAGTCATTGACCGAGTGCGGAGACTCGTGCTTCGCGACCCAATGCACCGTCGACAGAAGCTCTAGTCCAACAGGCGACTCAAAGCCTTCCACGAGTCGGGTGACTTTATCAAAATTCTCACGGGCAGATACTTTTCCTTCAAGAAACGTTCGGGCATCCTCAAACGCCTGCGGCACCAGCTTCAGTTGCTTATTTGGCGCGTCGCCACCATCGGCATAGCCGGAGACCAGATGCCCCTCGATGGCTTTCAAGACGTGGCCCAGATTTTCAGCAAACGGACCATAAGGAGCCTTCGTGTATTTAAGCTTTAGTGGTTCCCCCGCTTCCTGCATGAAGTACATCAGCTTGTGCACCTCCAGCAGCGTCACAAAGGGATCCAGCAACGCGCCCAGATAATGGTGCATCAGTCCCACCAGTGCGGCCCGGCCGGGCGTCATGCTGGGCACTGCCTGATTACGGACCATTTTCTCCGTGACGGGCGCGCCTGCGGGTTCGTAGATCGTCACCTTTACCTCATCCAAGTCTCCCAGCGCCGCGACAATGCGCGGACGAACCTCTGACCAGTCCAGCCCACCCAGCCCACTTCCAAGCGGGGGAAGCGCAATAGAGCGAATCTTTTTGTCCCTCAGCAGTTCCACCAGCGCCAGCAGCCCAGAATCAATGTCCTCCATCCGGCTCTTGCCCCGCCAGTGCCGCTTGGTGGGGAAGTTGATGATGTATCGCGGACCGGTCAGTTCTCCGGTTTCATAAACAAACATCCTCCCCGGCTGCACTTCCTCTCGCTGGCAGGCCTTCTCATAGGCTTTGAAGTTGTCTGGGTAAGCATTGCGGAATTGCAGCGCGATCCCGCGCCCCATCACACCGACACAGTTTACCGTGTTGACGATCGCTTCCGATTCGTCGCGCAGGATGTCGCCTTGGGTGTGGGTGATCATGGGTTCGTCGGTGAGTCTGACTGGTCGGACGAGTCTGACTGGTCAGACATCTCCCGGGTTTCTCTGCAATCGGGATAGCCGGAGCAGCCCCAAAAAGGTTGGCCGGCCCGCGGCCCCTTTCCGGCAGTGCGCCGGCGCATGGGTTTGCCGCAGGCGGAGCAGGCAGGCGAGGCACTCTTGTCAGACCGGTCGGACTTGTCTGACCTGTCTGACTCCCGCTTCTTCACCCGGGCGGCGTGCAGGTTTTCCGTGAATCCGCCTTTTTCCAGAAACTCCCGGCTCTGGCCTTCCAGTTGGCGTTTGAGCAAGTAGGCGGCCTGGTTCACCGCGCAGAGCATGGCATTGGCGGCCAGTTCGGCTTCGGCTTTGCCCACGAAATCCGAAAGGCCGGCCAGACCGGTGAGTCGCACTTTGCCGGGTTTGGCCGGTGGCAAGCCGGGAACCGTGTCGTGCGTCAGGCGCTTCCGCATGGCCAGCGCTTCCGGCGAATCTTTATGCCAAACGCGCAGTCCCCGCTGCATCAGGAAGCTTTTGTAATCCTTGAGCAGTTCATCGTTGAGGCTGGCCCGGGCCACGTTGGTCAGCTTCATCTCAGACTTCCGGGACGTCGCCGCGGCCCCGCTGCCTTCGCTGATGTTGCGCACGCCGCTGCGTGCGGCCTGCACCATCTGATCATGGGTGCGCGAACGCTTTTCGACGAACCGGTCGCAGAAGACCACCGTGGCATCATAGACCGCCTCCGCCACTTTGTAGCTGCGCAGGTTTTCGTAGCCGCCGTGCGGCAGCAGGACGCCATCGGGAGTGCTCATGGTTCTGGTTCCAGGATGGGGTCTCCGGTTTCGTCTGACAAGTGGTCAGACGAGTCAGAGAGGTCTGACCCGTCCGACGTCTCAGCCACTTCCGGCAGCTTGGCGGCGGCTGCGCGCACGTCCAGCTTGCCCGTCACGAGGTCGGCGGTCAGGCGCGTCCGGTATTCCTGCATCAGCGCGATTTCTCGCTCGGTGCGGGCGATGGCGGTGTTGAGGGGGGCTATATCTTTTCGAATACGAGCTACGATCTGTTCCTGTTCGGCGGGACCGGGGAGACAGATCCACATGCGCTTAAGATGAGTCGGGCCAAAATGCTCAATACCAACCCCAGACTTTGCCATGGTGATTTGGTCTACGAATGGGCGCGAAGACATGAAGAGCCTCAAATACTCCATGTGGATTTGGCTAGATCGCGGCCAAAGCCGAATGATTCCCGTATATGGGATTGCGCCCAAGACCTCGGCACTCGCACGGCGCACGGCTCCTGTGCTTCCACTCGCACTCAATAGGTAGTCGCCATCCCTTACTCTGAAGTGATTCCATTTCTCACGAACCTTCGACGGGTCGAGATAGTTGCAGCCAGTAAGCGTCGCTTCGTCGCCAGCGAGACACGAGATTCGCAGCAACGGCACTCCGCGTTCGTGGAAGTCGGCAGCCATGATGCCCGGACCCTCCTGAAATCCAACTTGGGTTTTGAACCGGATTACTTGCCATGTCGCAGGGACTTCACCGATGAAGCCCAACGCTGAGGGCTTGAGGGGAACGTCGGAGTGGAGGCCGCGGGTGACGGCGCGGTGGATGATGGCCTGCTTCTGCTCGTTCAGCAGCCCAATCAGCTTCCGCTTGGCGCGGATGAAGCCGTCGATCTTCCGGTTCGCGTGGTCCAGAAACCGCACGATGGCCGC
>CAZIFU010000108.1:0-1828 GCA_964539075.1 uncultured Verrucomicrobiota bacterium | reverse complement strand
CCGACGGCTCTGGTCTGTGCTTGCAAAAAGCTGCTCGCTTGAATCTCTGCAGGCCACGGAGAATGTCTTTTGCGTCGGGTTCATTGTGGGCAAGTCTGCGGCGTGTTAACGGATTGTCAAACGCGAATGTCCAGCCGGCGCATGAGGTCGCGTTTCTTGTATTGATGCTGCTGCATGCGCAGGAGCACGTTGTTCAGGAATCGGATGGCGGCGAGCATGTGGGGACCCTTGTTGAGCAACACGCATTCGGCGCGACCGCTCATGGCGGCATCGGTTACTTCCGCGCGTGAGGGCAGGCCTTTCTTGGCGAGTCCTTCGAGAACCTGGGTGGCCCAGATCACCGGGATGTGCGCGGCTTCGCAGATCCAGAGAATGTCCTCCTGGAGTTCGGAGAGATGGTCCAAGCCGGCTTCGACGGCCAGGTCGCCGCGGGCCACCATGATGCCGAGCGGGGAGGACTGCATCCCGGCCAACAGGATGCCGGGCAGATGGCGGTACGCGGCGAGGGTTTCAATTTTCAACACCACCGCCATGTTGGGGCGCCCCATTTTGGCCAGATGCTTGCGGAGCAGCAAAACGTCTTCGGGGCGGTTGACGAAGGACAGGCTGGCGATGTCCGCGTGCTTGACCGCGAAGCGGAGGTCTTGCAGTTCCTTGGCGCTCAGCGCGGGCACGGCCAGTTCGGTATCGGGCAGGTTGATGCCTTTTTCGGGGCGAAGCTTCGAGCCTTGGGGCGCGGCGCGCGTGATGACCACCCGCAAGCGGTGGGGTTGGACGGCGCGAATCACGCCTTCGATCTTGCCGTCGTCGAAAAGAATCCGGTGCCCGGCCTTGGCGTCGCGGAACACCGCATCGAGGGTGCAGGGAATGCTCGCCGCTTCGGCCCGCCGGCCATGGGCCCGGGGTTTGGCGTTGTGGCCGGTCTGGGCCTCGGTGGTGACCCACAAGGTTTGCCCGAAGCGAAGAATCAGCGGTTGCGGCTGGCCGGCAAACGCAGGTTTTGTTCGAAACAGCGCCAAGGATCAATCAGACCGAAGTACGAAAATGAAAAAAATCATCTGGATGGAAATGTTGCTCATCGGCGCCTCGATTCTGATCTTCAGGAGCGTCTGGACTCTCCTGGATTCAATCGCCTGGGCTTCGGGCGGGGTTGGACTCACGGTGCTCCTGATCGTGGGTGTTGTTGCCGCAGTTGTTGCTTTGCGCAGTATCGAGGCACGTTCTGGAAAAAAGGGCGAGAAAGCCGGAGACGAGTGATCCAACGAACCAGCGAAACGGGTTGCCAGCGTCAAATGGGTTGTCGCGCCACCCGCCGTTTCATAACAATCCCGCCGACATGGCCGACGCACACAGTTTCACCTGGCATAGCACGGGGCAAAGCCTGCTGGAAGCCAAGCTGCACGCCATCGAAGCGGCGCGGTTGTCCGTTTGCCTGGAGACGTTCATCTTCAGAGATTCGGACGTTGGCCATCGTTTCCGGTCGGCGCTCGCGGCGGCGGCGCGGCGCGGGGTGCGCGTGCGGTTGATCCTGGACGCGATTGGCTCGTTCGGGCTGGGGCGCGACTATTTCGACGAACTGGTGGCGGCCGGCGGGGCGATGCGCTGGTTCAATGAATTGCGTCTGGCGTCGTTCTCGTTCCGGGACCACCGCAAGTTGCTGGTCGTTGACGACACGCAGGCGTTCGTTGGCGGATGCAACATCGCGCCGGAGTACGAAGGAGACGGCATCACGGCGGGTTGGCGCGATGGCGGCGTCAGCGTGCGCGGACCGGTGGCCGCAGTGCTCGCGGCGGAGTTCGACCGCCAGTGGGAACGGGCGACCGGGCAG
>CAZIFU010000107.1:0-26278 GCA_964539075.1 uncultured Verrucomicrobiota bacterium | reverse complement strand
TCACAACCGGAGAAGCCCGGTCCGGCGCGGTGGTGTAGAGGACACTGGCCTTCACGTCGGTAAAGGCGTCCCGAAAAATCACCTGATTGGGGAAGATCACCTCGGCGACACAATCCTTGATGCCGCTCACCAAGGCTGCCTAACCGGTGGCACTGGAGAAATAGGAAAGTCCGATGACGCGAGAATTAAGTTCCTTGCCCTCCGCCGTGGTCAAATGAACCACGCCGTTGGTGCTGCTGGAGTTCAGGTTGGCTTCAAACACTATGCGGTTGGGCGTGTAGTCGGCCACGGCTACGCCGTTGGTAATGACGATCTGCGGTGGCGGCGGGCGGACGCGACTGACCGCATTGCTAACGGCATTGGTGACCACGTTCAGTTGCGACTCCCTACTCACGCGCGGCGGACGATTGGTGGTGGTGGTATCGGTGTTCGCCTGCGCGATGGCACCCGAAACGATCAGAGACAGACAAAACACCAGACTGACAGTGCAAAGGGATGGGAAGGCTTTTATATTCGTCTTGTTCCTCCAAAAACAAAACAAATAATTAGAGGAAAGCCGACTCGGTTTGGTTTAATATTGCTTGGGAATTCGTCTGCAGAGTACCGATCCACCCAAAAAGCGCAAGTCTTTAATACAAGCTATGAGACGGTGGAATCGTTCGAGGCTTCCTGTTTCCTTTGCTGCCTTGTGGCAGCCATTCCCCGACACCGTCTTTTGCTTGGCCAAGCTATCCGGGACCTTCGCCAGGAACGGGGTTTCAGCCAGGAAAAGTTGGCCGAACCGGCGAATGTCCACCCCAATTATATTGGCGAGGTGGAACGAGCGGAGAGGGCCGTGAGGCTGGATACTTTACTCAGGATTGCCACCGCTTTGAAGGTGAAAATTCGGGACCTTGTCCGAGAATTGTAGCCTCCCGCCGCTCAAACGGCGATTGCTTCGGCGAGCATCCGGCGGAGGGAATTGAGCGTCACGGGCTTGCTCATCACGATGTCAATGTTGGGTGGTTTGCGGCCCGAAGCCTTGATCATTTCACCGAAACCGGTCAGCAGCACCACCGGCTTTTCCGGCGCGACCTGTTTGATGGCCGCGGCCAGATGATCGCCGCTCATGTGCGGCATGGATTTGTCGGTCAGCACGAGATCGAAGCTTTGGTCGCCGAATTTTTGCAACCCCTCCCGCCCGTCGTTGGCCGTCACCACGGTATGGCCGTCGTTGTTCAGGTATTCACACAACACTTCGCGCACCAGCGGCTCGTCGTCCACGACCAGAATTTGCAAGGGTTTGACGGCCAGCATGTCGGTTTCCGTCGAACGGATCTCTTCCTCGTTCAGCTTCTGGGCGGGCAGGCGGAGGAGGAAGGTGGTTCCCTTGCCCAGTTCGGTCTGGATCTCAATGGTGCCTTGGTGGCGTTGCACGATGCCGAACACCATCGAAAGCCCCAGGCCGGTCCCGCGCTGGCCTTTGGTGGAAAAGAACGGTTCCAGGCAGCGCTTGCGGACATCGTCGCTCATGCCCGTGCCCGTGTCGCTGACTTCCACGACGACGGAGTCGCCCTCGGAGCGGGTGCGCAAGGTGATGAGGCCGCCGGAGGGCATCGCGTCCACGGCGTTCAACAGCAGGTTGGTCAGGCATTCGCGAAACTCAGCTTCGTGGCCGGCGACCAGCGGCACGTCCGGCAGGTCGGTTTTGATGTCAATGGCAATGCCGCTGGCCTGGGCCTGGTCCTTCCACTTGGGCTGGGTGAGGGTGATGACCTGTTTGATGACGTTGGCCAGGATCATCGGCGGGAAGACCTCGCCGTATTCGCGGTGGCGGTAGAACTCGCTCAGGCGCTTGACCACGTTGGCGGCGTCCTTGGCGGCGGTGTTCATTGTTTGCACGTAGCCGCGGACTTTTTCCTTGTTGTCCAGGGTTTCGGGATGCATGAGTAACAGCTCGCCGAAGCCCAGGATGGCCATGAGCGCGTTGTTGAAGTCGTGGGCGATGCCGCTGGCCATCTGGCCCAGGGCGTGCAGCCGTTCCTGCTGGACGATGTGCTGCTGGGTGCGCTTGATTTCGTTGAGGGCGGTTTCCAGCCGCTGGTTGCTCTCGCTCAGGGCTTCTTTGGCGCGCTTGCTTTTGAGCGCGCCGCCGATGCTGGCCGCTGTCGCCACGAGGATGGATTCCTCCGCCGACGACCACTCGTGCGCCAGCAGGCAATCATCGAAGCCCACATAGCCCCACAAATTCTGATCCACGATGATGGGCACCAGGATGATGGAGACGATGTCGTCGCGCACCAGCAATTCACGTTCGGCCTTGGGAAAGGTGCTGACCAGCCCGCGGATGGATTGCCCCTGGGAAAAGGCCTCATACCAGCGGTTCAGGCCGAGGGCGGAATAGGTCTTGCTGTGCAGGAGCGACTTGACGATGGAGGGCATGACCGATTCGCGCGTCCATTCGCACCACAGCCGCAAGACCATTTCCCCGGTGTCGGGGTGGGGTTGGTTTTCGTAGATGTAAACGCGGTCCACGCCGGCGGCCTGGCCGAGCGTGTGCAGGGTTTTGTGGATGGCCGAGTCGTAATCGGTGTCGGTCAGCAGGTGGTTGGTGGCGGCGGCCACGCCGCGCAACAAACTGCTTTGTTCACTCAACACGGCCTCGGCGTGCTTGCGTTCGGTGATGTCCGTGATGAACCCTTCGCGGCCCAGCGCTTCGCCGTCGCGGTCGAAGACGCCGCGGCCTTTTTCCCACAGCCAGCGTTCCTGGCCGGAGCGCGTGCGGATGCGATATTCCACCACGTAGGGCTGGTGCGCGGCAATGGCCGTCTGGATGGTGGCCATGACTTTGGGCGCGTCTTCGGGGTGGGTGATGGATTGATAGGAGACCAGCGAGTTGCGGAGCAATTCCTCACGCTTGTAGCCGGTCAAATGGAAAACCCCTTCGCTCAAATAAGTCATTGACCAGGCCGCATCGTTCGCACTGGAAAACACGATGCCCGGCAGCGCGTCAATCAGGTGGGCGATGCGCCGCTGGCTTTCGCGCAGGGCCTGCTCGCCGCGTTTGCGCTCGGTGATGTTGCGGACGAAAACGAAGATTTGCGTCTCCAGCAGCGGCAGCAGCCGCGCCTCGTAATAGTTTTCGCCGTCGGCCATCGCCAGTGTATATTCCAGGGTGACCAGGGCTTTGGTTTTCTGCACGCGCGGGAAAGCCTCCTGAAACTGGTGCCCCACCGCGGGCGGCAGCACGTCCTGAATCCGCCGGCCCGGAAGTTCCTCCGGCCGGACAGAGAAATCACTCACCTGCCCGGCGTGGTAATCCACAATGGTCCCGTCCCCTTCGAGAAGAAAATAGAGATCCGGGAAACTTTGGAAGATGGCGGAAAACCGTTCGGTGGTGCGCTGCAGCTTTTCCTCCGCCAGCTTGCGCTCGGTGATGTCCTCGGCCATGCCGACCAGATGATGCAACCGGCCCTCGGCGTCGCGGATGGGCACGCCGCGGTTCCAGATCCAGCGCATCGCTCCGTCGGGCCGCACGATGCGAAATTCGATCTGGAATTCCTCCTGGTGGTTCTTGCGTTCCAGCGTTTGCTCCACGCGCGGGCGGTCCTCCGGGTGAATGGTCGTCAGGAAATTGTGCGGCTCGCGGAAAAACGCGGCGTCGGGGCGCCCCCACATTTCTTCAAAGGCGGGGCTCACGTAGAGCATCCGCGTGCCTTCGACGTTGGCCATCCAGAAGGCCTGGCGGAGGTTTTCGGCGATCTGGCGGAAGTGCTCCTCGCTTTCATTGAGCGCGGCTTCAGCCTGCTTCTGGCGGACGCGGTGGTGGGTCTGCTCCTGTTGGTTGCGCACGGCGCCGGCCAGCGATTGCAACTGGTCTTTGCCGATCACCGCGGCGGCGCCTTGCAGGAGCAGCTCTTCCAGCAACTTCTCGCCGATCGGTTCGCACACGAAGAGCACCGGCAGCTCCGGGTTTTTCTCCTTGACCAGCTTGAGCGCCGAGAACCCGTCCAGCATGCGGTCGAAATAATTCGCCAGCACGAAGTCGAACTCGCATTCCTGCAGCGCGGTCTGAAAATCAGTGCGGTTGTCCACCCGGACGATTTCGCAAAAAATCCCCCCCTCAAACAGTGCTTCTCTGGCCCGCTCGGAATCGTGCCGGCTTTTTTCCAGATGCAGGACCTGGAGTGTTTTCTTAAGGGGCTGCGAAAACCGGGTGTGAACCGCCGCGGCCGGACGCTGGTCCGACGCGGGGTCCGCTCCAGCCGGCACCGGCGCGGCGGCGGGACCGGTCAACTCGCCGGGGTTCGCGGAGGAAACGGGGGGCGAAAACAAGGTGGAATCATCGGCAGGCATATCTTAAAAAAAAGGCAATCGTGTCCAGAAACTTTACAGAATCCATCACCGGCAAATCATGACAAAGTGACTTGCCATTTCTCACACCATCGCGGCCTCAGACCGGCGGTAACTTTCGGCATAATTTTCTCAATCCGAACCACTAATCTGGAAAAGAGAGCAATTGACTTGCCACGGACTGCGAACGGCTTGCCGCGCAAAAACGCCGGCTGGCTGCGGCGGGCGCGCAAAAAGGCGTGTTCAATTTCCGCGTTTTGTGGCTCAATCCCCGCGCATGTTCGCGCTGCTCAAAACGGACCCCGCCTCCCGCGCGCGCCTGGGCCGGGTGACCACGCCGCGCGGGGCGATCGAAACCCCGGCCTTCATGCCCGTGGGCACGCAGGCGAGCGTCAAGGCACTCGACCCGCGCGAGTTGCGCGAGATGGGCACGCAGGTTCTTCTGGGCAACACGTATCATCTCAACATCCGGCCCGGCCTGGACATCATCCGCGCCGCCGGCGGCCTCCACCGATTCATGAACTGGCCGCAACCCATCCTCACCGACAGCGGCGGCTTCCAGGTCTTCAGCCTCGCCAAAATCCGGAAGATCAAACCCCACGGCGTCGAGTTCCGCTCGCACCTGGACGGTTCGCTGCTTTTCCTCGGTCCAAAGGAGGCCATGGCCATTCAGCGCGAACTCGGCTCGGACATCGCAATGGTCTTCGACGATTGCCCGTCGCACACCGCGCCGACCCGCGACGTGCGCGCCGCCGTCGAGCGCACCCTCCGCTGGGCGGAAGAATGTCGCACCCAGCCGCGCGCGCCCGGCCAGCAAGTGTTCGGCATCGTGCAGGGCGGCAGCCACGCCGCGCTGCGCGAGGAATGCGCCCGCGCGCTGGTGGCGATGGATTTCGACGGCTACGCCATCGGCGGCGTGAGCGTCGGCGAACCGGAATCCGAGATGATGAAGGCGGTGGAAATCACCGAGCCGTTTTTGCCGGCCAACAAGGCCCGCTACGCGATGGGCCTGGGCACGCCCGCGCAAATGGTCGAGCTGGTCGCGCGCGGCATGGATATGTTCGACTGCGTCCTGCCCACGCGGGTGGCGCGCAACGGCACGGCCTTCACACGGCGCGGCACTTACAGCATCAAAGGCGGCGCTTACAAGGCGGACTTCCGGCCCATCGAAGAGGGCTGCGATTGTTTCGCCTGCCGCCACTTCACGCGCGCCTACGTGCGGCACCTGCTCAACGTGGGCGAAATCCTCGGCCTGCGCCTGGTCAGCATCCATAACTCGCACCTTTACCTCAAGCTGATGGACGACGTCCGCGCCCACATCTCGGCGGGCACGTTCGCCGAATTCCGCCGCGACTTCACGGCGAACTACGTCCCCACGCGCCGCGTGCTCGCCGGCCAGATCGAGCGGCGACTCGGAGAAATGACCAATGGCGCAAGGACACAATGACCAGGAAAGCCCCCAATTCAGCCTGGAATCCCAATGAGAATTTACCTTGCTTCCTCCCTGCCCTGTTCTTATATTGCGCCCTCTTTTTGAAAAAATATTGAATCTATGCGACGTCCCAAAGGCATCAAAACAAAGAAGGCTGTAGCCAAGCGTTTCAAAATCACCGCCCGCGGCAAGGTGATGCGTATGAGCTCCGGCAAACGCCACTTGTTGCAAACCAAAAGTCCCAAGCGCCGCCGCCATCTCGGCACCGCCAAACTCGTCCATGCCACCGACGTCTATCGCATCACCCAAAACCTCCCCTTCAGCCACTGATTTCCCCAGAACCCAGACCCAAGACGCCAGACCCTGGATTTTATGCGAGTAACGAACGCCCCCGCCTCCCGCAAACGCCGCATCCGCACCATCAAAGCCGCCAAAGGCTTCCGGATGCGCCGCTCCAAACTTTACCGCTACGCCGCCGACGCGCTCGATCACGGCCGCCAATACGCCTACCGCGACCGCCGCCGCAAGAAGCGCGAGTTCCGCTACCTCTGGCAGATTCGCATCAACGCCGCCACCCGCGCCGCCGGCCTGACCTACAGCCGCTTCATCGAAGGCTTGAAAGCCGCCCGGTGCGCGATCGACCGGAAGATTCTTGCCGACCTCGCGGCCACCGACGCCACCGCGTTCGGCGAACTGGTCAAGCTCGCCCAAAGCGCGTTGAAGACCAAGGCCGCTGCCGCCAAGGCCTGAGTTCAAACCAAAGATTCAACGGGCGGGCGACCTTCACCGGCGCCCGCTTTTGTTTTTGATGAGCGCCGCAAAAAGACATGGACCGACGGAGCCGCAACCGAAGGAGCGCGGACAGCCTTGTCCGCGCCTCCCTTCCGGCCGGCGGAAACTCGCGGACAAGGGTGTCCGCGCTCCGATGCGCCACACAAGTTACTGGTCGGCCGCGAGGATTCTGACGAATAACACTGCAAAGCGCGCAACAAGTTTTTCTTTGTGTTCTCTGCGCTCTTTCGCGGCTACTCTCGGCATAAACCTATGTCGCTGCTGAACGAAATCGAACCGCTCAAACAAGCCACCCTGGCTGATCTCCAGGCCGCGCCCGACCTCGCCGCGCTCGAACAAGCCAAGGGCAACTGGATCGGCGCCCACGGCAAATTCACCGCGCTGCTCAAACAGCTCGGCACGCTGCCCAAGGAGGAGAAACCCGCCGCCGGCAAACTCATCAACGCCGCCAAGGTTGAACTGGAAGCCGCGCTGGCCGCGCGCCGGGGCGAACTGGAACTCAAGGCGGCGTTGCCGAAAGAGCCGGCCGATTTCACGCTCCCCGGCCGCCGTCGTTCTGTCGGCAGACTTCATCCACTCACACAGGTCACCGACGATATCGTGCGCGCCTTCCGGAAAATCGGCTTCGCGGTCGCCGACGGCCCGGAAGTCGAGGACGAGTTCCACTGCTTCGACGCGCTCAACACACCCGCCGACCACCCTGCGCGCGACACGCAAGACACGTTCTATCTGGCAAACCCCTCACCCGGCCTGCCGGCCACCCTCTCCTCATCCGATGGGGAGAGGGACGGGGTGAGGGGCGAACGCAAACCACTTCTGCTTCGCACCCACACGACTTCGGTCCAAGTCCGCGTCCTGGAATCGCAACCGCCGCCGGTGCGCATCGTCGTGCCGGGCCGCGTCTATCGCCGTGACAACGCCGACGCCACGCACAACCCGACCTTCCACCAGATTGACGGCGTCTATGTGGACAAGGGCGTGACGGTGGGCGACCTCAAGGGCACGGTCGAGTTTGTCTTCCAGAATTTGCTGGGCGCGGACGTGAAGATTCGTTTCCGGCCGCACTATTTCAGCTACACCGAGCCGAGCTTCGAGATTGATTTCGCCAGCCCGCTCACGCGCAAGATGGGCAAGGACTGGCTGGAGATCGCCGGCTGCGGGATGATTCATCCGGCGGTGTTCGAGACCGTCGGCTACGACCCCGAAGTCTGGACCGGCTGGGCGTTCGGCTTCGGCATCGAGCGCATCGCCATGATCCGCTACGGCATCAACGACATCCGGCTCTTTTACGAGAATGACGTGAGGTTTTTGAGACAATTTTAACCCGGTGGGGCGAGCGTCCCCGCGAACCATGAAAAACAAATCCAAACAAACCCGCCGCCCGGTGGCCGGGAAAAGCCCGGAAAAACTCAAGCGTTTGAAAGAGTGGAGCGAACGTATGCGCGGCTCGTTCGAAAGTTACATGACTCAAGAAGAATTGAAAATCATGCGCGAAGACGCAAAATGGGAACCCATGAAGTGAACTGCGGCCAACGCGACAAGCATGAGCAAACACGCAAAACTGCTGGACAAAATTCTTTTCGGCACTGCCGATGCAAACATTCCATTTGACGGTCTTTGTCATTTGCTGCAACGGCTCGGATTCCAGATGCGTGTTCGCGGCAGCCATCGCATCTTTTTCCGACAGGGCGTCGAGGAAATCTTGAATCTTCAACCCAGAGGCTCAAGCGCCAAGCCGTATCAGGTAAAACAGGTGCGCGATGTTGTGTTGAAGTATAAACTGGCGGAGGAAGAGTTATGAGCAAATACGAAGTCATCATCTACTGGAGTAAAGCTGACAATGCGTTCATCGCCGAAGTGCCGGAACTGCCAGGCTGCGCTGCCGATGGCCTGACAAAGCAAGCCGCGCTAAAAAACGTGGACGTGGTCATCAAGGAATGGATCGAAACGGCGAAATCGCTGGGGCGCTCCATTCCTGAACCCAAGGGCAGGCTCGTCTTCGCTTGAACAACCGACGTTTCGAACGCCGTGCCTGCTCCGTGATGGCATCAACGACATCCGGCTGTTTTACGAGAATGATGCTCGATTTTTGAAACAGTCCTGATTCAATGCGCCCATACAAAATCAAACGCCACCGCGGCCGTTCCTTGACGAACGAACAAATAGCCGTCGCGTCTGTGCCTGGGCATCTACTTGATGATGTGCTTGCCCGCTTGAAGAAGACGCCAAAGTCTGATCGCTTACATGACGCACGACTCGACACGTTGTTACTAGCACATGCGGTGATGGGGATGGCAGCAAAGTTGAAACTTCCACTGGCTGCTGCTATTGACCAAAGAAGGTTAGGTGTGCTGGCTCATTTCCGATGAAGGCTTTCTGGGCATTGTTACGCAGTTGAATGGAATGTTTCATGAAAGTCACCCTCAACCGGCTCAAGCAATACGTTGAGATCGCCTGGTCGCCCGCGCGACGGGTCGTCATCATCCTCTGCTTCGCCGGTCTGGTGACGGGTTGCCATACGCCATCGCGCACCACCGCGCTTAAAACCCGCAACGTCTTTCTCATCAGCACGGATGGATTGCGCTGGCAGGAAGTGTTCACCGGTCCGGAGGAGGCCTTGCTCGAGGACTCTTCTCTCAGCGCCAACCCGGAGCGGATGAAGCAACTCTTTTGGAAACCGACGCCTCAGGAGCGCCGCAAGCATCTCATGCCGTTCTTCTGGAGCGAGGTTGCCGCGCACGGCCAACTTTACGGCAACCAGACCAAAGGCAGCGAAGCGCGTGTCACCAACGGCAGGAATTTTTCCTACCCCGGTTACAACGAGTTCCTCACCGGCGCCGCCGACCCGCGCATTGACAGCAACGACCCCAAACCGAACCCGAACACCACCGTTTTCGAGTGGCTCAACACCCTGCCCCGGTACCGCGGCAAGGTCGCCGCCGTTGTGAACTGGAACGTCCTCCCGTGGATTCTCAACACACCGCGCAGCCGGCTCCCGGTCTGGAGCGGCTACCGGCCGCCGAAGGGCGCGCCCGCGTTCACGGCGCCGCAGATTCTGGAGGACGTCTCGGCGGACATGACGCCGGTCTTCTCCAGCATCATTTTCGATGCGTTCACGCATCATGTCGCACTGGACTACGTCGAGAAAAACCGCCCGCGCGCGTTCTACGTGGCGTTCGGCGAGACGGACGAGTGGGCGCACGAAGGCCGCTACGATCGCTACCTCATCGCGGCCAAACGCGTGGACCGCTTCATCCATGACTTGTGGGAAACGTGCCAGTCCATTCCGCAGTATCGCGACCAGACAACGTTCATCATCACCACCGACCACGGTCGCGGCTCCGGCCCGACCGGGTGGAAAAGCCATGGCGAGAAAATCGCCGGCTCGGAAAACACGTGGGTTGCCATTATCGGCCCCGACACACCGCCGCTGGGCGAACGCGAACACTGCGCGCCAGTGACCGCGAGTCAAATTGCCGCGACGATCGCCGCGTTTCTCGGCCAGGATTTTTTGCAGGCTGTCCCGCAGGCGGCACCGCCCATCATCGCGGCCTTTTATTTGCCCGGGGCCGTAAAAACAATTTCACCCCATGAAAGTCACCCTTAGCTGGCTCAAACAATACGTTGAGTTCGACTGGTCGCCCGACGAACTGGCGGAGCGGCTCACCATGCTCGGTCTCGAAGTCGAGGGCGTCCAGAAACTCGGCGGCGAGTTCGCGGGCATCGTCGTCGCCCAAATCCTCACCCGCGACCCGGTGCCCGGCTCGGACAAGCTCTCGGTCTGCAAGGTCAATGACGGCCAAGGCGAGCGCACCATTATCTGCGGCGCGCAAAACCACAAAGTCGGCGACAAGGTCGCTCTCATCCTGCCCAACTTCGCGCTACCGCTAAAGCCGGGTGACAAGGAGCCGTTCGTCATCAAGGAGCGGAAGGTTTTCGGCATCACCAGCCAGGGCATGATGTGTTCGCCCAGGGAACTTGGCCTGGCCGACGAAGCCGAGGGGTTGCTCCTCCTGCGCGAGGACGCCCGGATCGGCCAACCGTTCGCCGAGTATCTCGGCCGCGCGGGCAGCGACGTGGTCTATGACCTCGAAATCACGCCGAACCGGCCGGACTTGAACAGCGTCATCGGCATCGCCCGCGAAATCGCCGCGCTCACGGGCAATCCACTGAAGTTTCCTGACCTCCCGGAGGGACGAGCCACGCGAGTCCCCGTCTTCAAAGATGAAAGTGGGACTCGCGTAGCTCGTCCCTCCGAAGCAAGCGTGGAACACTTCGTCGCCGTGCGGATCGAGGAGCCGGAGTTGTGCGGGCGCTACGTGGCGCGCCTGGTGCAGGGCGTAAAAATTGGCCCAAGCCCGGATTGGCTCCGCGCCATCTTGGAAAAGATTGGCGTACGCAGCATCAACAATGTGGTGGACGTGACCAATTACGTGATGCTCGAAACCGGCCAGCCGTTGCACGCCTTCGATTATCATTTGATTTCCCGTAGCAGCGGACGTGAGTCTGCTCAAATCAAGTCAGAGCCGACTCACGTCGGCTGCTACGATAAACCGACGATCGTCGTCCGCCGGGCGCTGGACGGCGAGTTGTTCGTCACCCTCGATGGCCAGAAGCGCACGCTCACGCGCGACATGTTGCTCATCGCCGACGAAACCAAAGGCATCGCGCTGGCGGGCGTCATGGGCGGGCAGAACACTGAAATCCAGGACACGACCCGCGACGTGTTGATCGAAAGCGCCTGGTTCAACCCCGCGAACATCCGCCGCACCAGCAAGACACTCAGCCTGCGCACCGAGTCCAGCTACCGCTTCGAGCGCGGCGCAGACATCGGCATCGCCGATTGGGCCAGCCGGCGCACCGTGCAACTCATCCTTGAAACGGCCGGCGGCGCGCTCGTGCCCGGCGTGGTGGACGCCTATCCGAAGCCGATTGAAACGAAACAGATCACGCTGCGCTTTCACAAAACGAACGAGTTGCTCGGCATCGAAATCCCAAATGACGCGCAGATCAAGTTCCTCACCAGCCTTGGATTGGCGGAGAATTCCGCACTTCGCACTCCACACTCCGCACTCTTGACCATTCCCGCCTTCCGGGTGGACCTCAAGCGCGAAGCGGATTTGATCGAAGAAGTCGCCCGGCTTTACGGCGTGGACAGGATTCCGGGCACACCGCCCCACGGTGCCATCGGCGCGAACGCCTTCGATGCTGTTTACGACCAGATTGCCGAAGCGCGCCGCCTTCTGACGGGCCTCGGCTTGAACGAATCGCAGGGCCAGACACTCGTTTCGAGTGAGGAATGCGGAATGCGGAATGCGGAATCGGTCCTCTTGGCAAATCCGCTCAGCTCGGACATGGACCAACTGCGGCCCTCCCTGCTGCCCGGCCTCATTCATTCGCTGCGCCACAACCTGAGCCGCAAAAACCACGACGTGGCGTTGTTCGAGATCGGGCGCGTGTTCACACTCAACCGGAGCGCAGACAGCCATGTCCGCGGGAACAAACCACCCTCGGAACCCGCGGACAAGGCTGTCCGCGCTCCTCACGAAGAACGCCGCGTTGCCATCGCGCTGACCGGTCAGCGCGCCGTGACTTTCTGGAGCGGTGAGAACCGCGACGCGAAGTTCGACCTCTACGACCTCAAAGGTGTTCTCGAGGAATTCCTCGATCAGTTCGGCCTGCGCGGCGTCACCTGGGCAAAGCAGCCCGACCGCACCGGCCTCTTCCTGGAATCCGCCGCCCTGGCGCTGGGCGGCAAACTCGCGCTGGGCGAGATGGGGCAGCTCTTGCCCGCCCTGGCGAAGCAGCACGATTTGCGCGACGCGGTTTTTCTTGCTGAATTAAATTTGGACCAATTGCTTGCGCGCCGGAACACCACCCGTTCGTTCAAGTCGTTGCCGCAATTCCCCGCCATCCGCCGGGACGTGGCCATGATCGTCGCCGAGAGCGTCACGCACGACGCGGTCTTGAGCGCCGTCCGACAGGCCAAACCGGCAAACCTTGAGAGCGTGGAGTTGTTCGACATCTTCCGCGGCAGGAATGTGCCCGTCGGCCAGAAAAGTGTCGCCTACGCCTTCAGCTACCGCCATGCGGAGCGGACGCTGACCGATGCGGAAGTCAACGCTGCGCACGAAAAACTCGTGGCGCAGTTCAAGCAATCCCTCCAAGCCGTCGTGCGGGAGGCGTAAGCATTCGCCGCCAGCCTCGTGAGTCGAAGCGGGCGCACGCCCACGGCGTTTGTCGCGCCGTGGGAGCTTTATATCTGCAACATCCAGTGTTTTTTGCTGGCGGCGAACAGGTTTATTTCACTGAACGTGGGCCGGCCGACGCAGTTGGGGAAGACCTTTTTGGCGAAGCGATCGTTGTAGCGGGAAAGCTCGTGCCGACGCTGGGCCGCTTCATTCTCGAAGCACATCAGGTGGAGGAAGGTCGCCGTTGTGCCTTCCCGGAACACCAGGTAGAGCGTGCGCGGATCGTGCAGGCGGACTTCGTCCACGAACTCGCAGATCGCACGCTTCACTTCCTTCACCTTGTCTGGCTTCACCGTGTATCTGGCCATGGTGTATTTCATTGAATGATGATTGGAAATTCCGTTGCTCTGATTACCGTTTCACCCCTGACACTTTGGGCGTCAGCCCGCCCGCTGTGGGCAGCATACTTCGCGGCGCGGTCAAGTTCAATCGCTAAACCAGCTTCCGGTAGCGCGGGTCCGCCGCCAGCTTCGCCACCAGTTCCTTGACCTTTTGCGCCTGGCTTTTATGGGCCAGCAATACCGCGTCGTCCGTCTGGATCAGGATGGAATCCCGCAGGCCCACGACCGCGATGGGCGTGCGGGTCCGGGTGCGCGCGTCGAAAATAATGTTGCGCGCGGCGTCCACGTGGATGAAGTCAGCGACGGCGCAATTGCCTTCGGGGTCGGCCTTCAAGTGGCGCGCCAGCGCCGTCCACGAACCGAGGTCGTCCCACGCGAAAACACCGTTGGCCACCACCACGTTTTGCGCGTGCTCCATCAGGGCGAAGTCAATGGAGATTTTTTTGAGGTCGGGATAATCCTTCGCGAGCGCCTTCGAGAGTTTCGCGGGTTGCGCGGCCACTTTGAACCAGCGCTGGCACGCGGCGAGCATCTCCGGCTGGTGTTTCTGCAAACCCTCCGTGATCGTCACGAACGACCAGATGAACATCCCGGCGTTCCAGCGATATTTGCCGCTGTTGACGTATTCGAGCGCCTGATCGAAGTGCGGCTTCTCGACGAATCGCTCGGCGCGATGGAAGACGGTCTTGTACGGCTTCACGCCGTGCGGCGGCGGCAACGGTTCGCCCACCTGGATGTAACCGTAGCCCGTGGCCGGCTCGGTCGGCTTGATGCCGATGGTGACGATGGCCTGCCCACGACTGGCCAGATCAAACGCGTCGGACAAAACCTGCTGAAATTTCTTTTCTTCGGGAATGACGTGGTCGGCGGGCAAAACAGCCATGACGCCGGTGGTCGAGCGCGCGCCGACGATGGCCGCGCCGAGGGTGACAGCGGCGCACGTGTCGCGGCCAATCGGCTCGGCGACGATGTTTTGCTTCGGCAGCTTCGGCAACTGCCGCGCGACTTCGGGCGCCTGCGTTTCGTTGGTGATGACGAAAATATTTTTCAACGGCACCAGCGGCGACACGCGGCCCACGGCCTGTTGGAGGAACGAGCGGTTGCCAAGCAGCTTGAGGAGCTGCTTGGGCAGCTTCTCGCGGCTGACCGGCCAGAAGCGCTCGCCGCGCCCGCCGGCCATGATGATGACGAAACGGTCTGTGGTGCCGGTTTTGGCCTTCATGCTATTGAAATGGCAACTGCTTCGTGACAGCTCATGCGCCTCTCTGGCTGGTTTAATTCACCTTCACCGCGTCTGCAAGGGATTTGACAAATTCTCCCACCCGCTTCACCAGTTCCGCAGATTCGCCCTGCTGCGCGATCTGGTCCACCACCGCGCTGCCGACCACGATGGCGTCCGCACACGCCGCGACCAAGCGGGCTTGACCGGGATTGGAAATGCCGAAGCCCACCGCGATGGGCAGGCCGGTGTGTCGGCGGATTTTCGCCGTCATGTCCGCAAGGTTCGCCGCGACCTTCGCCTGCATGCCCGTCACCCCTTCGCGCGAGATGTAATAGACGAACCCGGTGGCGCGCTTGACGATCAGTTCGATGCGCTCCTCCGGCGTCGTCGGCGCCACCAAATAAATGTGGCAGAGGCCCGCCGCTTTCATGAGCGTCTCGTAGTTCTCCGATTCCTCCGGCGGCAAATCGAGCACCAACAGGCCGTCCACCCCCGCGCGCGCCGCGTCGCCGATGAATTGCTTCAGGCCGTGGCGGTGAACGAGGTTGAAGTAGATGTAGAGAACGACCGGGATTTGCGAATCGCGGCGGATCGCGGCGACGGTTTCCAGAACTTTCGGCGGCGTGGTGCCGGACGCCAGCCCGCGCTGGGCGGCAAGCTGGTTGACCAGACCGTCGGCCAGCGGGTCGCTGAAGGGGACGCCGAGTTCGAGCACGTCCACGCCGGCCTGGTCGAAGGCCAGCGCCAGCCGGCGCGTGGCTTCGAGGTCCGGATCGCCCGCGCCGATGTAAACGATGAACCCCTTTTTGCCCTCGCGCTGGAGCCGGGCGAAGCATTCCGTGATGCGATTCATGCGGCGCCAGTTTCCGGCTTCACGTTTCAAGTTTCAAGCCTGCAATGGCGCGCTCGACAATTCAAACTCACCAGCGCAAAGTGAAACGCGTGAATGGCAGCCGCTATTTGATCGAATATGTCGTCCGCACTATTTCCCGCAAGCGTGAGTAAATCGCCACGCTGCGCGAGGAACTCGAAGACTTGAACGACTACCTTGATCTGGCCGAAGCCCGTGTTCGCGACGAGGGCAAACCCCGCCTGACCCACGCCGAAGTCAAAAAGCGATACGGCCTCAAGTAAATCTTGCGACTGACGGCGTTGAAAAACCACGCTCGAAAACTTTTTAAGCCGGAATTAAGTCGCCCTACGAAACAGGTTAGGCGGAAGAACCCGCCGTCCATTAACTTTTAGGGCAAGAGGAAGAAATGGCAACAGGACGCAGCAATAAACTTGTCGGGCAAACAGGCGAGTACCTCGTAGCGGCCGAGTTGTCACGCCGAGGACTGATTGCAACCACATTCACGGGCAACGTGCCTTACTATGACATCATCGCGTCCAACGAGCACGGCAAGCACGTCTCGGTTCAAGTCAAGGCCAGTAGAGGCTCGTCTTGGCAGTTTGGCGACATCACGCGGTTCTGCGAGATCTCTTTCAAAGGCAAGTGCCAGGTCATCGGACGGCTGAAGCCATCGCCCATTCGGCGTCTCATCGTGGTATTCGTCTTGATCGACGCAAATCGAGCAGACCGGTACTACGTTCTCACATGGCGCACACTGCGTGACTTGCTCGTGAGAGGACACAAGGTTTACCTCGCAAAACGAAACGGAATGCGGGCAGAGAAATGGGACTCGCTCCATTCTGCGATCTCCGAGAAGACCTTGAAACCGTACAGAGACAGATGGGACATCGTCGGCAAAAACCTTAGATGAAAATGAAAGCCCTAACGTGAGGCGTAAATCATTTCGTTGCGTGGCCCGCCGCCCACACCCGCCGCAAACCCTCGAGCGTCAGATTCGGTTCAGGCCGAAGGGCGTTTGCGGTTGACCGAGTGGTTTGAAAAATTAAACTGCCTGCGTGGCCGAAGTGAATTACACGCTGGCAATCGCGGAGGAAGCCATCGCGCAACTTCGGTCGCTGCCAAAGGAACAACGGCGGCGGATTGGCGAACGCCTGACGCGGTTGCAGCACGGTCTGGCCGGTGACGTGAAAAAGTTGAGCGGCAAGGAAGACAAATACCGATTGCGTGTGGGAGATTTCCGGGTTTTATTCACGTTGAGCAGCCGGCAGATTTCGGTTTATGCGGTAAAAGACAGGAAGGAAGCTTATGAGTAGCGCAACCATCGCCGCGCGCAAGCCCGGCAAGTTGACCTTGCAATCAGTTTACGACGAGATGCTCCGCCTGCGCGAGCGGGTGGAGGACCTGGAGGATTTGCGCGAGTTGAACGCCGCCATCGCCCGCAACGGGAAGAAAAAATTGGTCGCGTGGGATTCCGCAAAACGGATTCTGGATTTGGAAGATTAACCGGCGGAGTGCGCCGCCCACACCAGCCGCAAACCTTCCAGCGTCAGATTCGGTTCGACGGTGGAAATCTCCGGCAGCCGCGACGCAATCAACTTCGCGTAACCGCCGGTGGCCACGACGGGCAACCGTTTCGTTTTCAACTCGCGCTTCAATTCCGCGATCAGGCCGCGGATCAATCCGCGATAGCCATGCACCGCGCCCACCAGCATCGCCTGCTCGGTGCTCTTGCCGACGGCGGTTTTGATTTCGCGAATGCGGATGCGCGGCAGCAGCGCGGTTTTCTCGTGCAGGTAATCCGTCATCGCCGCGAGGCCGGGCGCGATGATGCCACCGACGTAATTGCCGCGCCGATCCACCACGTCGAACGTGACCGCTGTGCCGAAATCCACCACGACCACCGGCGCGCCGAAACGGCGCCGTGCGGCCACGGCGTTGGCGAGGCGATCCGCGCCGATGGTGGCTGGCTTCGGATAATCAATGCCGACGCCGCGGAGGGTGGCCGGCGAAAGTTCGAAGCAGGGCAACCGCCAGCGGCGCTTGACGAGGCGAAGCGCCAACGGCGTTGCGCGCGGCACCACGCTGCACACTGCGGCGCCTTGCAAGCGCGCGCGGCCGATGAATTTCGCCACGAGCTTTTCCGCGCTGCCGTTGAGCCAGCCGGCCGTCGGAATGTTGGTTTGTTTGCAGACGCGCCGGGCGTTCGCCAAGCCCAGGTGCGTGTGCGTGTTGCCGATATCGAAGAGCAGGATCATGGCATGATTCAAAATTGAAAATCAGGAATGTAAAATGAAATAGAATCGGCACGAACCGGCTTTTTCACTTTTCATTTTTCCACTGTCACATCGCCGCCGATGATGCGTTCGAGATGGCCGTGCTGCGTGCGCAGCAGCAAGGCGCCGTCCGCGTCGAGGGATTCGGCGCGGCCCTGGATTTTCCGGTCGCCCACCTGGATGACCACCTGGTGGTCGAGGGTGGCGCACTGTTCCTCCCACTCATCGGCCACGACGGCGAATTGCCCGGCCACGACCCGCGCATAATCGTGGTCCAATTCGCGCAGAATGGCCACCGCCAGTTCTGCGCGGTCCAGCGGCTGGCCGGTTTCGATTTTCAGCGACGTGGCGTGCTTGCGCAACTCGGCGGGAAAATCGCCGGCATTCAAATTCACATCCACGCCCAGGCCGAGGATGACCTGTTTGACGGAGTCCAGCTCGGCGCTCAATTCCGTGAGAATTCCGGCGGCTTTTTTGCCGCCGAGCAGGATGTCATTGGGCCATTTGATTTCCGGGCGCAAGCCGGTTTGCCGCCGGAGGGCGCGGGCCAGGGCCGTGGCGGCGGCGATCGTGAGTTGCGTCGCGGCCCGGGGTTGCATTTTGGGCCGCAGCAGGAGCGAAAACCACAGTCCCTTGCCGGCCGGCGAAAGCCATCGGCGACCCAGCCGGCCCCGGCCCTTGGTCTGCGATTCGGCGAACACCACCACGCCTTCGCGGACGCCGTCGTGCGCCAGTTTTTCAATCACGTCGTTGGTGGAGGTGGTTTCCTGAAAGACGCGGATATCGCGGCCGACCACGCGGGTCTTGCCCAGGCGCGCGAGCAGATCGTCCGCGTGCAACCGGTCGGGCGCGCTCACCAGCCGATAGCCCCGGTGCGGGCTGGCTTCGATGTCGTAATCGAGCGAGCGCAGTTCTTCGATGCGCGCCCAGATGGCGGCGCGGCTGATGTTCAGGCGGCGGGAGAGGTCCGCGCCGGAAACGCCGTCGGGATGGGCCCGCAGCGCGGAGAGAATTTGAGCGTCCGTGGTCATCCAAGTTTGGAGTTCAAGCTTCAGCTTGTCCGCATCAACCAGCAAGCTAAAGCTTGGACTCCGAACGCTAGGGTTCAAAATCCAGCGCGATGTCCACGGCGCGGGCAGAATGCGTGAGCGCGCCAACGGAAATGAAATCCACGCCCGTTTCGGCAATGTCCCGCGCGGTGGACAGGTTCACGCCGCCGCTGGCTTCGGTCCTGGCGCGGCCATCCACTTTCTGCACCGCGAGCCGAAGCTGGATGAGATTCATGTTGTCGAGCAGGAGGAAATCGGCGCCGGCCCCCAACGCCTGGCCCACTTGTTCCAGCGTGTCGCATTCGACCTCGACCTTGAGCTTGGGGTAGCGCGCGCGCGCGTGGGCCACCGCGGCAGCGATGGCGCTGGGCTTTTCATCGCGCAAGGCGGCGAGGTGATTGTCCTTGATGAGGATCCGGTCGCAAAGGCTGAAGCGATGATTCTGCCCGCCGCCGCAGCGCACGGCATATTTCTCGAAGTAACGCAGCCCGGGCGTGGTCTTGCGCGTGTCGAGAATCTTCGCGCGCGTGCCGTGGACCGCCTCGACGAACTGCGCGGTTAAAGTAGCAATGCCGGAGAGGCGCTGGACGAAATTCAGCGCCACCCGCTCGGCGCTCAAGATGGCCTGCGCCGGGCCGCTGACCCGCAACAGCGTGTCGCCTTTCAAAGCGCGTTTCCCGTCCGCGACCGCGCGCTCGACTTTGACTTTCGGGGAAAGATCGTGAAAGGCGGCTTCCGCCACCGGCACGCCCGCGACGACGAGCGGCTCGCGCGCGACCATGGCGGCCCTGGCGGTGGCGTGTTCCGGCACCGTGGCCAGCGTGGTGGCATCGCCGCTGCCGATGTCCTCGGCCAACGCCGCGCGCACGGCGCGGCGCACCTCATCCACGGAAAGTGGTTCCATGCCGCAAGGATGAAGCACGCGGCAGGAAGGATGAAGAAAAAAATGACGCCGGACAACCGATGCCAGTCTATTCTTTCTTTTTGCCGCCCTTCGCTTCAAACATAGGCCATGTTCAATTACCTTTTGCGAACAACCCGCCTGCTAGCGGTGTTGATTTTGGCAGCGGCGGCCATTACGACAAATGTCCCGGTTTTCGCCCAACCGGCACCGGCGACGGCCGCCGCCGGGTCGAAGTGGGAAAAGACGATTCAGGCCATTGAAGCGGCGGACCAAACCAACCCGCCGCCCAAAGGGGCGACGCTATTCGTCGGCGCGTCCAACATCCGACGCTGGGAGACGCTGGCCGCCGACTTCAAAAGCTGGAAGGTCATCAATCGCGGCTTCGGCGGTTCGCAGTTGAAAGACGTGTTGCAATACACCGACCGGATCGTGCTACCCTATGCTCCCAAGGAAATCGTTTTGCAAGCCGGCGGCAATGATCTCAACGCCGGCCGCGCGCCCTCCGAAGTGCTGACGGACTTCAAGGCGTTCGTCGCGAAGGTCCACGCGGGATTGCCCCAGACACGCCTCTCCGTGCTCTCGATTCCTCCCTCGGCCGCGCGCTGGTCGCAGGTGGAAAAAATCCGCGAGACCAACCGTTCCATCGCGGACGTTTGCGAGCACGACCCGCTGCTTTCGTTCATTGACCTGTTCCCGGTGATGCTGGGCGCCGACGGCCTGCCGCGCGCGGAGTTGTTCGTCGAGGACAAGCTGCACGCCAACGCACAGGGCTACGCGCTCTGGACTTCGCTGATCCGATGGGACACTGAGATCAAAAAACTTCTCGCCACCGACCAGAAAAACCCGCCGCCGAAGAACGCCATCCTGTTCATCGGGAGTTCGAGCATCCGGCGCTGGACGAACGTCGCGCAGGCTTTTCCCGAACATCGCGTCATCAATCACGGCTTCGGCGGCTCGCAACTGGCCGATTCCGTGGCGTTCGCCGACCAACTCGTCATGCCGTGCCAGCCGAAACAGATTGTGATGTATGCCGGCAGCAACGATATCAATGCCGTCAGGACACCCGAACAAGTCTTCGCTGACTTCCAGGCGTTCGTGAAAAAAGTCCGGACTGGCCTGCCGCAAACGCGCATCGCGTACATCTCCATCGCTCCGAACCCCGCGCGCTGGGCGCAGTTGGAACAAATCAAAACGGCGAACGGGCTGATCGAGAAATACTGTCGCGAAAACAAACTGACGTTCATCAACGTCTTCCCGCAGATGTTGGGGTCGGATGGCCAGCCGAAGCCGGACATTTTCGTGGAGGACAGGCTGCACATGAACCCCAAGGGCTACGCGATCTGGACGGAAGTCATCCGGCCCTATTTGAACTAGCATGCGGCGCCGGAATTGCGGGCGCAAATGGATGCCTGCATTGCGCTATGCCTGCATTGCGCTATTGTCTCCGCGGCGAACCACCGCTAATCTGCCGCCATGAAAATTGGTTCCAATTTCCCATTGTCCGGTTTCTCCCTGGCCCTCCTGCTCGCCACCTCTGCCCTCGCGGCGGAAAATACCGCCGTCCTTCCCGTCCCGCGCGACGCCAATTGGCTCAAGCGCCACGAAGGCTTCGTCGCCGAAGCCAGCAAGGGTGGCATGGACGTGCTCTTTCTCGGCGATTCGATCACCGACGGCTGGCGCAGCAAGGGCAAGGCGGTTTGGGAGAAACATTTCGCGCCGCTCAAGGCCGCCAACTTCGGCATCAGCGGCGACCGCACCCAACACGTCCTCTGGCGCCTCCAGAACGGCGAGGCCGAAGGCTGCCGGCCCAAGGCCGTGGTGCTGATGATCGGCACGAACAACTCCGGCAAGGAAAAGGACGGCCAGCCGCGCAACAGCACGCCGGAAATCGTCGAGGGCGTCACCGCCGTGGTGCAGGAACTGCGCGCGCGCTTTCCGAACGCGAAGATTCTCCTGCTGGCCATCTTCCCGCGCGGGGAAAAGGATTCCGAACAACGCCAGCAGGTGGAAGAAGCCAACCAAAGCATTGCCAAACTTCACGACGGCAAAAACGTTCACTACCTCGACATCGGCGGAAAATTTCTGGCCGCCGACGGCACGTTGCCGCGCGAACTCATGCCCGACCTCCTCCACCCGAACGAAAAAGGCTACGAAATCTGGGCGGCAGCGATCCGCGAGCCGCTGGCGAAGTTGTTGAAGTGATCGGATGGACAGAGGGCAGTGGGACCCGGAGAGCGGACAGCCCCGGCAGAAGCGAAATCCCCTCACCCTGACCCTCTCCCCATCGGATGGGGAGAGGGAAGAGCAAATTGACATTGCGGGTTGCGAGTCCGACGCTTGCCTTGTAAGCTCCACTTTCGGCCGGAAAAATGAAACGTCTTTTTCACAGACAGAAGGGCGTCGGATTCACGCTCATCGAGCTGCTGGTCGTTATCGCCATCGTCGCCATCCTGGCGAGCCTGCTCCTGCCGGCGCTCTCGCAGGCCAAGGCCAGGGCCAACCGGATCAAATGCCTCAGCAATCTGGCGCAAATCGGCCTGGCCGCCCGGATGGACGCCCTGGACCACGACGGGCAATTCCCCGGCGAGCGGGATGCCAATAAATTCCGGACCGCCGGGAAACCGCCCGGAGCCGGGACCTACCGGTTTTACATCACGGTGCAGGAGGCGCTGGCCATCCCCATCCTCGTCGTTTGTCCGAGTTCGACTCAGGTCATCCACCGTACTTGGAACGGTTTTACCGGCGGCAACGCGCTTTCCTATTTCGCCAGCCTCAGCGCCACGGAAAACGAGCCGCTGCAGTGGCTGGCGGGCGACCGCAACCTGTCCGATGCCCGCGTCAATGACGACGCGCCGTACGGCGGTCGTGTCGTGCCCACGGTCGGCACGAACTATTACGACGTAAGCTGGACGACCGGCTATCACAATCGCATCGGCAACATCGCCCTGACCGATGGCAGCGTGCAGCAGTTCACCACCAACGCCCTGCACGATTATCTGCGCGATTCGGGCACCACCAACCGGCTCTCCTTCCCGGACAATTAGGCCGCCTGGCGTAGTTTTTAGTTTTTAGTTTTCAGTTTTTAGTTTTCAATTGCCGCCGGCAGTCAACGCTGGGGTGACTCGGCGCCTGCGACTTAAAACTAAAAACTCAAAATTTTCCATGCCCGTTCCCGTCATCAACGTCGAGCAAATGCGCCAGTGGGAAGCGGCCACCTGGGTGGCTGGCCAGACCGAGGCCGAAGTGATGCGACGCGCCGGTCAGGCTGTCGCGGCGCGCGCCAAAAAATGGACCCGGCCGGGCGAAGCGATTGTAATCGTCGCCGGCAAGGGACACAACGGCGAGGACGCCCGCCGGGCCGCCGAAGCTCTGACCGAACGAACCGTTCATCTGGTCAACGTCACCAACCCCGAGTCGGGGCTGGAAAAACTGGCGCCGTTGCTGGCGCAGCGCCCCGCCCTGGTCATTGACGGGCTTTTCGGCATCGGCCTGAACCGCCCGCTGGACGAGAAGTGGATCAACCTCATCGAATGGATCAATCTCTCTCGCGTGCCGGTTTTGGCCGTGGACGTGCCCTCCGGATTGAACGCGGACAACGGCAAGACACAAGGCGCGGCCATCCGCGCCACAGTCACGTTGACCTTGGGCGCGCCCAAGCGCGGGTTGCTCGCCGCCGCCGCCTGGCCCTTCGTGGGGCGCTTGGAAGTGGCGCCGGACATCGGACTGCTCCCCTGCCCTTGCCAGAGCGATTTGCGATGGACCTTGCAGTCGGACTTTTCCGGCTTCCCTCCGCCGCGCCCGGTGGCCAGTCACAAAGGCGGCTACGGGCACCTGGTGATTGTGGCCGGCAGTCTGGGCTACCACGGCGCCGCGGTGCTGGCGACGCGCGGCGCGTTGCGCGCCATGCCCGGCCTGGTCACCTTGTTCACAGCGGAGAATTGTTACCAGCCGGTCGCCTCTCAATTACAGTCGGCCATGGTGGAGACGTGGCTGCCGGGAACGTCGGTCCCCGATTATTGTGAGGCGTTACTTTTCGGCCCGGGCCTGGCGGCGCGTGATTTGCACGCTAACTTGAAGCAGCGCCTGCGCCGGGCCTGGCTGCAAAGTCCCTTCCCGATGATCGCCGATGCCAGCGCGCTGGACTGGGTGGAGCCGGAACCCAGGCGGCTGGACGACTTGCGCCTCCTCACCCCACACCCCGGCGAAGCGGCCCGGATGCTGGGAACAACGGTGGACGTGGTGCAGAACGACCGCCCGGCGGCGTTGCGCGAATTGTCCCGCCAATGGAGCGAATGCTGGGTGGTGCTCAAGGGCCATCAAACGCTCATGGGCCGGAGCACTGGAGAAATTTTCGTCAACTCTTCGGGCAACCCGGGTCTGGCCCAGGGCGGCAGCGGCGACGTGCTGGCGGGTTATCTTGGCGGACTGATGGTCCAACCGGCGCTGCGGGCCGACCCGCTCACCACGCTGCGCTACGGCGTCTGGCAACATGGCGGGGCGGCGGATTTTCTCGCCGCCACGCAGGCGGGCTGGACCGTGGAAAACCTGGTGACGGTGCTGGGCAGCGCTCCGCCAGGGTGACGTCGAGATTCCGGCTGCCACCAGGAGCCGGCGGAGGCCCTGGTATTTTTGCTTCCTTTACCCGCGTCTTTTTTGCTATTCAAAAGGAAAGTCATGCGCCGGCTTTCGACAATTTTAATTTTGTTGCTGTGGCTCGCCGGGCTGGGACGCCTGGTGGCCGCCGAATTTTCGCTCACCGACGGCACTGCGCTGCGCGGCGAACCGGTTTCCTTCACCGACCAGGGGTTGGTCGTCAAGCTGGAAGACGGCAGTTTTTCCCCCCGCCATGCCTGGGTGAAATTTTCCCAGGAAGCCCTCAAGGAACTCGCCAAAAATCCGAAGGCCAAAGCTTTCACCGGGCTTTACATCGAAGTCTCGGTCGAAGAAAAACAAAAGACTAAAAAGGCGGAAATCGTCCTCAAACCCGTGCCCCGCCTGGAACGCCCGGCGCCTGGCATCAGTCTGGCGGCCGCTCTGGCCACGCCGGGCGGGTTGTCGATTTTGTGCGTGATCTTCCTGGCCAATTTATTCGCCGCCTATGAAATCGCCCACTATCGCAACCGGCCGCTTGCCCTCGTGTGCGGCGCGGCGGTCATCGCGCCGGTGCTGGGGCCGGTCTTGTTTTTGAGCCTGCCCACGTGGGCGGCCGAAGAACCGCCGCCGCCGCCCGCCGAGCCGCCGGTGCCAGTGCCGGTGCCGGCGGCCCCGTCGTCGGTCGTCGGCATCCCGGACGACGCGCAGCACGCGCCTTCCGGCTTGAGCCTGGCCGCGCGCAAAACCGAGGCGACCGGGCATCCAGAGTTGAACCAGATCTATCAGCGGGGCCAATACACGATCAACCGCCGCTTCATCGAAACCAAGTTCGCCGGTTTTTTCCGCGTCGTGCCGGGCGAGGCGGAAAAGGACCTGGTGCTGGTGATCAAGGCTGTGCGCGGCGAATACGCCGGCACGCGCATTTCGCGCATCACCACCGACGACCTGCATCTGCAATTGCAACGCGGCGGCGCCTCCGCCGAGGTCATGATTCCCTTTGCCGAAATACTCGAAGTCCAGTTGCGCCATAAAGACGCCCAGTGAAAAGATTATCCAACCGGTAACATTTTCATCCCATGACCGCCACGAAATTCCGCACCGTTTTGTTGTTCGGCGCCCCCGGCGCCGGCAAGGGCACACAGGGCAAAATCCTCGGCACCATCCCCAACTTCTTTCATTGCGCCTGCGGCGACGTGTTCCGCAATCTGACCATTGACAACGAACTGGGCCGGGTGTTTGTCGAATATTCCAGCCGCGGCGAACTGGTTCCCGACGACATCACCGTCCGGTTGTGGCGGGAAAACATCCAGGCCCAGACCCAGCTCAACCGGTTTCATCCCGAACGTGACGTGCTCGTGCTCGATGGCATTCCGCGCAATCCGCACCAGGCGCAAATGTTGTCCGACACCCTGGACGTGCGCGGGGTTTTCCATCTGGTCTGCGCCGACCTGGACAAACTGGTCGAGCGGCTCCAGCGCCGCGCGTTGCGCGAGAACCGCCTCGATGACGCGAACCTCGAAGTCATCCGCCACCGGCTGGAAACCTACGAGAGCGAAACCAGACAAGTGCTCGATTTTTACGGCGCCGACCTGGTGCACCGGGTTGATGCGACCCAATCCCCCGCCAAAGTGCTCGACGACATCCTGGGCATCATCTTGGAGTTTGAACCATCCTGAGTTTGGAGTCCACCCTTTAGGGTGTCTGGGTGCCAGAACACGCTAAAGCGTGAACTCCGAACTCTTTCCCGCTTCATTTTGCTTGGGTCAAACCGCCGCCAAGTGGGATACTCCGGCGCAATTCATGGCACCGTTGCGCATCGTCTTCTTTGGCACGGCGGAACTGGCCTGCGCCAGCCTCGCCGCGCTGTCCCAGGATGATACTTACGACATTGCCGCCGTCATCACGCAACCCGACCGGCCCAAAGGACGCGACTTGCAACTCCAACCGCCCCCGGTGAAACTGGAGGCCGCGCGACGCAACTTCCCCGTGCTCCAACCCGAACGCGCCCGCAGCGAAATGTTCATTCAAACGCTCCGCGAGCTGGCGCCCGATCTGATCGTCGTGGCTGCTTACGGCCAGATTCTGCCCGTGGCGGTCCTCGAACTGCCGCGCTTCGGCGGCCTCAACGTCCACACCTCGCTGCTCCCGAATTACCGCGGCGCCGCGCCAATTCAATGGGCACTCCTCAACGGCGACGCGGAGACGGGCGTGACGATCATGAAAATGGACGCCGGGA